>NZ_JASBQE010000187.1 GCF_029960785.1 Polyangium sp. 15x6
AGGGGGAGGGGCAGGCGCGAGCGGCGGCGGAGGCCCCGGCCCCGGCGGCGGCGGTCCGGGCGGCGGCGGCCCGGGCGGCGGCGGCGGCGGGCAAAAGCTCACCAGCATCGACGATATGGAGGATCAAAACGGCTCGATCACCCCGAACGCGGGTTTGCTGGGCGCCTGGTACACGTACAACGACGAGACGGCCGGCGCGACGCAGACGCCCATCGTGGGGGATCCCTTCGAGATGACCGCGCTGTCGCCCGCGCGGGGCTCCAGCATGTACGCGGCAAACACGAAGGGGAGCGGCTTCACGACGTGGGGCGCGGGCTTCGGGTTCGACTTCAACAACGACGGCGTGACGAAGAAGGCCTTCAATGCATCCCAGTTCAACGGGGTGCATTTCTGGGCCAAGGTCGGCGCGGGCGCGAGCGGCGCCGTGCGCTTCAACGTCGGCGACTCGCAGACCACGCCCGAGGCCGGCAACTGCGGCATGACGTGCAGCGACGACTTCGGCGCGAACATCACGCTCACGACCGACTGGCAGGAGTTCAAGTTCAGCTTCGCGGAGCTCAAGACCGTGAACTGGTCGAAGCAGAACCTGACGGCGATCAAGAAGGACGCGCTGTATTACGTGCACTTCCAGGCGGGGCAAAACGCGAACTTCGACATCTGGATCGACGACATCTCCTTCTTCGAGTGAGAGAAACCATGCAATCACGACGCGGCCTCTTGTTCCTCGGTCTGTCGCTCCTCGGGGTCTCGCTCGGGGGGATCGGGTGCGACGTCGGCGAGACGTCGAATCTCACGGGCGGTCAAGGCGGCGAGGGCGGCGCCCAGTCCACGATGGGCATGGGCGGCTCCACGCCCGGCGTGGGCGGCGCAGGCGGCGCAGGCGCGTCGAGTGCATCGAGCAGCTCCAGCGGTTCCGGCAGCTCGTCGAGCTCGGGCACGGGCGGCAGCGGCGGCGCGCCGCCCGTTCCCCCGGGCGGATATTACGTGCAAGGGAACAAGATCTACGATGAGAGTGGCAACGTCCACGTCTTCCGCGGGCTCGCGCGGCCCTCGCACGAATGGACGCCGCAGGGCGAGAACATCTCGCTCGCCGATTTCCAGAAGATCAAGGGCTGGGGCGCGAACGTCACGCGCCTCTCCTTGAACCAGGGCTTCTGGCTGCCGGGGCACGTCCGTTACGACGGGCAATACCAGCAGAACATCGATCAAGCGATCCAGTGGGCGCACCAGGCCGGGCTCGACGTCATCCTCGATCTGCACTGGTCGGATCGCGGAGACATGAACAACTGGGACACGAAGCAGCAGCGGATGGCCGATCAGAACTCGGTGAAGTTCTGGCAATCCGTGGCCGAAAAATACAAGAACGACGGCCGGGTGCTGTTCGAGCTTTACAACGAGCCGCGGGACGTCTCCTGGGACGTGTGGCGGAGCGGCGGCGATAGCGGCGAGGGTTTCCAGGCCGTGGGCATGCAGCAGCTCTACGACACGGTCCGGGCCACGGGCGCGCAGAACCTCGTGCTCATCGGGGGCCTCGACTGGGCCTTCGATCTCTCGGGCGTGACGCAGAATCGTATCCAGGGGACGAACATCGTGTATGTTACGCACCCGTACGATTTCGAGAGCAAGCAGCCGGGGACGTGGGAGCAGAAGTTCGGCTTCCTCGCGGCGACCGATCCGGTGTTCATCACGGAGTTCGGGAGCTTCGATTGCTCGACGAACTACACGAGCCAGCTCCTCGATTACGCAAAGCAGCGCGGCATGTCCTGGACCGGTTGGGCATGGTACGTGAAGGGCTGCGATTTCCCGTCACTCATCACCAACTGGAACGGCGATCCAAGCGCAGCCGGCCAGGTCGTCAAGGCAGCGCTGCAGAATCCCTGAGCAGGGAGCTCATCTGAAGCGTGGCGCCGGGGCGCTGCCCCGGACCCCGCGGGGGCTGTTCGCCCCTCGACCCGAACCAGCGCAAGCGCTGGACCTTTTGGGGAAGAACTGCGCGTTGCGCAGTTCTTCCCACAGGCCAGTGGGGCAGTGTTGCCAGTCGAAAGGGCAACGCGGCTGTCTCGATTGGCAGGGTCGTAGCTGGTCTTGACTCGGCCCGTTCGATGAACTGCGCATCGCGCAGTTCATCGACCCCGGGTCCAGCGCTTGCGCTGGTCCGGGTCCAGGGGTGGACAACCCCTGGTCGGGGCCCGGGGTGAAACCCCGGCGCTACGCTGTGGAAATCAATCTTCCACGCCGTTTGCCGCGATGACGCCGCGGTACCAGAGGGCGCTGTCCTTCGGGATGCGCTTCTGCGTCTCGTAGTCCACCCACACGATGCCGAAGCGCTGCGTGTAGCCGCGCTCCCACTCGAAGTTGTCGAGCAGGGACCACACGAAATAACCCGCGAGCGGCGCGCCTGCGTCGATGGCGCGGCGTGCTGCGATGAAGTGGTCGCGCAAGAATTGCGTCCGCCGCGCGTCACGCACGCGCCCCTCGGCGTCGGGGCCGTCCGAATAACTCGCTCCGTTCTCCGTGACGTAGAGCTTCGCTGGCCCGTATTCGAGGTGCACGCGCGTCAGGATCTGGCGGAGACCGTCTGGATAGACCTCCCATCCCATCTCGGTCCACTCTTCGCGTGGCGCGAGGTGCTCCGTGCGCGGGAGGTTCTGCTCCTCGGGCACCTTGTCGCTGCGCATCACCGTGCGATTATAGTAGTTGACACCGAGGAAATCGCAGGGGGTGGCGATGATCTCGAGATCGCCGGGGCGCACGTCCGTGAAGCCTTCGGGCGGCAGGTGTCCGGCCTTGATGTAGTCGGCGACCATGTCGGCCGGGTAGTGACGGCCGAAGAGCGGATCGAGGAACCATCGATTGAAATAGCCGTCGTGGTGCCTCGCCGCGTCGAGATCGGCGGCGCTCCGCGACGCTGGGACCGTGGGCGCGAGGTTCAGCGTGATGCCCACCTCGGCGCCGGGGCTGTTCTTGCGCAGCACGGGCACGGCGAGGCCGTGCGAGAGGAGCAGGTGATGGCTCACGGAGAGGGCCGCGCGATAATCGCGGATCCCCGGCGCGTGCAGGCCGATCTGGTGGCTGAGCAGGGATGCGCACCAGGGCTCGTTGTGCGTGATCCACTTCTTGACACGATCACCGAGGCGACGGCTCAGCACGTCGGCGTACGTGACGAACGCCTCGGCCGTCGCGCGGTTCGTCCATCCGCCCTCGTCTTGCAGCGCTTGCGGGAGATCCCAGTGGTAGAGCGTGACGAACGGCTCGATGCCCGCGGCGAGGAGCGTGTCGACGATCCGATCGTAGAAGTCGAGGCCCGCCGCGTTCACCTCGCCGCGGCCCTTCGGCAGGATGCGCGGCCACGCCACCGAGAAGCGATACGCGCGCACGCCGAGATCCTTCATGAGCGCGATGTCGTCGCGGTAGCGATGGTAATGGTCGCAGGCGACGTCGCCGTTCGTGCCGTCGTTCACCTTGCCCGGCGTCTTCGAGAACCGGTCCCAGATGGACTCGCCGCGGCCATCCTCGGTCGCTGCGCCCTCGATCTGGTACGAGCTCGTGGCCGTACCCCACACGAAATTGTCGGGAAAAACGTACTTGGACATGATGCCTCGCTGGGTTTACTCGCTTCGTGCCCGAGAGGGCTCGGGGTACAGGTGACAGCGGACCACGCGGCCCTCGTCGCGTGTGACGGGGCGCGGGGTCTCGCGCCGGCATGCCTCGGTGACGTCCGGGCAACGCGCGGCGAAGGGACATCCGGGCGGCGGATCGACGAGCGCGGGCGCGCCGGATCGCGCGGGCAGCCCGCGGGCAAACGAGCCTTCGAGATCGGGGATCGCCGAGAGCAAAAGCTTCGTGTACGGGTGCAAAGGCTTTTGCAGGAGCGCCTCGCTCGGCCCCGATTCCACGATGTGACCCGCGTACATCACCATCATCCGATCCGCGACGTAACGCGCGCTCGCGAGGTCGTGCGTGATGTACAGGAACGAGATGCCGCGCTTCTCTTTGAGATCGAGCATCAGGTTGAGGATGTCCGCGCGGATCGAGACGTCGAGCATGCTCACGGGTTCGTCCGCGAGGATGAGATCCGGCTCCACGGCGAGGGCGCGCGCGATCGCGACGCGTTGACGTTGTCCGCCGGAGAGCTCCTGCGGGTATTTCGCGGCGACCTCGGGCGCGGGGACGAGGCCCACGGTGTCGAGCAAGGCGTGGACGCGCGTGGTGAGATCAGCGCCCGCTTTTGCTTTGCCATGCAGGAGCAGCGGGCGTTCGAGGTGCTGGCCGATCGTGCGCGCGGGATTCAGGGAGCCGAATGGGTCCTGGAAGATCATCTGCACGCGGCGGCGATACGCGAGCGTCGCGCGGCCACGCTCCTCGTCGAGGACGTCGCGCCCGCTTAACAGGATGCGTCCGCTCGTCGGCGCTTCGAGGCGCACGCAGAGCCGCGCGATCGTGCTCTTTCCGCTGCCCGATTCGCCGACGAGCGCGAGGATCTCGCGATGGTCGAGCGTGAAGGAGGCGTCGTGCAAGGCGCGGAGGTTTTTCGGGCGCAACCATCCTCCGACGCGGTAGAGCTTGCCGAGGTGCTGCGCCTCGAGGAGCGGGGGCGTTCGATCGGGCTCGCTCATGGGGACACGAGGTGGCAAGCGGTGTGGTGGTCCTCGGCGATCACGCGCAGCGCGGGCGCTTCCGTCGCGCAGCGCGCGGCGGCCTCGCGACACCGCGCGCGGAAGGCGCAGCCCGTGGGCAAACGACGCAGATCGGGGGGAGAGCCCGGGATCCCGGCGAGCCTGCGGCGCGGCCCGTGGATCGAGACGAACGACCCGAGCAGACCTGCCGTGTAGGGATGTCGCGGCGCGCGGAAGAGCTCGCGCGTGGGCGCCATCTCCACGAGGCGGCCCGCGTAGAGCACGCCGATGCGCGTCGCGAACTGCGACACGACCGACATGTCGTGCGTGATGAAGAGCACGGACAAACCGAGCTTCTCCTTGAGCTCGGCGATCTTCGAGAGCACTTCGTGCTGCACCACCACGTCGAGCGCCGTCGTCGGTTCGTCCATGACGACGAGCGGCGGATCGAGGGCGAGCGCGAGTGCGATGCCAACACGTTGACGCATGCCGCCCGAGAGCTCGTGCGGATGGCTCGTGAGCCGCGCGGGGTCGATGCCGACGAGCTCGAGCAAGTGGGCGGCTCGCTCACGCGCGATGCGCTTGCTCGTCCGCTCGTGCGTGACGAGGACGTCGATGATCTGATCGCCGATCGTCAGGACGGGAGAGAGCGCGTTCATGGCGCTCTGGAGGACGAAGGACATCTTGCGCCAGCGAAAGCGGCGTAGCTCGTCCTCGTTCATCGCGAGGACGTCGTGGCCCTCGAAGAGCACGCGGCCGCCCGTGATCATCGCGGGCGGCGCGAGGATGCGCGCGAGCGCCTGCGCGACGGTCGATTTGCCGCTGCCCGACTCGCCCACGAGGCCGAGCACCTCGCCGCGCTCGAGGACGAACGACACGCGGTCGACGGCGCGCACCGGGCCCGAGGGCGTCTGGTACACGACCACGAGATCCTCGACCGAAAGGAGGGGCGCGCTACCCATGATCCCTCACGACCGGCGTCGACGCGCCGGGGCGGATGCCGCGCGTGGCGAGGGCGCGCGCCCAGTCGCTCACGGCGCGCAGGCGCGGGTTCGTGATCTCGTCGAGGGAGAAGCTCACGAGGACGAGCGCCGTGCCGACGAGCGCGACGGAGAGGCCCGTCGGGACGAGCGTCCACCATGCGCCCGTCAGGAGCGCGGCGTCGTTGCTGGCCCAGTAGAGGTTCGTCCCCCACGTCACGAGGCTCATGTCGCCGAGCCCCAAGAACTCGAGGCCGACCTGCGCGCCAATCGCGTACACCGTCGCGCTGATGAAGCACGACGCGAGGACCGACGTCATGTTGGGCAGGATCTCGCGAAAGACGATGTAGAGCCTGCTCTCGCCCGTGACGATCGCGGCGGCGACGAAATCCTTGTTGCGGAGCGAGAGCACCTGCGCGCGGATCACCCGCGCGTTCCAGGCCCAGCCCGTCGCGACGAGCACGACGAGCAGCGCCTTCGTGCCCGCGGGCAGATACGCCGCGAGCACCACGGCGAGCGGCAATCCCGGGATGACGAGCGACACGTTCGTGAGGAGCGAGAGCACGTCGTCGACGAGGCCGCCGAACGTGCCTGCAATCGCGCCGACGATCGCGCCGATCGTGGTCATCGCGAGCCCGGCCACGAAGCCGACGAGCAGCGACGTCCTGGCGCCCGCGATCGTTTGAGACCAAACGTCTTGCCCCTGGCCGGTGGTCCCGAGCAGGTGCGCGCGCGAGGGCGGTTGCAGCGGGATGTCGACGAATGCCGAGGGATCGTACGGCGCGACGAGGGGACCGAGGAGCGCCATCAGGAAAAACACCCCGAGGATCACGAGGCCGGCCGAGGCTTTTCGAGGGATCTTCGTGCTCGTCATCGGATGCGCTCCCGAGCCCCTCAGCGACCGCGCGTCCGCGGGTCGAGCCATACGTAAAGCACGTCCACGAGGAAGTTCGCGGCGAGCACGGCCATGGTGATCGTCAGGAAGATGCCCTGCATCAGCGGATAATCCTGGCTGCGAACCGCCTGCACGAGGAGATAGCCCTGGCCCGGGTACGAAAAGACGATCTCGGTGAGCAGAGACCCGCCGAGGACGAACCCGAGCGCCATGCCGAAGCCGGTGACGTTCGGCAGGAGCGCGTTGCGAGCCGCATAATGGAACATGATCCGGAGCGGCGACAGGCCCTTCGCGTGCGCCATCGTGACGTAATCCTCGGCGAGCACGCCGATCATCGAACTGCGCATGGAGAGCATCCAGCCGCCCACGCTCGCGAGGACGATCGAGGTCGCCGGCAAGAGGAGGTGTTCGGCGACGCTCGCGAGGAACGAGAAGCTCAGCGAGGGCGCGAGCGTGTCGTCGTACGCGTGGCGCAGCGGCAAGACGTCGAGCGTGAAGCCGAAGCCATAAAGCAGCATCATCGCGAGCCAGAAATAAGGAAACGCGCCGAGGAACACGAGGAGCGGCGGGAGCGTCGTGTCGAACGCGCCGCCGCGCCGCCACGCCGCGATCACGCCGAGGAGCGAGCCGAGGGCGAACGCGACGACCACGGAGGAGCCCGTGAGCAGCGCGGTCCAGCCGAGGCCCATGCCGAGGACATCCGTGACCTTGGCCGGGAAATACGCGACCGATACGCCGAGGTCTCCGCGGAAGAGGTGCGCGAGGTAGCTCGCGTATTGCTCGTGCAGCGGTCCTCCCGTGAAGCCGAACGCCTCGCGGAGCGCCGCGAGCGCCTCGGGCTGGAGCTGTCCTTTGTAGCGCGCGAACATCGCGGAGGCGGGATCGCCGGGCGCGAGGCGCGGGACGATGAAATTGAGCGTGAGCGAGGCCCAGGCCGCGAGGACGTACAGGCCGAGCTGTCGCAGGAGGTATCGCACGTGCCGTCTCCTCGTGATCCTTTCGTCTCACGCGCCCCGCGGCGTGAGCCGCGTGAGGACGAGCAAGCACTCCGGCGCGCTGTAAGGGGAGGGTTTGGCGTACGGATCCCGCGCGCTCGGAAAACCCTCGAAATGGCGGGTATTGAACGCGGCCCAGGACGGGTTCGGGAAGAGCGGGATCACCGGTGCGCGCGTGGCGAACAAGCGCTCGAGCGCGTGCGAGAGGCGCATCTCCTCGCGCTCGTCGGCCGCCCCCTCGAATTCCGCGAGCAGGGCGTCGGCCTCCTCGCTGCCGAACCGATGCCAGTTGCGCGCAGCGGGATCGCCGAGGGGCCGGAGGGTCGCCGTGCCCATCAGATCCCGATAAAAATGATAGGGCGTGGGCTCGTCCGAGGACCAGCCGAGCGAGAGGTCGAACGCGCCTTTCTGGAGCTTCTCGAAGAAGGCGCTGAAGTCGTACGCGCGCGCCGCGGAGGTGACGCCGAGCGCGCGCAGGCCCTGGGCGATGATCTGCGCGGCCCGGATCCAGTCGGACCAGCCCGTGACCACGTGGACGTCGAGCGTGAGCGGCGCGCCGTCGGCCGAGGCGCGCAGGCCATCCGCGCGGCGCGGATACCCGGCCTCGTCGAGCAGCCGTCCCGCGCGCGCGACGTCGTGCGTGATCCAGTCGCCGACCGCCGCGGCCTCGGGGCTCCGGAAACGCGCGTAACCGTCATGGAGCCCGGTCGCGTCCGCGGGGCGCGTATAACCGTACATCGCGACCTTCACGAGCAGGGCGCGATCGATCGACATGCTGATCGCCTTGCGCACGCGTTCGTCCGAGAGCGGGGCACGCGCGGCGTTGGGATAGAGCATGACGGTGCCGCCCACGAGCGGGAACCAGTAATGGTGGTGGGCCGGATCCCTCGCGACGAAGATCCGCTCGACGTCGGGCACGAAGTTGCCAGCCCAGTCGACCTCGCCATGGAGGAGCGCGAGCGTCGCCTGATCGTTGCCGGGATACGCGGGGAAGCGGAGCCCGCGGAGGGCGGGTTTGCCCGGCTGCCAGTACCGCGGGTTCCGACCGAGCTCGTAGACCTGATTCTGAAAGACCGTGATTTCGGTGAAGGGCCCGGTGGCCACGGGCCGCTCGTTCGTGAACGTGACGGGGTCTTTCACGTCCCGCCACAGGTGCCGCGGCACGATGGGCTGGTGGCCGAGGTAGACGAGCCCGGGCACGTATTGTTTTTTCAGGGAGAACAACACCTCGTCCGCGCCGCGCGCCCGGATGTCGTCGAGGAAGGACCAGACGCCGAAGAGATCGAGCGCCTTGTGGCGCCCGAGGATCTCGAATGTGAAGACGACGTCGTCGGCGGTGAAGGGCTGTCCGTCGGACCAGGTGACGCCGGGGCGGAGGGCACAATGGAGCGTCCGTTTGTCGGGGCTCCAGGTGGCGCCGGTGGACAGCCACGGGACGAGTTTTCCGTTGATGGTGTCGTAGATGAAAAGGGGCTCGTAGATTCCCGCCCGCGTGGGCCAGCGGATGTTGCCCGGCGCGAGCAAGGGATTGAAGTTGCGCACCCAGGAGGCCTGCTGCTCGGTCGACACCGTGAGGACACCGCCGGGATCACGCCGCGCGCCGCGCCGCCCGGAGCACGCGCCCGCGAGCGGGGCGAGGAGCGTCGCGGCCAAAAAATGCCGGCGGGACCATCGCATTCGTGTCACCGAGGAATCTTTCAAGGCCATCGAATTCGTTTCTGCTCGACGCTACCCGCATTTTTCGTCGAGCGTCAAGGTCGCTTCGACGCCGCGGGCGTCGTCGATCTTTTCGGCCGACCATGATATGGCATTGGCCGTGCCTCGGTCCCGCCGGCTCGTGTTCTCTCGGGACGAGGGAAAGGAGTTCATCATGCGAACGAGAGGCTTCGTCGTGTCGTCCGCGAGGATGGGGATCATGGTCTCGATCGCCGCGCTGTTCGCGGCCTGCGCTTATGGAATCGATCCGGACCGGAGCGGCCTCGAGCCCGGAGCCGGCGGCGCCGGTCCGGGCGGGCCGGGCGGCGGCGGCCCGGGCGGCGGCG
>NZ_JASBQE010000188.1 GCF_029960785.1 Polyangium sp. 15x6
GTCCACGACGCGCCGCCACCGGCGCTCGGTCCTCGTCGTCCTCGTAGCCATGACGAACCTCCTTCGACGACGAGAACTGCACGGAAGAGCGCAGGAGCGGAAGGATGGGGGTTGCCGGACGGGTACATATCGATGAACAACCGCGGCTCCCCTCGCCGCTTCACCTTACGCAACGCCACGGCCAGCCTCCTTTCCGTCCTTCCCTCATTCCAATCGAGACGCTCACGGCGCCCCCCACGCCTCCGAGAACCTCACGCGCCACAGGCGCCCGAACTTGCGCGCGCGCACGCCGTCGACCATCGCCTCGGTCCCGCCGTCGGCCGCGCGCGTGGCGCGGCGCTCCAGCGTCTTGCGGAGCTGCGCCGCGTTCAGCCCGAGATGCGCCGCCGCCCGGTCCAGCGACACCCACGGCGCGCCCCCGCGCTCGGCCTCCTTCTGCTTTGCAGACATGCCGATACCCTCCTCGACGCGCGCAAGGGGGCTCGAGCTCTCGGCGAGCGCCCCTCCCCAGCGTCGGTCCCCGGAATGTACGGGATGTAAGCGCCGACTTTCAAGCCATTTCGCGAATAAAATCATCAAGTTGCCACCGGAGTTCGCATTTCCGAGCTTCAATAGGGGATCCTGAACGCACCCCCTTATTTCGCCGCGTGGCGATCCGAGGACCGCCGAGAAATCGATCCACATTTCGCATGCTCCCCGAAGCCCTCTCGCGGAAATCTCACGAAAGCTCGTCCTCCCGCTCCGCGGCTGAAGCAACTCCTCGGCTGATTTCTCGGAAGTCGTCGGGGTGACCCCTTGAAATGAAGGCTTAAATCTCGGGGGCCCTCGAAATCCCCTTCGCTGGCTCGGAAAACGGACCGCTCGAAGGAGCCGCGCGCCTGCCCGGAAGGATCACCGCCGTGCGATTTCGTACACCGGACGCCCCCAATGACGCCCCGCTCATCGCGCAGCTCGACGCGGCCGAACTCGAGCCACCTCGCGCGACGCTCCCCGAGCCGACCCCCTCGGCCCGCCGCGGCTCGGGTTCGGGGTGTTTCTCGGACGGGCCTCGAAAAACCCGCGGCTTTTCGCGGAAGCACTCACGCAGGGGCGATGCTCCATTCCGTCCTGCACGCCTCATGCGGACGCCATCCGGACCGCCGTCACGCTCCGAGGCGCAAGGTTCGACCGCGGTCAACTGCACGGTTCATCAATCGAAACACTGAACACGCCGAAATCCAGCCGCCAGGACGACGATCTCGCGCCTCACCATCCCTGCAAGATTTTTTCGCCCGCGGCCCCCTGACGCACACGCGACGTAGAAGGGTCGTCATTCACGCTGTCTCCGAGGGGGTCGTTTCTCGAAAAGAACGACCCCTCGTCGACGAACGGCCAGAAGGGCAAACCCTTGGTAGCATCAAATCCGAGGAATGCGGCGCGAGCCTCCCCACCGTCTGGAGCGAGCGACTCTCCAGATCGCATCGAGAGGTTGCAGTACAAAGAACCCGACATGACCGGAGGTGGCTACTTGAATGCTGGATCGGTCCCGAGCGACCTTGCCGACGGCCACCACAACATGCGGCGCGCCTCCCTCGAGCAGGGGTCTTCGCCGCTCCGCAAGGAGACACCGGATCCCCTTCAAATGCGCTGATCCGGCGCAGCCAAGCGTTGCATCGTTTGTTCACAAATTATTTGGGCAAACCCGATCGCGTGAGCACTCACACAACTTTGTCGTTGCAATAAATCGAAGAGTCAGGCATTCTCCAGGCTAAGGGGATTATGAACGACGCAGAGCCCACTGCGCTCGACGGGCAGTCGTCTGCCGTCGAGCCGGATCCGCGCAACGGCACGGTCCGAGCCACGGCCCAGACCGAACCCAAAGCGCCCGCGGCCGCGCTGCGGAGCTGGCAGCAGATCATCGACCTGTACGGGGGTAAGTGCAGGTATCAGGTCATCGCGCAATGCGGCAAGACCTTTCGATATACGGCCGAGTCCGAGAAGCTATACTTCCCGGGCCCGGCGCGAAAGCCCTTTGGGAAAAGGAGGTCCAAGCCATGATCCAGGCCGAACCCATGGCGCCCTCGGACGAGCCCGCCGATCTCGGCGGCCATCCGCTATTTCCCCAACCCGAGACCACTGGCCCCCCACGGGAACCCCTGCGCCCCAGCGCAGAAACCACCTGCCGCGTCTTCCCTCCCTCGCCCATCTCCCCGACGGGAAGCGCCAGGGCCACCGTGAACTCGGTGTTCGTCACGGGGCGGATATCCAGCCCGTGCTCCCGCCGGAACTCGTGAAATAGCGAACGCAGATTCGCCCCATCACCCTCGACGACGCGCGCCTTCAACTTGGCGAGGTACTTCCGGACCTGCTCCGCGCTCACCTTGCACGGGGCGGGGCTCGCTTGCGCTTCGATTTGCTCGATCTCGCCTTCGACGGTCCGCAACTCGGCACGCAGTTCGCGCACGCGATCGAGGATCGACGCATCTGGCGTTCCATCCCTCGACCCCTCGAACACTTTGAAATACTTCTCGATCGAAGCCTTCACCGTATCCCGGCGCCGCTTCAATGTCGCGAGCTTGCGCTGCGCCGCCGGCACCTCCCCTTCGAGCTTCTTCTGGAGCCGCGCCACGTGTTCCATGACGAAGGCCGGCGAGGAGAGCACTTCGTGGAGCCAGTTCCAGGTCGCCTGCTCCAATTCGTCCCCACGGATCATGGGCAATGAGCAGACGTCAAGTCCGACTTGCGCTCGACGGGTGCAGATGTAATAGCGGCGTTTCTCTCGGCTGGAGAGCTTTCCCTGGATTCGCCCGCCGCAGCTCGGGCACCGCATGATCCCGGTCAACGCGAACTGCTGCCGACTCTTCGTGCGCGTGCGTTTGCTCGCGTTCTCTTCCGTCTTGATCTGCTGCGCCTTCTCCCATGTCTCCGTCGAGATGAGCGCCGGATGCTCGCCCTTGTAGCGGGTCTGCTGGTGCCGAGGCAGTCGTGAAGGAATGCGCTCCTCGTAGGAGACCTCGTCGAACGCCGTGAAGCCGGCGTAGACGGGGTTGTTGAGCGTTCGCACAATGGTGCTCGCCCGGAAGTCATAGCCTTCACGGGTCCGGTAGCCGTGTCGAATGAGGTGCTGGCAGATCCGTCGGTTTCCATAGCGATAGTTCGCTGAAGTGTACAGCTCGAAGATGAGCCGAACCGTCGCCGCCTCTTTCTCATCGATGTACCAGCACTTGCCGATCGGGTATTCGAGGCACGCCTTCCGGTACGCCTCGTCCTCGGACAGCCCCGCCGCTACCAACTCCTTGATTCGACGCGATTGCGACGTGTACCCGAAGGGAGGAGGCCCGCCGCCGACCTTTCCCTTGATGGCCTTGCCGCGCCTCATCTCGCGGATACGCTCCCCGGTGAGATTGACCTCCAGCTCGGAAGCGGCCCCGAGCACCTGGAGCGAGAACCGCCCGTGTGCGCTCTTGTAGTCGTATCGGTTGTTGAAGTCCCACAGCTCGACGCCAGCCTCGCGCAAGACCTTGAGGAACCGAGCCTGGATCTCGTTGTTTCGCCAGAACCGATCCGTATGCCGCGCGCATACACCGAGGATTCTACCCGCGGCGATGTCGTCGAGCAGCCGCTTCAAGGCCGGGCGCTTGTCCGCCCATACCTCCGCCGTGACGTGCTTCGGCTCGACATAGATCCGGTAATCCGACCAGCGACGCAGGGACGCGAGTTCACGGGCGCGCGAGCACTGGTTCGGGATCGATAGGTCGGTTTTGACGCTCTCCTCGCGTGTCACGCGGATGTAGAACGCCCACCAGCGCTCGGGGGGCTTCGAGCCCTCTTCCCAGGATTGCAATGTTTCTCCCTTCATGGATCGTCGTCCTCCTCTTCCTCCCGCGCGATCTCGACGAGCAGTTCGCTCACGAGATCGAGAATCGTATCACTCAGCCGAAACCCCTCGTCGACCAGCGCGACGGCCGCCTGCTCGGTCGGTCGGATGCGCGCCGTGATCTCCGATGAGCACCCCTCCACGGGCGCGATTTCTACCACGTACGACTTCTGGGCGGCAGGCACGGAGCCCAGCGAACTCCCACGGGCACGTCCTTTTGCGTGGCTGTGCCCGGTCGGCGCACGCCGCGCCTGCCGATGGGCATTGGCTTCGAGCGAGCCAGTGCTGTGGGCGCTCGGCAGCTCAGGATGACGAGGTCGCCGTGAGTCAGGGGGGATGGGCATGGGATCAGCACCTTTCTCGGGCGGCCGAACCGCGCCGGTCACAGGATGCAGGTTATCCCGTAAGTGCTCCCGGCAGGCCAAGCGAAATCTGGTACGCGAGCTTGATTCTATACATATTGCGTAATATGAACGTACGTGTATACGTATGGACATGTTACGTAATATGGAGGCACCACGCAGGGCGAGAGATGCCGCTGCGACCTCAACCGTCGCCGCTGGGGAGCCATACCGAGGGGCATGGCCGGAGCCATGTGCCCCGGCATGGCTCGACCATGGAAAAGCCATGGCTTTCCATGGATCCGAGCGCGCGTCTCGACGACCTCGGGCAGACCGCAGAGATCGCAGGAATCGGGCTGATTTTGCAGGGTGTGTGCGACTCCTACATCGTGAAACAATTTCTGGGCTCCGAGGCATGGCTTCGGGAGGCGAAAAGTGGATCGTTTCATGGCCCCTGCATGGCCACCGATCCTGTGAAACAAGGATCAAGGATCGGGTTCCATGGCTCAACCGCGGTGATTTCGCGGTCTGTCCGCGGAGGGCACGCCGCTTGCGCTGGCGCGCATCGTGAATCAGAACACAAGAATGGTGGCCGCGGAACGTTTTCCGCGCCGAGGCATGGCCCCCGCGTGCGAAAAGTGGATCGATTCATGGCCCCTGTATGGATCGCGACCCTGTGAAACAAGGGGCAAGGTTCGGCTTCCATGGTCCAACCGCGGCGATTTCGCGGTCTGTCCGCGGAGGCGCGGGTGATAGACGTCGCTTCGATCGCTGAGACAGGCTGGACGGATGGGATGGCACCGTCGGGCGTCGCCATATTACGCTTGGCAGTATCGCGATCCTGTGCGTATCTGATCTGCGGAGCCACCCATGCACCCCGCGTCTTCCGCCAACGTCGTCGACGCCGTTGCGCTCATCGGGGCGTGTGAGGGCTCGACGGCGTTCGTGGAACTCGCCGCTGCGCTGGCGATCGCGGGAAAAGGGCTCACGGGCCTGCCGTTGGAGGCGCAGGGCAGTGCCGTGGGGATGCGGATCCACCGGAGCCTCGGCGACCCTGCGTGGAATGCCGCCGCGCTTGCTGCGCTGGCGGATCCGGCCCTGAACGCGCATTCACGTCGATTCGTGCAGGCGTCACTCCTGCGCGTACCCTCGGATGCGCCGGAACCGTTCTCCGACGAGCTGTGGCTCTGGATGATACGAGCGGAGTATCGAAGGAACGCCGTGCTGCGATGGCTCGCGGATGTGGTGCTCGGGGGCCTCGCTTTGCCGGAGAGGGTAGAGGCGTCGGAACCCGCTCCCGTGCATGCCCCCGCGCCGGCCCCCGAGGCGTGCCCGTCCGATGCGTGGAACGTGCCGATCGCGCTACTGTGGATCGGACACGCGCTCGATTCGTCCGAGTGGTTGATTCTCGGCGCGGGAACGCTGGGCCTCGCGGGCTACTGGAACGGGGAGCGCCGGCCGGTGATCGAGTGGAGCGCGGCTGCGTGGAGCCTGCTCGGGACGCTGCGCGGGTTCAAGCTCGGGAAAGCGCTCCTCGCGGATCGGGGCCTCATGGCGGCAGCTCGTGCGCTGGTCCGGCGTTGCGCGACGATTGCCGGTGGCGAGCCGACACTGGACACGGTCAAGGCGGTGCTCGCGTCGGACCCGAGCGCGATCGTGGCGGCGTGCGTGGTGATGATGGCGGCGCATCGAGTATCGGCGGACTTCACCGTGAGGGAACAACGTCCGCAGATGGCGGCGGCAACGGCGACGCCCTCGGCGACGCCGTCTCCGGAGACACCGACGCCGCCATCTCCAGAGGCCACGTCCCCGGCGCCACCGTCTCCCGAGCCGCGCCGCCGTCTCCCGTGCGGGAGGTCGCGCGCGCTCCCGGCTTCCCGCGCGCGGCATACCTGGGCTCCCTTGCCTCGTGGGCGTTCGCCGCCTTCGGCCGGGTCAATCAGGTTCGTCGTTCACGCCTCGACCGCGACGACGGCGCTGTTCGCGATGACGGCGCTGCCCGGGACGACGGCCCCCGGAGTGATGATGACGACGGCGCCCCACGCCGCGAACTGCTTGGGGCCAGCCTGCCGGACGACGATTGCCCGCGTCGCGAGCTTTGGGCCGCCACGGAGGCCGGTCCCGAATCGGGGAACAGCCTCGCCATCGCACTCTCGACCCACCCCGGCGCTCCCAGCGCGTACCGGAGCGCCTCATTGATCATCGCGCTCCGCTGCCCCTCCTCCTGGACGTGCTCGCAAAGCTCGCCGAACAGGACGGCATCGAAAACCACCGACGTCACGAAAACCAGCCGCCCATCGCGCCGTCGCTGGGCGCGCCTTCGAATCCACGCTTTCATTGAATCGCGCTCCTCTGTCGATCGCCTGCTCCGCCCCTGTGATGACGGCACCCCTGCACGCCGCGCCCCGATCGGTCCCGCTCCCGCCTAAGTCGTCGGTGGCGCCATCCTTCCTCAAGTGCGTCGTAGGCGCTCTGGATGGTGAATGCCTATCGATCCTCCTGACCGAGATTGCACACGGACCCACCCCATACGTGGGTCTAGTGAGTACGCATGATCGCAGTTCTGTTCGAGGCGGGCCAAGTTTGGCCAAGCGCGAGAAGCCCTTGCGGTCTCCGGCGGGGAGCTGCCTCCCGCGCCCGCCTCGCCCACGCCCGATGAAATTGTGTGAAAAACCACATTTCGCGACGTGCACCACCGTTCGACGCGGCTGCCCGACGAGCCACTCGCCCCATCCTCGCTGCGGGCGGACAGGGGAAACACTGAGCGACGGTCGTTTCCCGTTTGGCCTGAACGTCGCCTGGAGGACAAACCGTGCGCCCGGCAGCCCAGCCGATCCGACGCTCCCCCTTGGCGCAAGGATGTTCCTGGGCGAACGCCGCGACGGCAGAGACAAACGCTGCCCTTCCACTGTGGCCGCGGATCGAGTAGGTTTGTCCCCGATGGCGAAGATCGGACGCAACGAATCCTGTCCCTGTGGCAGTGGACGCAAGTACAAGAAGTGCTGCCTCGCGACCGCTGCCGGGGCGTACACGGCGGCAGATCGTCTATCCACGCTCGAGCGGTTGCTCGACTGGGTCGATGAAGACGAGCTGGAGGGGTCGAGGGAGGAGTTCTGGGGCGACCTCCTGCCCCTGCGCGACAAGTACGAAGACCCCACCTTGCACGACATGGCGGAGTGTGTTTTCCAGTGGTGGCTCTTCTTCGACGCGCAGAATGGCGCGGGCGTCACGCTGGCCGAGCACCTCCTCGCTCATGATCGTGACCTCCGCGCGGGAGAACGTAGATACCTCGATATGGGCCGGGCGAGCGCCATGATGCTTTATGACGTCATCGCGGTTGAGCCGGGCGAGAGCGTCACCGTTCGTAATGTCCTCGACGGCGGGGAGACCCGTGTCCGCGAGCGGCGCGCGTCGCTTGTCATGCGCCCGTGGGATCTCGTCGCCGCGCGGATCTTCGCAAGGGGCGCGTCGGGGTTTCCGGAGTTCGATGGCGGCATCTTACCGCTCCCGAGCCACCTCCGGGACTGGCTGGTCATGGGTCTCGAAAAGGCACGCGCCGAGCTCGATGGCGCAGATTTCCGAACGAGCCTCGCCCCCTTCTTCTTCGAGGTCTGGTTCAACCCGAGGGAGCCGACGCTCATCAACCACGATGGCGACCGCCTCCTCTTCACGACGACATACTTCGACGTGCTCGACGAGCCCAAGCTCGTCGCCGAGCTCGACCGCGCGTCGGGTCTCCACCGGGACGACGACGCGGAGCGCTGGACGTGGATCGGGAGCGGCGGTCAGCGGGCGGGAGAGGTTGTCATCGCCTCAATGCGCATCGAAGGCGCTCGGCTGGAAATTCAGACCAACTCCCGCGAGCGCGGCGAGCGTGCCCGGACGCTCGTGGAAGGTCTTGCGGGCGATGCGGTGCGATACCGCGTCACGAAGCACGAAGACGTGGAGCGAGGTATGAGTGAAGCTTCACCTCGTCACGGCCGCGCATCGAAGGCGCTGCCGGAGGCGCTCGATGGGCCGGCACGCGAAGCGCTCGCGCAGTTCTACAGGGAGCATTACGAAAGGTGGATCGACGAACCGATCCCTATGCTCGACGGACAAACGCCTCGGGCGGCCTCGAAGATCGAGGCGCTGCGACTGCGTGTGGCCAGGATGATCGAGGACCTGGAGCTGATGTACGAGCGGGCGGTGGCGGAGGGAACGGTCGGGTATGATCCGGAGTGGATGTGGGCGGCGCTCGGACTGGAGGATCTCGCGCGGGGGCGCGAAGGAAAGAAGATTGGTGTGAGGCTTCCCCAACCACTTTGACGAATAGAGACGATTATGCTTCCATTCGCTCAGCCTTCTACAGCTCCCATGCCGTCTCTTTTCAATAGCTTGGCGACAATGGCTTCCTGGTTTGAGAGGTCGTCGAAAATGGTAGCCAGTGGATCATCGAGAAGCCCCGCAAGGTAGCCGAGCAGAATTGGTGCGGCGGTCACGAGCTCTGCGTCGGCGGCAACAACGTCCGCAACAAACAGGCCGTTCTGATCGTGGATGATGGCGCGCCGTAAGTCCTCGCCCACCACCGTCTGGACGACCATCCGCGCCCATGGCAGGCGCCACGTGCGCGGCACGCGCATGCTCGCCGCGCCGGCGTGCGCTCGGCGGGTTCGTCGCAGCCGCACAATAAC
>NZ_JASBQE010000189.1 GCF_029960785.1 Polyangium sp. 15x6
GTCGGCGGAGCGGGCGGCGCGGGCGCTGGCGGAATCGGAGGCGCGGGCGGGACGGGCGCCGCGGGCGGCGCCGGTGGAATGGGCGGCGCGGGCGGCCAGGGGGGCGGGGGCGGGGGCGGCCCGACGTGCCCGATCACCAGCACGCCGATGGTGCTCGTCGAGGGCCCTGAGGGTCCTTATTGCATCGATGCGACCGAGGTCACGAGCCTGCAGTATTCGAAGTGGCTCGACACGAACCCGACGCCGCAGCAGCAAGATCCCGTGTGCGGCTGGAAGACCACGTTCGTCCCGCGCTCGAGCGGCAACCAGTGCAATCCGAGCCATTACGATCCGCAGGGCAAGCCCGAGCACCCTGTGGCCTGCGTCGACTGGTGTGACGCGCGCGCCTTCTGCGAGGGCGTGGGCAAGCGCCTGTGCGGCGGGTTCGGCGCGTCACCGCTCGACTATGACGATTTCAACGATTCCACGAAGAGCGAGTGGACGTACGCCTGCTCCAACAAAGGGGAGAGGAACTATCCGTACGGCGATGACTACGAAAAGGCCAGGTGCGTCGACGATCACTTCGACGGCATCGAGAACTCCGCCAACGGCAATCCCGAGAAGGTCAAGGCCGCCACGAACTGCAAGGGCGGCAACGGCTTCTCGAGCCTCTTCGACATGTCCGGCAACGTCTGGGAGTGGGAGGACTCCTGCAAGCCCAACGGAAATCCCAACGATTCCAAGGACGATCAGTGCCGGGATCGGGGCGGCTCGTTCTGGGATCTGCAAGACCGACTGGCTTGCACCTCCGACACGGTCGATCGCAGGCGCGACGCGTTCAACAAGAACCTCGGCATTCGCTGCTGCGCCGATGCCATCGTCCTCGTGAACCCCTGACCGACAAAAAGAGCAAGGGACACCTCGGGGGAGCGAATGGGGGCGCTCCTCCGAGGTGTCCCTTGTTCCGTGCTTCAGGCCGCGACCGTCAGCTTCGAGCGCAGGTAGCGGGACACCTCGTCGAGCTCGTAGGGCTTCGGGACGAACCCGATCGCGCCGCACTCGGTCCGTTCGAGCTGGCGTTGCGAGAGCGGATACGCGCTCGTGAGAATGATGCGAGCCCGCGGGAACCCATGGCGGATCTCCCGGGCCAGATCCAGGCCGTTGAGCTCGGGGATCATGAGATCGACCATGACCACGTCGTACCCTTGCCTGTCGTCGAGGTGGTTTTTGACCTCCTCGGCGGACGTGGCGAGGGCGACCTGGTAGCCTTCGAGGCGCAGAGCCAGCGACAAAGATCGACGCTGAGCACTTTCGCTGTCCACGATGAGCACGCTGGGCATGTCTCACCTCCCTCCCGTGGGGCCTGAAAAAGGAACGAGGGACGTACTAGCAAGGGCCAGGCCAAGACCCGTTCCGCCCAGGGAGGCCGCGGATCCTGGGCGTTTCGAGGGGGGTCGCAGGATTGACCAGGGCTGAATCGGGGCGGTCGCGTTTCACCCGTGAAATCCGGGGGCCGCTTCCGGTTTTCGTCTTCGCGATCCGGGGCGCGGTATCTCAGGGTCGGCTCGGGGCCGTGGCGGCGGGCAGGGTGCGGGTCCGGGCGAAGTTGCGTGTCGGGTCCACGACCTTCACCTCGCCGAACCTTTGCAAGAGTGGGCCCACGCTCGTGGCGTCGCCCGAGACCACGATGACGCCGTGACCGGGGCGCACGTGCTCGGCGAAGGCCTTGGCCGCGGCCTCGGGAGCCAGGGCGCGGAGCGTGGCGATACGTTCGTCGAGGGCCTCGTCGGGCAGGCTGCGGGAACCGAGGTCGCAGAGCTCGTCCGCTCGCCCGCCGGGCCGGCTCGTGGTCACGGCGCGGACGCCGCCGAGGAAACGCGCGGCGGTCTCCATTTCGCGGGGGCTCGGCGCCTCCTGGGTGAGGGCGCGCAGGTGGTCGAGGACCGCCGTGAGGGCCTCGCCGGTGCTATCGTTGTTCGTCTTCGTGTACACGTAAAACGCCGACGGCCCATTCGCGAACGGCACGGTCTCCGCGAAGGCGCGCGAAACAAGCCCCCGTTTGTTCCGTAGATCGACGGCGAGCCTCCCGGTGATCGCGCCCCCGAGGACCTCGGCCGCGGCGACGAAACCCGCGAAGGTCGGCTCCGACTCCTTCGGCCCGAGCGACCCCACGACGATCTCGCTTTGCGCGCTGCCGGGCCTGTCGACGAGCGTGATCTTCGTCGACTCCGGGGGCAACGGGTCCGTGAAGGAGGGGGCCGGGGCGGCCTTTCCGGCGAGCCCGCCGAGGTGTTTTTCCGCGACCTTGCGGACCTCGTCTGCGGGCACGTCGCCGGTGACCGCCGCGATCATGTTCTTCGGGACGAAATTCCGGCGATGATAATCCTTGCAATCTGCGGGCTTGATTTGCCCGATTTCCTCGGCGGTCGCGTCGAACGAGGCATAGGGGTGGTGCTCGCTCGGGAGCGCGAAGAGGTCGCGGTGGAGCATCATGAGCGCGCCCCACGCGCCGTCGCTGCGGGCCTTCTCGGCGGCGCGTTCGGCGAGCGCGCCCTGCACGCGCTCGATTTCCTTCGGATCGAGGCGCGGGCGGCCGACGACGGACGCGAGCACCTCGGCCGCCTCGGCGAGGCGGGGCGCGGGCACCGAAATGCCATACACCACCCGATCCGCATTCAGGTCCACCGACAAACTCGCGCCGAGACCTTCCAGCCGCTTTCGCAGCTCGACGGCGTCGAGCGATCCCGCTCCCGACGAGGCCACGGCCCGCGCGCAGACCGCCGAGAGCCCCGTCTTTTCTCCGTCCACCGCCATCCCCGCGAGCACCGCGAGCCGCAGGTGCGCGACAGGCACCGCGCGATCGAGCAGGCTCACGACACGCAGGCCGTTTTTCAGCTCGATCCATGTCGTCTTCGGCGTGGAGAACGGCCTCGGCGGCGCCGATTCGGGCGGCGGCTCCTTCGGCTCCGGGGCCGCCTCTGGCACCGATGGCTTCGTGTCGGCCGTCTTTGCGGGCGGAGGTGTATGCACCGGCTGTGGCGTGACGGTTTGGCCGGGACAACCCGTGACGAGCAGGGCCAAAAGCCCGAGGACAGACGCGCGTTTTCTCATCGCGACCCCTCCGCCGCGCTCGCGAGGTTGCCCGCGGCGCTCGGCTTCGGCCGCGTCTCGATCACGGTTCGACGTTTCGTCACGAGAACCTGCGCCACCGCTTTTTGCACGTCCGCCGGCGTCACGCTCGCGAGCCGCTCGAGCTCACGCCCGATCGCCCGCGCGTCCCCATGAAAGAGCTCGTATTTGCCGAGCTCCAGGGCGCGCTGACGATTCCCCGCGAGGCCGAGGACGAAGGCCGCTTCGAGCCTCTTTCGCGCCCGGATCGTCTCCGCCTCCGTGGGCGGCGCGTCGGCGAGCTCCCTCAGCGCCGCGTCGATTCGCTTTTCCACCTCGGGCACGGCCGCGTCCTTGGCGAGCCGCACCTCGATGCGGAAGAGCCCCGGCCCGCGGCCGAAACGCGCATCGACCTCGGCCCGCGCCTCCGTCGCGAGCGCGTCCCCGCGCACGAGGCGCGCGACGAGCCGCGAGCCCTCGCCGTCGCCGAGGATCACCTGCGCCAGACGGAGCGCGTCGTGCTCACGTGTACCGAGCTTGGGCATCACGAACCCATACGAAAGCGCCGGCGCGCGGGCGAGCGCGTCCTCGACGACCTCGCGCCGCTCCGCGGCCTGCTCGGGCACGTTCGGCTCGACGAACGGTTTGGCCTGGATACGCGGGATGCCGTCGAAATACCGGTGCACGAGGTTCATGGCCATGTCCGGATCGAAATCCCCCGAGATCCCCAGCACCGCGGTGTTCGGCCCGAAATGCGCCGCGTGGAACGCGCGGACCGCGGCGACGTCCGCGCGATCGTGGCCGGCGTGGGCATATGCGAGGGCGCCCTCGAACGCGAGCGCGCCGAGCCGGGCCTCGGCTTTTCCGTAGGGCACTTGCTCGAGGACGGCGAGGGCCTTTTCGTCGGCGTCGATCGCCGCCTGGCTCAGATCGACGCGGTGCATGCGCTCGGCTTCGAGCCAGAGGCCGAGCGCGAGCTCGTTCTCGGGGACGATCATGGAATACGCCGTCCGATCGACCGCGCCCCTCGCGGTGACGAACCCGCCGCGACTCGCCACGAGCGATTCGAATTCGCCCGCTGCGAGGTTTTTCGTCGCGCCGAACAGGAGGTGCTCGAAGAGCCGCGCGAATCCGCCCTGACCCGGCGTCTCGTCGCGCGAGCCCACGTCGTAGGTGACGGCGAGGGCCACTGCGTTCGAGGCGTGATCCACGTTCATCACGACCCTGAGGCCGTTGTCGAGCGTCGCGCGCTGGATCGCGAGGCGCAGCGCCGGGGGCGGATCCACCTTCGGAGGCGCGGCGAGCGCGGGCGCGGGCGCGGCGGCGAGGGCGAGCGCGACGAACGACGAGCGCGGGGAGGGGAGGCGCATGGCCGGCGTTCTTACCACGAAGGCCCCGGGGCCTCAATGCACGGCCTTTCGCGCGGGCTTTCTCAGCGGCTCTCGCCCGCGCGCACGCTCGCGAGCCTGTCATAATGGCGATAGCCGAGCTTCGAGAGAACCTCGGGGGGCGCGAGGCCGATGTCGACCAGCGTCTTGATGTCGTACGTGCCTGCGAGGACCGGCGGCCGATAGGCCATCATCGTCTCGCGGGTCTGGAACGGCGGCAGCGGGAAGAGGCGCGTATCGGTGTGCACGTGGACGAAATGGGCCATCGAGGTGCGCGCATACCCCGGGGTCTTCGGCGCGGTGATCACGTGGGGCGTGGCGAGCAGGCGCCCCCCGGTCAGGATCTCGAGCTGCTGCCCGACCTGGGCCACGATGCAGCCGGGCGGCGCGGTTCCCGGCACGAGATCGCCGCCGGGGCGACCGTCCGTGCCCCGCGTGCGCAGAAAGAGCCCGCTCCGGTCGTCGGGCCGCGCGCAGCGATTGCGATCCCGATCGAGGAACCATCCGCCCGGCAGGAGCGTGAGCAGATTGAAATCGGTATGCTCCTCGCCCCAGAGGACGCCGTTTTCGCATTGCTGCTCGTCGAGCGGCAAGTACAGCAAGGCGCGCGTGATATGGGGAGCGCCGCGGGTCACAGAGGCGAACGTCTCACGCGGCAAGGAGAGCGCGTCCGCGCAGGCCCGGAGGAGCGCGAGCCCGGCGCCGTGCAGAGCCTGCCCGATCGCCTCGTAAAACGTGCGGAAGCGGGGCCGGTCCTCGGGCCATACGTTCGGCGGGTGGATCTCGGGGTAGAGCTCGGCCGCGACGGGATCGACCTCGAGGGGCGCGGCGAACCAGCACTCCTTGAAATCCGGCTGGCCCCCGGCGACGACGGCTTTTTCGGTGTTCGGCGGTGTGTATCCGCGCTGGAACCAGAGGTCGGCGCGGGCCCAGCAACGCTTCTCGGCGTCGGAGAGGGCGGTGAGGGCGAGGAACTCGGTGTAGAACGCGTCGAGCGCGGCGGGGTCGATGCCGTGGTTTTTCACGTACACGAGCCCGTACCGGCCGAGCCCACGCTCGATCGCGGCGGCGGCCCGTCGTTCGCGCTCCACGTCGCCGGAGCCGACGTCCTGGAGATCGAGAATGGGGATTTCATCGTGGAGCGTGCCGGTCATGGCGCGGGCACTACCACGGGTGGGGGAGGGGGCGCAACGGGGGGTGAGGCGGTGTCGATACGGAGATGAGGAGCCTCACATTGCGCAGAGGCCGTTCGTGCAGATGTTCGTGTAGCAGTCGGCCGGCAGGGTGCAGGGGTCGCCGACGTTCTTCACGCAGGTGTTCGTCCCGTTCATGTCGGGATCGCCGCAACGGGCGGTCGAGCATTCGATGTTGCCTGCGCACGGTTGACCGAAGGCCTTGAGACAATTTCCGATTCCACAGCTTTCCCCCTCTGCGAGGAGACATGCCTCACCCATGCCATAGCTTGGGTCTTCGCCATACTTGTCGACGAGGGAGCACTCACCGACGAATCCTGGATAGATGCACGTGACGCACTCTTCGTTGCACGCGGTGCCGCAACAAACACCATCCGTGCAGAACGTCGACAAACAATCCGTCTTCGCGAGGCAGGCTTTCCCCTGAGTGCAGGGCGAGCAATGCTCACCACCGCAATCTACATCCGTCTCGTCGCCATTCTTCAAAGCGTCGGTGCAGGTCACGCACTTGTTCTGGTCACACGTCCCGGCGCTGCTGCTGCAATGGGCATCGACGAGGCACTCGACGCACATCCCCGCGCCGTCACAGAAGCCTGCCGCACACACGTCGCCAAGCGTCTTTGCTGAGCAGATGCTTCCGGCGGCCGTGTTGCCGCACGTGTAACACGCATCCACCATGCACGACGTACAGCCGTCGCCGGCCATGTCGTTCCCGTCGTCGCAGCTTTCACCCGGGCCTAGGACGCCGTCCCCGCAGGCCGGCATGACCCCACCTGAGCCGCCGCTTCCGCCGGCGCCCGGGTCGACGAGCACGTACTCGTCCAGGCCGAGGATCTGGCCACAGCCGACCCCGAGCAGCGCCAGGGTTCCCAACCATCCGCAGATCCGCGCGTAAGCTCCGTTCACCGGTACCTCGAGGCCTCCGGGCGGACGCTAGCCGAGCTTCAGGCGGGCGTGAAGAGAGACGAAGGATGCGAAGGGGGGGGGTTGGTTGGGGAACGGTGCGCGGGGGCTCGTAGAGCCCCCGCGGCTACCTCACATGGCGCACACGCCATCCATGCAATTGTTGCTCGCGCATTCGCCGGCCGCCGAGCACGGCTCGCCGTTCGCCTTCACGCACGCCTTTGTCCCGTCCATCTCGGGATCCTTGCAATTGAGGGTCGCGCAGTCAGTGTTGGTCATGCATTCCTGGCCGACCGCTTTTCCGCAAGTTCCGGCGCCGGAGCACTCTTCACCCTCGGAGGCAAGGCACGCTTCGCCCATTCCGTAGCTCGGGTCTTCGGCGTACTTGGGGATGGCATTGCACTCCCCGATGGCGCCTGCCACGCCGCAAGAAAGACACGCGCCATCACACGCGGCGTCACAGCACACGCCATCCGCGCAGAACGTCGACGTGCAATCCGCGCCCGCGACGCAGGTCTTGCCCTGGTCACACAACCCGCAATGCGTACCACCGCAATCGACGTCCGTCTCGTCGCCGTTCTTCGTATTGTCATCGCAGGACGCGCATGCATCCTGGAAGCAATACCCGCCGCCGCACTGGGCATTGTCGATGCACTCGACGCACTGGCCCGTCGCGTTGCAGATCTTGGTGTCTTCACACGCATCGCCCGCGGCCTTCGGCGTGCAGACGCTCGGCGCATTCGCGTCACACGTGTAGCACGCGTCCACCGCGCAGGCCGAGCAGCCGTCGCCGTCCGCGTTGTTCCCGTCGTCGCACGTCTCGCCCATGTCGAGGACGCCGTCGCCGCAGCTCGACGCCATCCCACCCGAGCCGCCGTTGCCCGCGCCGCCCGTCGTGTCCGGCGGCGGGTCATTCTCTGCGGGACAACCCCCGAGCGCCGCCATCAGCGCGCCGAGGGCCAAAGCCAAGGTCATCGATGATCCATACCGATTCATTGGAGATTCCAACCTCTCGTTCGTCGGGGCGTCGGCCCTCGTTCAGAAGCTCCCCTTCACCACGACACCGCCCGGCGTCACGTGGAAGGAGGCAGAAGGTTCCGATTTCTTGCCCGTGAATGCATAGACAGCCGTCCCCGCCCCGACGACCCCTGCGCCGATCAGCGTCCAGAACGCCGTATTCCCGAGCGTGGTGCTCGTCGACTGTGCGTCATTGAAATCACTCACGCACTGCGCATTTTGCTGGACGCACTTATTCGCCTCCCAGGTGTCATAACTCCCCGACTCGACGACCGAGTACCCAATGAACGTCCCGAGGCTCACGAGCGCGAGACCGCCCGCAATGCCCGCGCCCGCGAGGATCAGCGTCTTGTTCCGCGCCGGCGGCGGGGGCGGCGGTGGGGGCGTGGGTTTGGCCAGGGGCGGCGGCGGGGGCGTGACCACGAGCGGCACCGTGCTCTCGGCGCCGGCCGCGACCGTGAGCTCTTTCTTGGCTTCCGGCATCCCTTCCTTGCGCGCCGTGAGGGTACGCGGGCCGGGCTCCACGAAGACCGCGCCGTTCAGCGGCGACTTCCCGACCGGCTTGCCGTCGACTTGCACCTCGGCCCCGTCCTGGTCGACGCTCACGATCAGCGTGCCGACCTTGGACTTCGCCTCGGCGAACATCTTCTCGGCTGCCTGACGGTCCTCGGGCTTCGCCGCCTGGCCTTCGCGCAGGAAATACGCGAGGTGCTCGGCCGCGTCGCGCGGCGTTCCGAGCTGCATCTCGGAACGCGCAAGGGCGAGCGCAATCTCCGCGGTTGGCTTGATCCGGAACGCAGCGTCGAGCGCCTCGCGGGCCTTGCCGTGCTGGCCGGCTTTCTGCGCCCGCAGACCCTCCTCCAGTTTCTTCGCCGCTTCCTTCTGCGGATCCGCAGGCGGCTCCGCCGGCGCCTTTGCATCGGCCCCGGCTTGCGCCTTGGCGTCGGCGGGCGCGGCGTCCTTTTTCTGGTCCGGTGTCCCGGCTTGCGCCTTTGCATCCGCCGGCGCGGCGGGCGGCGCGGCGGGGGCCTTTGCCCCCGGCGGCGAGGCCGGAGGCGCGGCGGCGGGGGGCGTAGCCTGTGCTTTTGCGCCTGCCGGAGGCGCGGCCGGAGGCGCCGCAGGGGGCGCCGCCTGTGCTTTTGCGCCTGCCGGAGGCGCGGCCGGAGTCGCCGCAGGGGGCGCCGCCTGTGCTTTGGCGC
Organism: Polyangium sp. 15x6; assembly: GCF_029960785.1. Taxonomy (GTDB): domain Bacteria; phylum Myxococcota_A; class Polyangia; order Polyangiales; family Polyangiaceae; genus Polyangium. The sequence continues at coordinate 8,788 of NZ_JASBQE010000189.1, forward strand.
CTGCCGGAGGCGCGGCC
>NZ_JASBQE010000018.1 GCF_029960785.1 Polyangium sp. 15x6
CGTCCACGACGCGCCGCCACCGGCGCTCGGTCCTCGTCGTCCTCGTAGCCATGACGAACCTCCTTCGACGACGAGAACTGCACGGAAGAGCGCAGGAGCGGAAGGATGGGGGTTGCCGGACGGGTACAGAGCGACGCGCTCGAGCAGCCCACGCGTGGCATGTTCGATCCCGGCAGCAACTTGTCGTGTCCCGGAGAGCGGATCCCTAGGACGAAGTACAACCTGGCCTTGCTCTTCGAGATGAAGGAGCGCTTGGTCCGCTGCGGATCGTGCGATCCCGAGGAGCTTGCCCCGCAGAACAGCAAGGCCGATCGCCCCGTCGTCGTCGGGGCGCGTGTAAATGAGCGCGTAGATGATCTGCGCCTCGACACGCCCCTCTGGCCCCGCGAGCCTAGCTGCGACGATGTGCTCGATGAGCTTCGCGGCCGCCTCAAGCTCATGCGGCTCGAAGCTCCAGAGCAGCATGTGCACCTCGTCGACAACGGCGCGCCGCCCTGGGGAGAGAGGCGAGACCAGCGTGGGGGCGGGCCTGCGCGCCGCCTTGGGCGCGGACACGAGCACGTGCGATGTCGACGCAAAGGCCGGCGGACGCGCAGGTGCAAGGGACGGCGGAGGAGCAGCGACAACCGCTGCTCCAGGGCGGCGTCGCCAGAAGCACAAGACGCCGATGAGCACGCGCCACCATGAGGGCCTGACCGGGATCGACGTGGCGGCAACGGGAGGCGCGGGAATAGCCGGCCGCACGAAGAACGCCGTGGAGGCGTTGTCGTCTTCTTCGTGGCTCGCTGCCGGGCACGTCATCACGCGCGTGGCGGCTTCGTCTTCTTCCTCGTCGGCCATGTACCCCTCCGAGCGCACGAATGCCGTCTACAGCCTGAAAAGCCGCGAAACCGCATGTCGTCGGCTCTGCGACGTCGACTCGGGAAACGCCGCAGACGACAGCGGATGGCGATCGAAGTGATGATCGCCCGGAGGCGGGCGCGGAACCTGGGCTAGCGAATGCGAGCTGTATCCCGCGACCTCCTTCGAGCGAATATCACCATCCCCAGGCGACCGCGGTGTATGCCTCACGAACGCCCTCCAACGCGCGCTCAGCACCGCGGCCGTCTGCGGATGATGATAATTCGCGAGGACAAACGCGCCCGCGTGCCGGCGACCATGCCCGGGCGCAAAGCCGCATGTCCCTTACTCTCTAAACACGAGCCGACGCTGGCGACCCGTCCAAGGAAAGTGCACGCCCGCGTGCAAGAGGCTGGTCAGGGCGTGCTGCCGCTCTTCTGCTCGTTCTGCCGCAGGCCCTCGAGCGCCGCGGCGATGTACTTGTTCCGGACCCCCGCGTGATGACTGCTCCGGTAGTCCCGTTCATGCTGTCGCAGCGTGGCGAGCGCCTCGGCGAACTGCCCGCGCGAGAGCATCTCCCGGGCTTGTTCGAGGTTTGTCGTCTCCGGGTCGTTGAGGGGCACTGCGGCGGGCGCGGCGCGCGGGGGCGCGACGACAACCACGGTGGGACTCGGTCCGGGGGCGGGCGGAAGCGCACCGTGAGAGGAGCTCTCACCACGCCCGCTCTCGTCGACCACGACGGACAGCACCATCGGCACCGCATGCCGCGCGGCAGGCGACTCGTCGTGGGGCCAGAGCGCGACCGCGCCACCCCCGCCCAGGGCGCCGACGCCGACCAGGAAGAGCGGGTGCTTGATGAGGCGCTCGAGCACCACCTTCACCGTGGCCGGAGCGACAGGCCCAGAGCCCCGGGGCGCGACCGCTTGGATGAGCCGCATGCCCGAAGCCGGCGGTTCGGAAGGCGGCGCCGGGCTCGGCGCCAGGGCCGGAGGAGGCGCCTCGTGGAAGCCGAGCTCGCGGGCGACGCGGCGCCACACCTCGTGCCGCGTCCTCTCGATGAAGTCGGGCGTGAGGTCCTCGGGGTGGAAGACGGCATCGAGGCCGAAGGGCAGCAGCATGAACGGCGTGAAGTCCCGGCCGAACAGCTTCTTCACCCTGCGCCGGAAGACGTTCTTGGCCTCGACGAGCCTGGCCTGCGCGGTGTTGCGCGAGACCCCGAGCGCCGCAGCGATCTTCGGCAGCGACTCCCCGTTGAACTCTGCCCTGACCAGTACATCGACGAGCTTCGCGTCCATGGTCTGGAGCACGCGTTTGACGACCTGATCGAGCTCATGATGCTCGAAGCGCTCGTGCGGGTTCTCGTCGCTGGGCACGTCCACGCCGACGTCTGCCTCGGGGGTCTCGAAGCGGTGACGGTAGAGGCGGTAGTGCTCCGCTGCCTGCTGGTCGCAGATCATCTTGAGCCAGTCCTCGACCCCTGCGGACGGGACCTTGTCGAAGTTCTTATAGACCTTCAGGAAGACGAGCTGCGCGAGGTCGTCGACATCCGCCTGACGCACGCCCATCCGAGCAAGGATCCCGAGAACGGTCAGGAGGTGCGTCGCGTAGAAGCGGAGAAAGGCGTCGCTGGCGTGATGCAGGAACGGGAGGAGGAGCCGCACAAAGACAAACACGCGCCGAGACGGGCGACCCGTCCAATAAATCATACGGCCTTGTGATCGAAACCTACTTCACCGGATGTCGAAGGGAACAACCAGGCCGACCCGGACTGCGCCGGTGAGACGCGGCGCGCGCCAGAGTTCCTCGCCGTCGATGACGAACGCCGGCCGGCGGGGCACGTAGGCAACGTCCCCGTGGAGCTCGAGGCCCAAGTAGCGAGCGAGCCAGAACCCACCGCCGAGCCGCGCGCCGAGATCGAACACGAGCTCATCGTCATCGGAGAGCTTGATCTTCTGGGCGTCAACCAACAGAAGTGTCACGTCACCAAAGAGGCACGCGCGGGCGAAACCCCGAGCCGAGAAGAGATCCTGGCGAAAGCACGCCAGCGCAGCCAACGCCGCACGTTCGCCCGTTACGTCCTGCTGCGTCGCTAATTCCCAGGCATGGTCGTAGTACCCTTCGATCCCTACGGAGAATCGGGGCCACCGCGCCTCGAGGCCCATCGCAAGGCTCAGCGCCGTCTTCGGGGCGCTCCACCAGGCCGCACCCGCGCTAGCTGATGCGGCGAGCTTCGGGAGCCACGGCGAGCGCATCGGGGGCTTTGCGGCTGGCCGACTTGGCAGAGGAGCAGGTGGCCGAGGAGTCGACGGCGGAGATGATGCCGGAGGCACGGACGAGCTCGGCACCGCATCTGCCTCGGGAGGGGGAAGCACGAGAGGATCGATGATGTCGCGCAGGTAGAACACGGTGCGATCTGCGAGCTGATCGCACCGCCAAGACTCCGCGTGGGTAACGTGGTTGTCGACGACCTCTCCGTTCTCGTCGCGCGCCTCGATATGCGCCTCGATCCGCTGCGGCGTGAGCACGAGCTTCACGGAGATGAAGCGCGGCGCGTCGTCGGTGAAGGGGTCGTGGCCCTTGAGCTTCGTGGCGAGAGCGGCCTTGATGTAGCTCTTGTCCGGGCAGTTCTTCGGGGCGTCGGGACCGGGGGCGTAGTCGAGGCGCCAAGGCAGCACCTGGGATGGCTGCGCCGTGGCCTCCGAGGTGCCGTAGAGCAGGGCTGCGACGAGCAAAAAAGGCGCCCAGAAAGGGCGTGAAGAGGCGTCCCGCATGACCCGAGAGAGCAGGTTTGTCCCCACCGCAGAGCATGCCCGTGGGGCGCGTGAGGCGCAAGCGTTCGTGGAACGCGACGGAGCCCCGCGTTGGTTTGTCCGTCGCGTCCCGACGTTGACGAAGCCCAGACGCGAAAGCTAGCTTTTACGGCGTGCGTGCGTTCAGGACCTTCGCCGCGTACCTCGGTACATTGATCGCGCTCGGGCTCGCAGCGTGCGACGCGGAGAGTTGCAACGGAGTCATCTCGGGGACCACCATCTGCTTCGACGATGACGGCGAGGAGGTACCGTGCTGCGGCCCGCCAGGAGACAAGTACGCGTGCCCGCCTGATGCGGGGGATGACGCCGACGTGGATGCCGGCGACGAGGACGAGGCCGATTCGGGTGACGATGATGGAGGTCCAGAAGCGGGCTCGTCGTCTGGGTGCCCCTCTGACGCGGAGTGCGTGTCGCCTGGCGGCGGCGGGTTCGACTACTACCCCTCGTACGTGTGGATGGGGAAGGAGACTGATCCGCTGCCTGAAGGGCTGGGAGGCTCGCCCTGGCTAAGCTGGGTTGACGTGGTGTTCGCCGAACCCACGTGTCCGGCCTGCTCATGCGCGGCGGAGTCTGCCGGCTGCGTCATGCCGGCTGCGTGGGACGCAAACTCTATCGCTTGTCAAGACATTTCTCCTCCAACCGTGACCCCGTTTGACCCCCCGGCCGGATGGGACGGAAGTTGCGCGTCGTCCAGCCAGATCCCGGCGGGGGCAATGTGCGACGGCAGCCCCTGCGTCCGATCATTGGTGGTCGAACCACCGGCCATTGCACCCTGCGTGGCAATACCGGCGATGCCGCCTGAAGGACAACCACTGCCCCCGCCGACGCGCACCAAGGTGCTCGAATACCCGTCAGCACCCCTCGGTACCTGCGACTTGTCGCACGTGTGCATCGGGGCCGCTCCGGCCGGGTATCGGCTCTGTCTTGTCGCGCATGGGCTCGAGGCTGCTCTCGAGTGCCCGGAAGAGTGGTCCGATCGACATTCAGGCTGGAGAAAAGCAGAGGAGACGCGAATCTGCACAGCCTGCGGCTGCAGTTCACCGGAAGGCGCGTTTTGCTCGGTGCGGGTCAGGGCGTACGCGGACGACGCATGCACGAACGAACAGGCGTCTTTTATCCTGCCGTCGAACGAGGACCCGAAGTGTGTCGACCTGGCAAGCGGCACCGCACTCGGCAGCAAAACCGCCGAGGTCCTTTTCTACGAGGCAGGTACCTGCGAGCCCAGCGGGGGCGAGGTCATGGGTGAACCGTTGATGGTATCGCCTGTGACATTTTGCTGCATCCCCGAGTTGGCCCCACCCCCATGACAGCGCTGAGGGGTTACATCACATCGCATGTGCCGCTGAGGCAATTCCCCGACGCGCAATCCTCGTTCGTCGTGCAGGGCTCGCCATAATCGAGCGCGCAGCGCCCCTTCCCGTCGCAGACATATATTCCGACGCAGACGATTGAAGGATCTGGCGCGTTCTTGGTATCATATGTCCCATAAGCACGAGGGACGCATTCGCCGAAGGGGAACCCGCAATCGTAACAAATGGGACACGGTTTAGCACAGCAGACGCCGGCTTCGCACGCGCCGCTCGCGCACTCGGCGTTCGTCTCGCAGAATGGTCCGGAGCAGATTGGGCAGCGCCCACCGGAGTTGCCGCAGTCGATGCCGGTCTCGTCTCCGTTCTGAATCCCGTCATCGCACCGGACGCACAGGCCCTCCCAGCAGTAGCCTGCCGGGCAGTCCGTGTCCACGTTGCACGTCCCCGGGCACAGCGGACACGACCCGCCGCAGTCGACGTCGGTCTCGTCCCCGTTCTTCACGCCGTCATCGCAGCTCGAGCAGATGTTCCTGGCCTCACAGGTGTGTCCGGGTCCGCAGTCCGCGTCCTGCAGGCAGCCGAGGCAGTGGCCCGCGCCGTCGCACACCCCACCCGCGCAGGTCCACGCCACCGGGGCGTCCTTCATGTGGCACGTCCCATCGCAGCGCCAGCCCTTGCAGGGGGGCAGCTCGCCGCACTCGACGGCCTTCTCGCATGGGCAGCCTTCACCACCGTCAGCGCAGGATGGATCGGTGCACGAGGGCAGGATCGCGAAAGCGGGCAGAAGAAGCGTGAGGGAGAGCGCGGCAACGAAGCGACGACGGCTCATCGGGGCCTCCTTGGCCGACGGCATTGTACAGGTGGGCGCACTCCCCCACTCTTTAGGTCAAGCAAAGACGGGCTCGGACCTTGACCACCTTGGGAAGGCGACGCGCTGGCCACTCAAATCGAGATTCGCGCGAGGATGCCATCGGTCATCACCTCGGATTTATACGTGGTGATTTGGATAAGCTCGTGGATGTAGTTTTCCGGCGAGCGATGTCGATGATATCCAGACGAGCAGACAAGCACTGTGAATGGCGCTTCGGCAAACCATGTCTCCTTCTGCGGCGGTAGCTTGCACATACCGAGGGTTCGGGTGAGCATAGTTTCATGATCGGCAATAAAAGCACCGTCGTAAATCTCTCGGATCCATTCCGGCGACTCGTGCTTAAGGACATGGTCGCGAGTGCAGTAGAGAATGTTCCCGCCTTTTACCAGATGGACTCTAGTATCGCCCGCGGTACACACGTGCACCGCATCGCGAGCCGCCACCACGCCAGAAAAAACTACGGAACCAGGATCTCCTTCGGTGCCTGTCCCGAGCCTGGCGGCAATCAACTCTGCAAGGCGCCCCGGCCAATCATTCCGTCTGCCATAGGCTTGCGAGAGAGTCGCTGCGGTCTCGACCAGAAGGCGCGCTGAGGCCTCGGGCGCGCCACTCTTCATGATGTCCTCGACTGCGGCGAACGCGATTGCTGTTGCATCTACGATGGCAACGGCTCCGGAGAATGCAAATCGTTCAGCCTCAGCGCTTGTGTGCAAATAAAAGTCCACCATTGTCGTCCCCTAGTTCTATCGACCCATGATACCCATGATGACGGTTCCTACACCCTCACCGAGCACCTTCACGTCCTTCCAGCCAGCTGCCGTGAACGCATCTGCAACCTTTAGTGCCTCCTGCGGGGTTGCCCAAACATTCAAACTTAACTTAGCTCCCGGTGCTGCCACTCGAGCGGCCCCTTGCGCTGCCGCGGTCCAGTCGGTCACGTCTATAAACCTGAGACGGTTAGAGAAGATGTGATCCGCTGAGCCAGCCTCGAAGAGTTCTCCAATCTCCTCGAAACTGCCTTTGACATGGTTCGGGATTCCGCGGCTCGGTCCGCCGCTTCCTGGTTTCACTGGGTTGAGGTTCGTCGCGGACTTCGCTCCATCTTCAAGCCCGCCACCCACGTTCACTCTGCCGTTGATAGGCCGCTGCTTTGGTGCGGCTGTTGGGCTGGGTGCAGCTGGTCTGGGCGCAGCTACTGGGCTGGGCGCAGCTGCTGGGCTGGGTGCAGTCGGTGGCGCAGCTTGCGATACTGGCGGAGTAGGCTTGGGACTAGGCAGTGGTGTAGTCTTCGCAATAGCAGAAGGAGGCGCCGGTGTGGCCTCTGGCGTAGCAGGAGGTGCGGTCGGCGGTGGCTCCGTGGCCGGCGTCGCCGGAGGCTTGGCGGGCGAAGGCTTAGTTGGTCCCAATCTTCCCATGGCTGGCGCCGACAGGGAGGCCGCATTCATGTGCCCGGCAACATCATCGGAACTCTGTATTTGCGTAGTAGCGGCTAGGCCAGCAGCGAGCCAAGCCCAAGCCGGAACCAAGGTCCCGGCTGCGACCGCCGCAGGGAGAACGACACCACCGTAGACGAGATTCTCGCCCAGATTGCCGCCCTGCCGAAGGACCCACGATTCAGCCTCATCAAGGGACTTCTGCCAGAACCCAGTTGTGTCAGTCCCGTTCGGATCCCATGAACCAACCGGCCCTCCCCTCACATACGTATACACCCCCGCCCCATCTACCAACCCCGCTGGATCCGCACTCGTCCACCTCCCGAGCCACGGTGCATAATACCTCGCTCCATGGTAATACAGCCCCGTCTCCTCATCCCGCTCCTTGCCCGTATACCGATATCTCTTCGCGCTGACCTCCACCCCGCTCGCCACAGCGTGGTAGGCGGTCGTCCCATAGGGATGGTACTCCTCGTAACTGATGACGAACCCGTCCCCATCAAGTTCCAGCGAAGCCGACCCGAGGTGATTCCCAAGCTGATACCGCACCCGCGACGTCACCGCGAGGTTCGGATCCGACGTGTCGACCGTCTTGGTCTCCACCATCGCAATCCGCCGCGCATCATCCATCACGTGGAGCGTCTCCCGCTCCAGCACGACATTCCCGAGCTCGTGCCTACGATAGACCTCGAACCCCCCGAGGTAGATCCGCTCCTCGACGATACCGCTATGCTCCCAGACCTTCCGCACGCGCTGCCCGCCAGCGTCGTAGGTGAAGTAGACCGTCCCCCCACCGCCCTTGTCGACCTCGCGCTTCTGGTCCTTGAAGTCCCATGCGATGCCGTCCAGATGCGGCATCGTGATCATGCTCCCATGCTCGTCGTAGGTATACGTCGCCGAAAACTCGGTCTCGTCATCCCCCGGCAAGCTGGTGCCAATCAGCCGATTGCTCGTCGGCGCGATCTGGTACCGCCGCGTCCAGCTCCCCGTGCTGCCTTGCGCGGCGTGGATCATCTTTTCGATGTTGCCGATCACGTCGTACTCGAAGCTCTCCGTGTAGTTCCGCATCGCCTGCGGATCATTCGGGTTCGCTGCGTTCACCAGCGGAAAACCATTCTGATCCTGCTGGATGTCGGAGTTCTGCCCCGAATGCTCCCGCCCCGTTGCCTCGATCAACCGGTAAAGCGCGTCGTACACGTACTTCCAGCGCGGCTCCACCAGCTCGCTGTTGTGGTAGAGCTCCTCCTGCGCCAGGTCGGCAATCTCGACGATGTTGCCTACCGGATCGTACGTGTACCGCAGGTCCTGCAGGAGCGCATTATCCGACGTCCGCGTCGTCTTGAGCCGCGTCAACCGATAGGTCAGCGGATCGTAACTGTACTCCGTGACCACCCCATTTCCGTAAACGATCTTCTCCCGCTGCCCCTTCACATCATAATCGATGTCATCGACGAACGTCGTCCAGGTGCTCGCGCCCCGGATCCGCACAGCGACCGCCTCGAGCAGGCTCGCCTCGTTGTACACGGGCTTGATCTCACTCTGATCCGGCGTCGTCAGGCTCGTCGGCCGATTCAACGCATCGTACGCCGTCGTCCGCGTGAACACCTCCGTCTCGAGCGCCACCGAGCCCGACCAATCGAGCTGCGTCGAGTAGTTCTGCGCGAGCTGCCGCTGACCCTCTAGCAAATTCCCCTTGAAGTCGTACTCAACCGAGGTGATCACCCCGGCCCCATCCTTCACCTGATACACCTTCCCACGCAGATTCGCGTCCTCCGGATCCGTCTGCCCCTCGCCATACACCGTCACCTCGGCGAGCACCTCCGGATCCGCCCCCTTCTGCACCCACAGCCCCGTCCGCCGATTCAGCGCATCGTACACCGAGCGCACCACATGCCCCCGGCCGTCCCAGCCTCGAATCGGGTTCCCGAGCACATTCGCCAGCGTCCACCGCTCTCCAGAATCGCAGCTCTTCTGGTACAGCGTCCGCCCGAGCATGTCGAAGACATACTCCATCGCCGTATTCTCACGGGCGTCCACGATCTTCCGCGGATTCCCCTCGATATCGAGCTCCGCCATGGTCGTGTACGACCCCGCGGCCCCGTTATTCTCGACCCCGCGCACTGACCTGCCCAGCACGTCGAAATGCACCAGAGCCGGCGTACCCTCATGCTTCTTGGTCAGCTCCGCCGCCCGCTGCTCCTGCGTCGAAGGCGTCGGCGTCGCGCTTGGCTGCCTCGCGGCATACCAGGGGTTGCCCGTTTCGAGCACCGTATCGTTCCCGTCCCAGCTCGCCTGCTGCCAGGGCGTGAACGTTACCCGTGAATGCGTCCCGTTCGGCAGGTCCGTTCGGATGAGCCGGCCGAGTGGGTCGTAACGCAGGATCGGCGTCACGCCCCACTCGACGAGCTCCTGTTCGTCCTCGTATTCGTGGGTGGCCGTGAAGAACGGCTCGTACTGCTTGACGGGATTGCCCTTGTTGTCAATGACCACGCGCCCCGTGCCCACCCATCGCGGCGAGGCGGTGGCCAACACTACCGCGCCGTTCTCGTCCTTGACAAGCCCCCCGTTCTCGTCGCGCACCGGCGCCGGACCGGGCTCGGCCTGCACCTTCTTCAGGATCTCACGCCCGAGCCCGTCGAGGTACGTGTAGCTGTGCTGCCACGGCGTCAGCGCATCCCCGTGCCGCTCGCGCGCGGCCGCGTGCACGACGTTGGGTTTACCCGTCGTGCGCCATGCGTCGAGGTCGTACGCGAACGTCGTGGTTGGATCCTCCAGCGTGTCCCCGTCGTTCGAGCCAACCTTGCCCATCACGGCCGTCGCCACGACCATCCCGAGCTCGTCGAGCTTCACGGCGCTGCGGTTGCCGTTCGGGTCGGTGACGAGCGTGGGCCCGAGGATGCGGTAGTCGTTTGTCGCGGTGACCGTATTCCCGAGCGAGTCCTCGGCGGACGTCACGAGCAAGTCGTGGACGTCGTACGTGATGGTCGTAGGATTGCCGAGCGGATCCAGGATCTCGATCGGCAAGTAGAACTTGTCCGGATCGAACACCTGGCGGCCGGTTCGCACCCAGTATTCGCCGTTTTCCTCGATGTACCCGCCCTGGGTGAGCATGGTCGAGGTCACGCGCGAGCCATAAGCCGTGGTCAAGAGCCCGGGTGTGAAGGCTAGCGCATACGTCTCGTAAGGCAGCGCGAGCGCGTCAATCGTGCCGAGAGGCAGGGCTGCGGGGGAGGACCCGGATAGCGTCGTGCTGTCGTAATAAACCTGCCGCACCCGCTCGACCAGGCGCTTTTGCATTGCGGTGCCGTTGGGCATCGCCTCGTAGGGGATCGCGTCGGCGGCGTTCACATCGCCAAGCACCTCGTCGAACAAAAACAATGTGCTCTGTGTCGTGGAGAGCCCCGTGAGCTCGTACGTTCGCGCCTCCTTGGGCACTCCGAGGCGGTACCAGCTCGCCTCCCCATCCTCGTTGACCACGTCGCTCTCGGTCAGGGTGGCCAATAGCCCCTGTCCGGGCGTGTTTTCCGGAATGTTCCGCCGCGCGTACGCGATGCTTACCGAGCGCTCCACGTGGCCAAACGAATCGACATCGAGCGCCAGCGTATGCACCACGCGCGGCTCGTCCGGGTCACGCTCGTAATGAATCTCGACGGACTCACGCGCATACGCGAAGAACGACGCATACGCCTTCGCCGCCGAAGGCTGCACCCGCACGATGGCAGGGCAAACCTCCGTCACGACATACGGGTGCGATTCCGCCTCGGAACCATCGAGCGCGTAGACCTCCGTGCGGAGGATTTGCCCCTTGAGCGCCCGGCAGGCCTCACGCAGGTCCCTCGGCGACAACCCCGTCTGCAGCACGGCATCGGGCAATTCCGGTCTCTGCCCGTCACCGGCATAATACTCTTTCTCGAACTGCTTCGCGATCCGGCTCCTGTCGATGAACGCGCCCGTATGGAACCACGTCTTCGTGAGCACCGGCGGCAGGTGGAATTCCTCCTCCACCGGTGGAGCCTCCGCGAAGAGCCCCTTTCCGCGCTCGGCCGAGAACGACTCCGCGTCGTATTGCTCGACGAGGCCAAACCCCCGGAACTCTCGCTCCGCGCCGTCGTAGTACCCGTGATGATACTTGTACGTACTGACGAACCGCGCCTTGCTGACTGCGTCGAACGTCTCCACACGCGTGAGCACGTGCACGGGGAACGACAGCCGCGTCACCCACGGCTTTCCAGCCTTCAGATCCTCCAGGTAAAACTTCGTCGAGGGCGCATACTCGAGCTTCGTCTCGGCCCCGAGGTTGTTCTTGACCGACGTGAGTAGATACGGCTTCTTGCTGCCCAAAAGATCGATGTACCGCATCGGCGGCTTCGCCACGCCCCGCCACGGCGATGACCACACGAGACACGCCGTACCGGACCCGAGCAGATCGACCACGCCCACGGTGGACATGGAATCGGCCGTCGGGAACCCCGGCATTCGCACCGGCTCACTCCAGCCGTTCCCCGCCTGGTTGAACACGATGACTGCACCTTCGCCGGCTACGTACACGATATCCGTGGTCCCGGTCCCATCGATATCGCCGAGGCGAATCCGGCGCGGATCGAACGTGTGCGAATCATCGAACAGCGGCGCCTTGCTCATCTGCACCTTGGCGCCGAACCGCCCATGCCCGAGGTTCGGCCAGTAGCAGATGCTCCCATTACGGACGCGCACGATGTCGGGCAAACCGTCCCCGCTCATGTCCGCCACGAAGATCGCTTGCGTCATGTCTGCGAACACGAGCGTCGGGCTCTTGTCCTCGTCGTAAGTTTTCGGCAGAACCCGCGGCGGGCCCCACCCGCCCTTGCCGAGCGACGGGTACCAGAGCTGCACGTGATCGGTCGTGACCAGAATGTCGTCGAGTCCATCGCCGGAAAGGTCGATGAAACGGACCCGCGGGTCATTCCAGTTGACGTTCGGCTGTGAAGGAAACGGCACGAAGGGCCCCCAGCCGCCCTCGGGCGTGCGCTCGTGATAGCCCGACGTACCTTCCGGCGTGAGCTCCACGAGGCACTGTCGCCCCTCGCTCCCGACGTCGAGGAGCTGCGCCCCGCCGCCCGACGCCAGGGTCGGCTGGCTCAAGAGCCGCCGTGCCGGGGCGAGGTGCCCATCACCGAGGTTTTGCTTGTAGTAAAATGCCCCCTGTTGCTCGCAGAGCACGCCGGGAATGCCCTCGCCATCGAGGTCGACCCATCGTGCGGTTTGTCCGTCCACACCGCCAGGTAGATCTTCGAGGCTTTGTGGATCGAGCAGTTTGACGGCGGTCTGGAGCTCGGGCAACGAATACCCGAGATCGAGCGGCGGCAGGGACTTCTTCGAGTAGCCGCTCCCCGTCTTGATGTACCCCGACTGCGTGACCGATACGAGCCGGGTGAGCGCCGGCCCCTCGGCATACGTGAAGTCGGTGGAGCGCACGAGCACAGGATCCTGGCCGAGCTCGGGGAAGTTGTGGAACATCAGGGCCCGCCGGCAGAGGCGGTATGTGCGGATCTCGAACGTTGAGCGGTAGCTCGAGAACGGATCCTGCCGGCAGGGCCAGGTATTTTCCTCCGCGGGCGTCGGCGCTGCGACACCGTGCTCGCCGTAATCGAAGACGACCTCGAAGAGGAAATCTTGCGTCTCGAAAGGCACGGTGTTGCCATACCGGATCCGCTTCAGATAGCGGTTCACGATCTGGGCGTCACCGGAGAGCCGTTGCCGCTCGTAGACGGCGTTCGGTACGTTCTCGAAGTTCTCGGCCTTGTACTCGTAGACGACGACGTTCCCGAGCGCATCCTCGGTCCGCTCGATCAGCCACGAAAAGACCTTGGTCGAGGCCGCGGGGCTCGCGATCCGAGCCTCCTCGGTCCGGCCATAGATACTCTTGACGTTGTCCTTCGTCGTGGCTCGCCAGTAAACGTTCCCGTTCGCCTTCTCCTTCACGCGTTCGATACGCGCGAAGAGACCTTCGACACGGGGACGATACCGCTCGATGCGCTCGTCGTCGTTTTCCACCTCATCGCGCACCCAGTTGCCTTGCCCCTCCTCATCGAGCTTGGGCACGAGGTCTTCCGCGCCCGACATGATGAACACGTCGGATTCGCGGAAGTCCTCGTACTCGGGCAAACCACGCTCGGTCTTGCGGGAGATCGAGGGCACGGAGAGCCGAAAGCCCACACCGAACGGCCCATTGCCACCGCCGGAATCGTACGCGACGGCGAGCTCGGGCCCGAACCCGCCGCGGCCAGGCGAAACCGCGATCGGGACCGTGAGGGATCCCGTGCCGCTCACCAGGCTCGCGGCGAACTTCTCGCCGAGCCCTCGAACCGCGCCGCCCCCCTTCGGAAGCGACGGGCTCGGGGCCTTGACCGCCTCGGGCGCGGTCGTCTTGGGCTTCGGTGCAAAACCTTTCTGCTCCATGGCGTGCCCTCTCTCCCGTGTCCGTGTACCGAGATTATTGCTGCTTGTACTCGCAGACGATCCAGAGGTCTTCGAGCTGAATGGGTGTCTCCGTGACCTTCAATGTCCACGAGGCGAAGTTGCTGGCCGTCTCCGATCGTATTTCGATGGCCGGTCCGATCGCGACGTTCTCGAACAACAGATCCCCGTAGATTTCACCGGTGTTTGACAACGTGGGGCTAGCGGTGGCGGGGTTCTCAGGCGACACGCCGGGCACCCTGACCTGGATAAGAAGGTTGGCGGTCGAGACACCGGAACGTTTGGCGAAGAGATGCACTTTCGTGATCACCAGACTCCGATTCCCGAGCAGCGGCTGGAAGTGTCGGAGCCCGAGCGGCAAGGAGAGGGTATGCGTTGCCGGCTGACCCGCGCCCGCGAGGAATACATGCCAGCCGTCGGGGAAGTCCGTCTTTGCGCTGAAGAGCCGGAAGCCGGTGGGGCCCGATCCTGCCGGCGGATTCTCCACGACGCCCAGCGCCTCGAGCGCGCCCTTCTTGAGCGTCTCGCCGCCGTCCCGCGCCGTGTAACGCACGTGCAGGACCACGTCGTGGACAGCCGTTGGGTCGAAGCGGTTGGTCTTCCCATCGAGCTCAATCTTCCACGTGCTATCGGCGCCTGCTCCCTCAAAGGGCAAGTACCGTTCGTCACGGAAGACCAGCTCGAAGAGCCCCGCGTCGCTCTGGCCACTGCTCGTCACGATGGACTGGGTGGATCCATAATGGTCGAGGAAGCGAGGATCGGGTCCGGATGCGTCGGTCTTCCGAGGATAGTTGGCGGCTAGGCTCGGGGTTGGATGGACCTCACTGTTCATTCTCACGCTGCTCTTCAGCAACGTGAGCTTGCTGTTCACCCCGGCATAGGGCCCGTTCACGACCGGTACCGTCATGCTGATGGTCTTGATTCGGCGCAGGTAATGCCCCGGCCAGTCCTGATCGAAGAGTGCCTCAGGCAGCTCGACTTCGCATTTCCCCTTCTCGCGCAGCTTCAAAAGCGCCAGCGGGTCGACCTCCGCGAGCGAGATGTGCTTCGTGATCTCGTACTCGCGCTTGTTCTGCTCGAGGTACGCGGCCTCCATGCGCCGGAGATCGAGCTGGAGCCTCTCGCCCGCGAGCAGTCCATCCCTCGCACTCTCCCAGTTGCCAAAGTTGACGTAGCTCGCCCCGGGCTGCGCGAGCTCGAACTGGAAGGCCCGCTCGGCCCTCTTCGCGAGCTCGTACGCGAGTTTGTAGCCATGGAAATACACGCCCTCGACCTGCGAGGCCATCCAGTCGTAGAGCTCTTCGTTCGTGTACTTGGTCTTCAGGTACTCCTCGACCTCCTTCGCGTTCTTGATGGAGAGGTCGTGGTTTGCGAGTTCCTTCTGGGCGATCTCGAGCCGGATCTCCGCAGCCGCGATCTGGCGGTTGATTTGCTCGATCTCCTTCTGCGCGAGGCGCTCCTGGAGCTTCCACTCCGCCCAGCGGCGCTTGTAGCTGGCCATCGTCGCGCTCTGGGACGCGCCAGCGTGGTGGATGCTCGCGAGCAGCGAGTGGAACTGCCCGCCAGCCTCCAGGACGCCGCCGAGCTGGACACCGCCGAACTCACTCTCCAGCTTCGGAGGCAATGGGCCGGCGATCGAGATCTGCGGAAATAGCTTCGCCACGGCGGCGAGGGTGTGTGCAATCCCGGCGTTCGTTGTCTCGAGGTTGGCCAGGTTGGTGAGCGTCGCCTGCATCTCCTCCTCCGGAATCATGTATTCGATCCCGGCATAGAACGTCAGGCGCTCCTCGATCACGGCTCGAGAGCGTCGCAGGGCCTCGAGCGACTCCTTCGCCTCGTCGACCTGGCGCTTTCGTACCTCGCGCATCGCGCTGAGGACGTCGAGCTCGTGCCGGGATCGCAGGCGCGACAACGCCTCTCCGTCGCGCTTCTCTCGCGCCGCGAGGAGCGCGCCGCCCATGGCGATCACGCTGCCGACGAATTCGAGCGCCTTTGCCTGGAGCACCGAGAAGCGGTAGATCGGCAGCGGGATGTTGATCCCGTAGAGCAGCTCGCCGATGTTCAGCCCGTTCGCCGCGGCCTTCACGAGCAACCCCGGATCGATCGGAGGCTCGAAGAGCGGGAGCTGTCGCACCGTGCCGTCGATGTTCATGCAATGCCGGATCTTGAACAGGCGATCCCCGACCGTATCCCAGAGGGCCAGCATTTGATCGTTCGGCGGCACGCAGAAGTAGAGCGTCCGGAGCGCCGGCGGCGGCTCCCGACGCGTGCACCGCACGTCTGCATCCGGCGGCAGCAGCGGGATGACGCTCTCGATCTCCACGAGCGCATTCGAGAACGCGTCGATGCTGGGCTCGAGCTCGGCGTAAGACCTGGGCGGTACGTCCTCTTGCTTCACCAGGCGCGGGCGGTCCCCGAGGATCCGCGCGGCGAGGATGTAGAGCTGCGTCGCCTCGTTGATCGACTCGATCGTGTCGCGCCGGAAGAGGCTGTCGCCCCATGAAAGGAGATTTTCGACGTACTTCATCACGACCGACTTCTGGTAGGCGAGCGGCCGCATGCGCGCGATGAGGTGCGGATTGAAGGGGTTCTCCCTCCAGCGAGCGATCTGCGCGGTAAGATCCTGGGTGGCCCCCAATTCGGAGGACCCGCCGAAGAGCTCCGTGAGGAGCTGGGCGTTCGGGTTCTCCGCCGCGAGCTGCTCGAGCTGCGCCTGGATCGAGGCGAGATCGAGGTTCTCCCGGAAAGGACGGACGTTCCAGAACCGCTCCGGACCGTTCCCCGGCGCCCCGCCCGTCGGATCGAAGATGTAGCGGAACCACCGATCCGCCTCGGCGAAGCGGCCGTTCTTGCTGAGGCGCGTGGCGGCGAGGAAGGGCGCGTGGAAGAAGAGCTCCCAGTTGTATTGCGAATAGGCGCCGCCGAAGGAGAAGTCGACCTCCTCGATCGGGAATGGCTCTGCGACGAATTTGGTGGGCTCGTAGAGGTCCTCGATGTCGCTCCACGTGAGCTGCAGGGGCGTCGGCCCCTGCATGTCCCACCGGAGCAGGCCGTCGATACCGCGGCGCTCCAGGTGCCTCACGAAGTCGCACACGTAGGGGTGGTAGAACGCGTGGAACCGGTAGGCGCCATGGACGGCTGCGTTGACGCCGAGATAAATCTTGGGCGTATTGGCCCACTGGAGGACGATCGGATCGAGGCCCTCGCCGGCGTGCCGCTTCACCGGCGCGGAGGCATTCGGGAAGGACTGGGCGGCGCTGCTCCACGCGACACGCGCCTGCAACTGCAGATCCATGAAGAACACGCGGCTCTTGTCCCCGTAGAACATCGGGGCACGCGACTTCTCTTCGAGCATCACGGTGTCGTTTTGCCGGTCCGTGAGCAAGGAGAAGCGCCCGGGGGTGTTCCCGAGCAGGTCGACGACGGGGATGCCGAATGGCGATTGCGTGAACGCGCCAGTGACGCGAATACGAAGGAAATCATTGGGCCGAAGGAGTGCTTGCTCCATGAATCGCATGTTCGTCGGGAGCGCGTGCGCCGGCCTCCAGCCCGGCAGCGGCCAATTTATGGCGTAGAAGTTGAGTTCGCCTGTGCACGAGCCGATCGTGAGCCTGCCGATCAGCGTATAGGTGGTGTGGGTCGTCTCGATTCCGTCATATCCGGACTCGTTGGCCAGCGCGTGGATGGTCAGGTCGCCTGCCTCGTCGTCGATCGAGAAGGAGAAAGAGACCAAGCTGGGCTCGATGGCCAGAGGAAGCCGCATGCCCCTCTCCCCCGTCGTCTGTACCGCGCCGAACCCTCCGTTCCGGTACGCGCTCCAGCTGAAGCCCACGCGCCAGGACTTCTTCTTCGAATTCGATTGCGGATCGGATGGTTTGTCGGATTGCTCCTGGAACATCGGCCAGAACAGGTGGAGCCTGCGGTTCCAGACAGCAGCCAGCAGGTGGTCTCCCGGGATGTCGAGATCGACCTTCTCCCAGGGCGTCCAGTAGCTGGCGTCGATGCGCCTCCGGTAGTAGTACCTGTGCGGCGGCGCGTGGGTCCGCGCGATGACGTGCACGATGTCGACCGGATCCGCTCCGTCCTCCCGCTCGTGGAACATCGCCGCCACCTCGAGGCGGCTGACCTCGTGCAGGCTCTCGAGATACTCGCGGTAAGCCGTCTCGGCCGATTCCGCGTTGACATCGCCCTGAAGAAGGCGGCTCTCCAGCGTCTTGAAGAACGGCGTCTTGTCGTCCCGCAGCTCTGGCTCGATCCAGTTCTCGGGATAAAGGAAGACCTTGCGGTTCGCCTCCCAGACCCGGTAGCTCTTCATCCAATCCCATTCGCGCGCGGCCTCTTCGCCGAGGTCCGGCACGCTCGCCTCGAGCCCGAGGAGCACGCGTTGCACGAACATCTGGACGGAGCTGATGGCCTGCTTGATGCGGGAGGTGAGCTGGCACGGGCTCATCTCCACGTCGATGAGCAGCTCGTCGAAGAGCTCGTTCGGGCCCGCGAGGTCCCGCTTTGCGACAAGGTACCCGACCAGCGCGTCGCGCTGCTTCTCGCGCAGCACGTCCCGCAGCGGACGGGCAACCTCGCTCCAGCGTGCGTCATCGTGTTTGGCCCGCGCCACGCGCTTGACGTCCAGCGCAATGTCGGCGGTGGTTGCGTCAACATTGGCCCAGAGCGCCCCCTGCGCGGCGGACGCGCCGAGTCGGCTGAGGAGCTGGAAGGCGCGGTGGAGGCAAAGGAGCGCCTTCTCGTCGAGGAAATCCGCTTGCGTGAACGCAAAGACGTTCTCGATGAGTGGCTGGACGTCGTTCCGCGGCCAACCGGTACGCGCCGAGAGCTCGTCGTAGAACAGCGTCGGCCCCACGATGCCTGCCTGTGTGAAAATAGCCCGCAGGTCCTCACGGCCATTCCGCAGCGTGTCGCGGAAGGAGGCCAGGTCGACGAGACGCATCAGCTTCGCGAAACGCTCCTGGCGGTCGGCGTCTGCGTCCTGCCCCCCGAGCAGCAGGGTATTCAGATCGAGCCAGCCCGGCGTCGCGCCCGTCGGGTACGGCGAGGCCAGCTCCGAGGCGTGAAGCCTGAGCCGCTGGACGATGAGCGCGACCTTGTAAAGCAGCTGGACGGTGGTCTTGCGGTCCGCGTTCGTCGCCTCCGTTGGCGCGGTGTACCCGAGGGCATTGTTCATCGCAGGCAGGAAATCGAAGATGGCCCGTGTTCCCTGCGGCGCAGACGAGACGAGGACGGTCGTGAGCAGGTGCTCGACCGCCTCGGCGTCGAGCTTCAGCTCCGTCGCGAGCTTCTGCGTGACGAGGCTCTGCGTCCGCGTTCTGCGCAGGTGGTTGAGCAGGCGCGGGAGCACATAGGCGAACCGCGCCGTCGCCGGCGCAGTCCCGGGGTTCGATGTCGTGCCAGCCGGACCGACGAGGTCGTCCAGTGCATCGGACGTCTCGGCCCCGAAGACATGCCCGAGGTGGTTTTGGATAAACCCACGCTCGTCGTCACGAGCTTCCGGCGACTCCGTCGACGGAGTCTCGAGTATCTCGAGGATCCGTTGGACGATTGCAGGCGCCTCCACGGCCGGGACGCCATCGAGCACCTCCTCGAGGCGTGCGCGGAGTTGCTCGTTCCAGGGATCGGGGACGAGGGTCGTCTCGGTCACGACCCTCGCAGCAATGGCTTCGAGATCAGCGACGATCCGATCGCGCACCACGTCGGATAGCACCACCGGGGTCCCCGGCGGTGGTTCGTGCCGGACCAGGGAATGCAGCTCTGCAATGCTGAACTTGGAACGCCGCACCTTCGCCACGAGCTCGACGAACGCCCGCGTAGTGGCCGGCACGGCGGGCGGCTGCGGTGGCTGCGGTGGGTCGACCGTGACCGTGAGCGCTTCGAGCCCGGAGAGCTCGAGAAGGACCAGGAGGTCCTGGATGCCGATACGCAGCCCTCTGGCCAGCGCGACGATGCGGTGAAGCCGCGAGAGGTTTTCCAGGTTCAGCACCGCGTTCGCAGCGAGCGGACTTGTGATGCCGATCTGCTGCTGGGCGACCTCGGGCACGATCAGGAGAGCGAGATCGTGGGCACTGATTCGCAGAGCGGCCAGGATGCCCGCGGCATGGTCGAGCACGGTTCCCGCCGCGGTGCCACCCGGCACATTCGCAAATTCGCCTGATTGGGTCGTCACCGACTTGTTGAGAAAGAGCTCCTCGTAGAGCGATTTGCCCCACTCCTCGCTTGAACGCGTTCCGATGTCCCCCCAGAACGACAGGAGCACGGGAAGCGGTAGCTCGAGTTCCTTTTGCAATGCCACGATGTCGGCCACGTGGCGCACGATCACCGCATCGATGTCCCCTGCACCGAACGAGGTCAGCGTCCAGTCGAGCTCGGTGATGCGGAAGCCGAGCCGCTTGCGCAGGCGCAGGAAACGGTGGATACGGCCGAGGAGCGCCTCGTCGAGTCCGTCCAGCGTCTTTGCATCGATATCGCAACCCGTCTCGGGGTCGAGCTCGACCGTCGGCGAGGCGTTCGGATTCACGTATTTCGTCGCGAGCAGCTCTCGAAGCTCGTCGAAGGAGAGCCCTGCCTGCTTGAGGAACACCGGGACGGATGCCAGGCTCTCGACCCAGTTGGTCTCCGGCATTCCCCAGCATTCATACGCCGCGGGGGCCTCCGAGGATTGTTTCGTGACGATTTCCCACTCCCGCTTCGACATGCGCAGGCGCTCGCGCGCGATCTGGTCGTTGACGTCAGCGGGGGGCGGCTTCTTTGCTGCGACGAAGGCTTCGACGAGCTCGTACCGGGGTACGCCGAGATGTTCGAGATAAACCCGCGCCTCTTCATCCCAGAGGTGGAACGGCAAATCGAAGGGATGGACCGCAGCCGCGAGCTCAGCGTAGGCCGCATTGCGAGCTTGCAGATGGAGCGGATCGAACACCTCGGGCTCGGCCAAGAGATCTTGCGACGCCCCTTCACTCTCGATCTTCGCCGGCCAGAGGTAGTCCGGCCCCTCCACCTCATTCGCAATGACGACCTCCAGGATCTCGTTGACGAGATCGATGTAGGGCAGGGTCGTGTTCGTGTTCTTGCAGGAGAGCAGGAGCCGCGCGATGTCCGGCCTTCGCCCCTTCGGGCCGTCGACCTGCCCGCTGAGATCGCCGATGAGGACGTCCCTCGCCGAGTAATGGTCCACGTCGGGATCGGGATGCGGGAGATTGGAGTCCTGCCGATCCAAATACTCGAGCAGATCCACGAGGTAAGCCGCGGGGCCGTACACGGACCGGCAATGCTCGCACGCGCAGGCGTCCGGGGAGCCGAAGAGCGAAGACCAATCTGCGATGTCCTCGTGCGGCTCCTGGGCGGGCGTGGCCAGGTCCGGGAGGGTGGCGATCTTCGGCCCATGGAAGCTGCTCCCGTATTTGGCTAGGAGCGCGGTGGCCGTGGACGCGATCCAGCAAGCCCTGCCGAAGATAGCCTCGGCCCGTTCCGTTCCCAGAGCGGAGCCGAACCTGGCGATGAAGCGGCGCTTGCCCAGACGGTGGATGCTCTGCGCCGAATGGAGCCCGGCGTCGAGGAGCGGCTTCATCTCGTCGCGGTATCGGGGTGTGATGCGGAAGAGCCGCTCCATCTTCTTCAGCAGCTGCGTCGTCGCCTGGACATCACTCACGCCCGTCATCGCGTCTGGCGTTTGTTCGAGATACTTCGACACGCGTTTCGAGCCGAACTCGAAGTTCGGGTTGTTGCTGAAGAACACGCTGATGTTCGTCGCCGGCCCCGCGTCCCGGGTGACGCGGTCCGCGATGACGGCCGTGGGAAAGGCGGCCTCGACCGTGCGCTCGAGGATGCGGGCGTAGTTCGTCCGTCGTTCGTTTTCGTCCGCACCGGGCGTATCCGGGGGGCAGCCGATCTGCCCGGTGCCCCACGCCTCGTCGAGGATCTGCCTCCAGTCATCCTGGTCGTACCGCACGAATTCGCGGGCATTGGTCAGACCCCCGGAGAGCTTCTCGATGAGCGGCGCGTGGTACCGCGTGAGCGCGCCGCATTGCAGGACGAACTTGAGGCGATCAATGGTCGCCGGGGGAAAATCGGAATCTTGCGATATTTGCGTCCAGAGGCCGTCGACCGTCCCCTCGTGCTCAATGACCGAGCGGACGAATTTGGTTTGCGCCTCCGATCCGAGGTTCGCCAGCCCGAGCAGATCCGCAAACGAACTGCCACCCCCGATCCGCGGCCCGGAGGCGAGGGCCACCATCGCGCCGACGAACGTCTCCATCAGATCATCGATGTCCTCCGTCGAAAGGGCACGAACGATGTTCGCGGCCATCGACTGCTCGAAGGCTCGCCGGAGGGTGGAGAGCCGTTGCGAGAGGAGTTCCTCCCGCGTGGAAGGGAGTCCCTGCCGGAGAAGAGCATAGAGGGCACTTCGATTGAGCTGGAGCTCGCCGGCGAGGCTGCCTGCCTTGACAAGGAGATCGACGAGCTCTCGTGACTCGCCCGTGCTGCAGGCGATGTGCGACACGAGTTCTTCGCTTTCGCCCCCTGTGGGCCCATTGCCGATCACCGAGACCATCCGGGCCAGAACGCGGTCGTATTCGGGTATCCCGCGCAGGGGCGCATCTTCGAGTACGAGATTCACGACCGCGGTGGCTGGAGCGCGGCAGATGCCACTGGATTCCGCAACTTTGGTCTCTACTGTTCCTTCAACTTTGAAGGCGCGAACGACGAGATCTGCGTGTTGCTTGCCCAAGCGGATCAGATCGTCGAGGGTGTAGCCGATGCGGAATCGCCCTTGCGGATCGGTGATCGCGAGAGAGCCTACTTGCGTTTCGGTATTTCCCTTTCTGTCATAAGCGCGAACTCTGTAAGCGTTCAGAGGCACCCCGTACGCGTCCGTGAGGCGCCCTCGCACCGCCAGGCTGCTTGGCTGTTCGGTGATGCGCGTTGCGCTCATATCCACGGCGACGCGGATGTGCTGCGTCTCGGCGGCCGGCTGCCAGGTGGCAGTGGGGGGCGCGAACCGACCGTTTTTGAGGAGACGGAACTTGAGGGCCGGCCTGCGACCGAGGAAGAGCGAGTCGAGGTACGCGTCGCTCACGGTGAAGGCAAAGTCGCCGAGCCCATCGGTCTTCGCGATGGCTACGAGGTCGCTGCAGATACCTTCCTGATCCCACAGCTCGACGTACACGTCGTCGATGCCGTGCCCGGTCGCGGCATCGACGATCCGGCCCTCGAGCCGGTAGATGCTCGCCGTGGCGTTCTCGAGTTCGAGCTCCTCATTCATGATGCTCACCGCGCTCCTTGATCAAGTGACGTCGCCTCCCACAGAGACGACCAAAGCCATGCCAGCCCGACGCACAGACCATCGGGCAAGGCGCCCTACGAGCACACCACGGCCCTTTCGTCGCATCGAAAGCGACGAATACGAACCTGAGGCGCACGCGGTATCCCTCCAGGTGAACATACGAAACCGTATTCAGCCGTATGCTCGCGGCGGGACGTGCGTGCCCGTGTTGTAGATCTACCAATACCTATCACGGGGGGAAATGACACCCCGTCTATTCCTGTTCTTACCCTTCACCAAACGGCCAGGACCCGTTCTCGATGAGCACTGAGAAAACCTCCGCGCGCGACGAGACGGGTACCGTCATGCAGCAACATGATGCACGAGGCGACGCGAGAAGCTACACGTCGGCCAGGCTCCCGAGGCACGGGCGCCATAAGTCGTCTGGCAGAGTGTAAATTGCAGAGGACCCGCATTCCGTCCACAGAAATAATCGAGGACGGAGTAGTTCGGGAGGATATGTGGGTACGGTGTAGTCCTCTCGGCACCCAGTGGGAATGGCATGCCGATGTAGTTGCGGCTGGATCCTGGGCTCTGCGCGCACCCGCTCGCGCGAATGCCGCTACGCAGGGGCTCGGCTGGCACCGCCCGGCAGCAGTAATAAGGAAGTGGCGGGCTGGTACTGGACTGACACGGGACATGAAATGTCCTAGCCTGCCGGTTGTCGACACATATTATTGAAAGTCAAGAGGTCGACACGATGGCGACGGTTGAGAGATCTGCCATCGTGCCAGGTGATCGCTCGACGTCTCCCCTGGTGTGGAGCGAGCGGGGGCTGACGGGGGTCAACCGCGAAGGTGGAGCTTGAGCAGGGAGCGGGGGCCGCGGTCACGGAGCGTGTGAAACTCGCCTCCAGGCGTCCTGCGAGGAGGGGATCACGCCGGTGTCGGAGGTCTACCGCGGTTTAACAAGGCTCTTCCGATCTGGGCACCAATTCTATATTTGCACGTGGGGTGTTTGTCCGAACAGACGACAAGGAGCGGTCGGCTCCTCGGCCTGTCGAGGGGCAAGGGGTTGTCGGCCTTCGTTCGGTCTGAGCTCAAGAACCGGCATGGGACTCCTACCAGCCTGCGCTACATCCTCCTCGATGCCGCGGACGAGCGGCTGGCGGAGGGGTACGTGATGATTACGCGCATCGAGCGCACCGTCGTCGAGGTGCCCATGGACATCCTGGAGGGGCACACTGTCTGGGGGGCGATGCTCGCGCTTGGAGACGTCGTGGTTCTGCGGTGGAGGAGCGAGCTGCGGGATCCGTCTGGCCAGCTGCTTGCCCGGAAGACCTACGCCTGCGAATACCGAGGGCCTTTCTGATCTGGGCGTCTACCCGCGGCAGTCCAGCTGCTTGGGTGACGAGCTGCCCGAGGAGCCCACGGATTACTTGCCCGGCGGCTTGGGGCTCAAGAGCTGGTGTGACTGGACGGAAAGGAAACGGTTCTGGCAGTAGACCGGTTCGTTCGGTTGGACTGGTTCTGTGCCGCGAGGAGGAGCAAGCACGCGCAGATCATCTCGGCCACCAGCTTGAACGAGTGGCTCGAGACGTTCTCCCCGCGGGACCGCGAGCTCGTCGAGCTGCGCGCTGCCGGGCACGACCTCGACGAGAGCGCGGAGAAGCTCGGCACGTCGAGGTTCATGGTGTGCAGGCGGATCAAGGAGCTGGACGAGCTCCTGGCCGAGCACGCGGACATGCCGGACTGCGTCTATCGCCGGCAGTGGAAGCGCTCGAGGGCGGGCGAGGAGGCCCCGCCGGAGAGCGGCGTCCAGATGAAGAAGACGAGGTCCAGGGCAAGCCGTCCAGGCGGGTGCAGGACGCGGCGTGATGCGGCTGAGAACGGGCTAAACCCGTTCGCTTGTGCATCCACATCCGCGGTGCGAGAGCGGCACCGTTGAACACGAGGCTCCGGGTTGAGGTAGGAGCGCGCTGGTTTGACCTTCCTTGGAACCCCCGTAAGACGCGCTGGCGCGTCTGCCCCCGACGCGGTCATATAGGTACCGGAGGTTCCAAGCGTCAATTCGCTGTTCTTTTCGTTACTTCGACCAGCGCGGCATGATCTTTGGCTCGACCACGATCGGCACCGAAGGCACGTACTTCTGCATCCCGGCGATCATGCAGTCGCGCATGAGCACCTTGACCTCCTCGGCGTGCTCCTCGGGCGCTTCAACGAGGAGCTCGTCATGCACGACGAGGAACATCTGCGCTCCGAGCCCATTGAGGTGCGGGGCCAGGAGCACCATCGCCTGCTTCATGCCGTCGGCCGCAGTGCCCTGAATGGGCGTGCACAGCTTGGCGTTGAACTGGTTCGGTTCGCCGAAGTATCGAATGCGCCCGCTGGCAGTGCGCAGCGCGTCCGGCTTCTCTTGTCGCACGTATTCGTGCCAGGACAGCACGCCGACGTAGAGCTCGAAGTACTTCCGCTTGTACTCCTCGGCCTCCTCGAGGCTCATCACAACCCCGAAGTTCTCGAGGGCGTAGGCCACGAGCGAGGCCGCTCCCATGCCATTCATCAGGCCGAAGTTGATCGCCTTGGCCCTGTCACGCGCTTCTTTCGTAACAGCATCAGGAGACACGCCCAAGATGTACATCGCGGTCTCGGTGTGCGGGTCTCGCCCTCGCTGGAACAGCTCGACGAGGCGCTCATCGCCGGTGAAGTCCGCGAGGACGCGTAGTTCGATCGCGTTGTAGTCGCCGACGACGAGCTTCTTGCCCGGGGGAGCCTGGATGCATCCCCGGATCTTGTTGTCGCGCGGCAGCGCGAGCAGGTTCGGCAGGGAGCAGGACATGCGCCCCGTTGCCGCACCGAGTTGATTGAACGAGGCATGTACACGCCCGTTCTTGTCGAGTCGGAGCAGAACCTCTTTTCCCGGCCCAGCAACGAAGCTGTGGAGCGTCCGGAAGCGCAGCAGATCTTGAACGAGGGGGACATGAGCGAAGGGCGCCAGCGCACCGCCACCCGTGCGCGGCACGCTGATCCCCTCATCGCGGAGCAGGGCCTTCACCTCCTTGTCGTTGTGGATGTTCACGCCCCTGGCCCTGAAGCGCTTCTTGATCAGCTCCGCCTCTGCGCCCCACGCGTCCACGACGCCCGCCCACTCCACAGGGTTGATGGGCACGCCCGCGAGCTCCGTCTGCGCGATGTGGGGCTGGAACGACAACTCGAGCTCGGCGGCTCCTTCCATGCCGTATCGCGTGATCTCCTCGCGCAGACAGTCAGCGATGCGAAGCACATCCTGGGCTTCTGCCACCGCCGCCTCGTGTTCTCGTTGCACTCCCGTCCCCGCCCGCGCGTTGTCGTTCGGGGAGAGGCCCGCCTCCGCGCGAGCGCGCTCGAGGTTGAAGTGCTTCGGATTGTCGATGTGCTCTCCGAGATCGCGCAGCTTCCAGAGCAACATCGTGTCGAAGGCCGCCTTCGGCTCCACACCCAGGTGGTGGGCGAGGTGCATGAGCGGCGCCTTCATGTCGTGGCCGACGACGGTCACCTGTGGGAGGACGTCGGCGAGCGGCCCGAGAGTCCCTGGCTTCGACAGGTCGAGCACACAGGTCTTCCCGTCTGGCGTGGCAAGGGCGAGCAGGCTGGGCCGATCGATGATGGGGCGTGCCCCTGTCGATCGCATCGCCATGCCGACCCTGCCGGCACAGGCAGCGTCCCCAGCGAACGCCGCGACATCCAGGGCGAGGCCCGTCGGCTGGCCCGACCCATGGGCCGACGTGGCCCGACCGGGTTGGGCCAGGATTCCCTTCGCAGATCGAGCACTTAGGTCGTGTGGCCCTACTGGCCCTACCTTTCCAGGGGCAGGGGTGACCCCGCTATGGGAATCGCTAGGCAGGGTGGGAGCCTCTCCCACCTGCATCGAAACGCCGCCTTGTTGGGAGCTACCATCTGAGGAGTAGGGCCAGTAGGGCCACTTCTCAGAACTGCCTGGATCCGTCGAGGAAACGCTCAATCCATTGGTCGGGCCGCGGTAGGGCCTCGGTAGGGCCAGTAGGGCCCGGGGCGGGAGCCGCGGCGAGACGGGGTAGAGCGCTGGCGCCCCCGCATCACCACCCCGCCCTGCAGGCGGCTGCCCGGACCCGCTCGCCGGCCCAGCGCCACCCCCCGGCCCAGGTCCACCCCCTGGCCCGCCGTCGGGGTCATCATCATCGGTGTCGTCCGAGCGGTTGCTGAGCTCCTCGTTGACGCGCCCCTCGATCTCGCTCGGCTCGAGGAGGTAGTGCTTGGGCAGCTTCACCACCCGTGCCCGCACCCCACCGACGCGCCGCTTCGGGTGCAGGTTTTTCCCGTCGCCCTTCGAGGTCAGCCCTTCTTCCACGAGCTGAGCCCAGAACGCCGGCTGGTCGAGCGGCATCGGCTCGTTCATCGCCCTGAGGGCCTGCACGAAGGACTCGTATGCAGCCTCGGGGACCAGGTAGACGAACTTGTCGTCGACCCAGCCGATGTTCTTGCCGCCGCCGACCTCGCACGATGTCGGCACGGCGCCGCTCGGCTCGTTCTTCACGAGCGGCAGGTGCGCGGCCACCAGGCCCACCCTGCCTTGCGTGAGGAGCGACTTGAGCACCGAGAGGAAGCGCTGGCTCGGCTTCGTCTCCGTGGCGAGGTGCGCCTGGTCGCGGCCGTTCGCCACGAGCGCGGCCTTCACCTTCTCGAGGTAGGCAGCTGCCCCGGCAGCGTCGAGTACGCCCATGTCGACCGCGAACTCCGCGAAGTAATGCGCGCCGACGAGCAGGTGCGCCATCGCCTCAGGCGCACGCAGATGAACATCGTCCTGTTGCCGGAAAGCCGCCGCGTACTTCTCGTGAATCGTCGCGACCTCCGTGTGGATGCTATTCAGGCGCGGCAGAAGCCATTCGATGTAGGCTCGCAACGCGTGGGGCAACCGGCCACGGGCGAGCTGCAAGCGCTTGAGCTTGTCGAGATCGACATCTTCGCGCCGCATGCGGATGGTGATGAGGCGCGCCCGGATCGAGCCGCCTTCGGGGAGTTGTTCTCCGGTCGTGAGGACGAGAGCCCTCGGTGGCCGGCTCCGGTGGAGGTATAGGTCGCGGCTGAGGCGCTGTCGCGCGCTGCCGTTGCCGATCGACCGGAAGACCTGCGCCGCCTTCTTGTGGAACTCGTCGCCGGGGTCTGCGCTCTTTGGCACGTAGTCGTCGATGACGACGAGCATGTCCTTCATCGTGAAGAGGTGCGCCTCGATCGCGTTGGCCGTCGAAGTCCAGCTCAGCGGCAGCGTCTTGTGGTCGAAGAAGCCGTAGTGCGACTGGGCGACAGCCACAACGGAGCTCTTCAAGCTGCCGCTCGGCCCATACTGGGCGACAGCCGCGTCGCAATAGGCCACGCCCTGCAACAGCGCCCTGTACACCGCGGCATGAAGCGGGGCCGTGATCCGCGGATCGGCCACGTCAATGAAGTCGAGCGACAGCCGAACGGCATCGGCGACGTCTTCTGCCAGCCCAGGAAGCTTATAGCGGTGGAAGTTGTCGTTGATGTCGACCGCCACATCCACAGCCCCGATGGCGCCGCCCGTGTGGAGGTAGATCCACTCCCCATTGTGCTTGCGCAGCCCCGTGTGCGTGTACGTCGTGGACGAGGCCGGGGTCGAGTTCTCCTGGATTGCAGCCCGGAGATGCCCGGCTGCCCGTGGCAGCGCAAAAACAACCGCCCTCGCACCCCACTTTTTGAGAGGCCAGTCTTCGCTCGCGAACTCCGACGGGCTGATGTGCACCGCGGGGAACTGCTCGCCCGTGACCAGCGTGCCCGTCACCGTGAAGCGCCGTTGCTGCTCGACGTCATCGTCGAGCATCTCCTCGTGCACGATGCTGGCGGTGAAGTTGCAGATCGGCTCATGCGTGACCGCGCCGCCGATCCGGTGGACGAGGCACAACTGGCCGTTGTGGACGTCGTACTTCTCGCAGATCGAGACCACCTCGGGCGTCGATGCCGCCTTCCTTTTGGCCTTGTCCTCCATCTGCTTCATGGCGCGGCGCAGGTCGCTCGCTGTCACCTTCAACCTGTTGAGGTGCTGCAACACCTCTTTCTCGACACCCACGCCACGTTCCCTGATCGACGCCAGGAACGGCATGTCATTGAGAAGCGCCGCGGCAGCGCGAACGCGCTCCTCCTTCGTGGGGAAGTGCTTGGAGATGTACTCGACCCGCTCGACAGGGTTGGCGGGAACGGCCGCGTCGATGATCGCCTGCAGGTCGGCACGGCCTCGGGCCGTGAGGAAGTCATCGGGCCCCTGGTCCTTGCCGTTCGGCTTCAGCGGGAGCGCGGCCACCCGCACGGTCGCGCCGGCATCCGCGAGCGCCTGGGCGAGCCTTGCTTCGTCGCGGGCGACGTTCGGGTTCGTCATGCGGTTCGAGTCAAAGAGGATGAAGACGTAGCGCCCCAGAAGGTCCAGCTCCGCCCACGAGTCGTTGAGCCGACGAGCGTTCTTCTCGAGGGTCGTCCCGGTCCCACCGAGCCCCAAGGCGTTGAAGTGGTAGTCCAGGAGCGAGAGGGCCTTGATGGGGCCTTCTACGACATAGACCGGTTGAGGCCCCTTAGTTTGAAAGCCCGGCGGCAGATATACCGGCACTTCGCGTTGTGCCGGAACACGGAAGCGCGTATCCCCGCTGTCGAGTCGGATCCGCCCGTAGCCCTGCGCATTGGGATACGGGATGTACAGACCGCCCGAAGAGAGCGGCTGCGGGAACCCGAGCAGCTTTGCGCCCTCCTCGGGCGTGACCGAGCGCAAGTCGGCACCCATGCCAGCCCATTCTGGATCGACGCCGCGCTCCTCCAGGTACTGGATGTGGAGGGGCTCGAAGGGCAGTCGGCGTTCGCCCCCGTTATTGGATTCCGTGGAAGCGTGTGCTAGTTTCACAGTCGTCTCCTGGATGGCTCCGCCCGCGGCGTCGCAAACCCAGCGGATGGAGCCGTTCTCTTTTTCAGCTCTTGTTCCCTCGGCGCGGGCGCTGCCTGGATGTAGTGGCGAGCCGCTCGATTTCGCGGCGCACGTGCTCCGCGGCGGAGCCAAGATGGAGGACGATGCTGAAGGAGTGCTTCTGCGCATCGCAGTGGCTCTCCTTGCCATCGAGGACGACGACCTTGCCTCGTCCTCCGTTGATCATCAGCGTGATGTCCCGGATCTCGTCGAGCGGTGGGAGCCTCGGATCCCGCTGTACGAAGTGAAGGAGCGCCATGAAGGGCTGGAGCCGGAGTCCAGCGGCGAGAATTTCTTTCGCCAATCGCAGCGCCAGCAGGTCCCGGGTGCTGAACTGGCGAAGGGTGCCTTGCCCCTGCGCAGCCTGGTGGCTAGGCCGTAGAAGACGGTTGCGGACGATGTGGTCGAGCTGCCGGTACGTCAGTCCGGTCGCTCGGAGCGTGTGCCCTGCAGTGAACATGCTCCCATCCCAGCATGGGGATACCCAATAAGGGAAATCGGCCGTTCTAGAGGGTACAACTGTCCCCGAACAGCGATGACTTCGTTGTTCCAAAACCGCCTGTTTCGTAGGCGTTGACGAAGTAACTCAGGTGCGGCGTTACTTGGGGCCGTACTTCTTGAACTTGTAGTTCACTTTGTCCTGGTACACCTGGCGCGTTGCAGGCGCGGGCATACACTTCTCTGTCAGTCGAGAACGACGGCGGTGGCCGTTCTCCCGAGGCCGCGATGAGGAAGTCAACGCAGGAGCGCAGGACCAAGACCTACGACAACAAGGAGGCGCTACGCGAGGAGCTCGTCCGGCAGTGCAAGAAGGAGTATGCCGCCACGTTCGGTCACCCGTGGACAAAGAACCCGCTAGGCGGATTCGAGGAGACTCTCCAGCGCTCGCGGATCGAAGAGGAGGCCTGGCGGGTGATGAACAAGCTCCGCAAGGCCGCGGCCGAGGTCATCGACTTCTTCGAGTCTCGTGGCCTTGATCCACGCCGCGACGATCACGGGATCTACTACGCCCACAAGCTGCACAAGGTGCTCCATCAGCGCCGCCGCTTCTTCGAGTCGCTTGTGCAGGATGTCGGCAAGTACAGACATCGCCTGGAGAGGCGTAAGTTTCTCGCGCATTTCGTGAACTCTCGTGGCCCTAACTTTTTCAGGGGGCTTGTCTACGGGCGCGAGCTCAACAGCCGCGAACTTGCGCTCATCAGCGTGCTGATGACCAAGGGTGAAGATCTCTCCTTCAAGCGCGGCATGACTGTCGGCGACGCGCTCGAACAGGAAGTGCGGCGGATGGCTCGGGCACGAGCGCGCGACGCCGCGGCGCGCAAGAAGCTGTAGCTCCCCAGCCGAACTGCGGCGCGGTGTGATGCGCGTCGGTGGCGCCCGCCTACAGCGTCGACCAGTTTGGAACAGTGGTCGATCGGCCACTGTTCCATACACCCTGGCGCCCTGAGGCCTACCGTTTGGGCCATGGAGCATGGTGGAAAGGGCATCGCCCTGTCCGTCGACGAGTTGCGTGCCTTGCGCTTGCTCATCGAGAAGATGGGGGAGCGAGCGGTGGTCGCTGAACTGAACGTCTCGCGGCAGGCACTGGGTCGCACGCTTGCTGGGTTGCCAGTGCGGCGCGGGACGCTCGCCCTCGTGCGCGCGGGCCTCGCCGCCCCGAACATCCGCGCGAAGCTCGAGGACAAACGCCCCACGCGGCCAGCGCGGAGGTCGACGTGAAGCGCAAGATCTCCCACGCGACCGAGCCCCCGATGGCGCGCGGCTGGGTCTCGATCAAGACCGCGGCCGACTTCCTCGACATGTCGCCCGAGGCGCTCCGTCGCAGCATCGAGCGCCACGCCGTCCGCGCGCCCGACGGCGTGATCGAGTCGAACATCGACGGCGTCCGCGCCCGCAAGTTCGGCCGCCTCTGGCGCGTGCAGTTCTCCTCTCGCTGGAGTGCGAGCGCGGAGCCGGGCTCATGATGCAAGCGCGATGGGCTCGTGGTAGTTCTTCGTCACCCAGGTGCGCGGCCAGGTCGGGGAGGACCTCGACATGACCGTTCGCAAGAAGACCCGGAGAGGGAAACTCCGGTGGATCATTGAAATTCCGTACCGTGACCGAAGAACCGGCAAGCGCGTCCGCTTCCGGAGGGACGCCCAGGTGCAGACCTCCCAGGCCGCGCACTCCGAGGAGCGACGCCTCATCGCTCAGCTCGAGGAACTCGGGTACATCCCGGCCGTTCCTGGGCAGCAGGACGGGCCCGTAGAGCCCGTCGCGCCGCCTCCGGCGAGCCCGCAGAGCTTCACGTTCCGCGAGGCCGTGGAGCTCTTCCGAGCCACCAAGGCCATCACGAAGCTGAAGCGCACGACGCGTCGCTCGTACGAGGTGTCGTTCGAGTCCGAGCTCTTGCCCCGCTTCGCCGACATGCCCGCGGCGGAGGTCGACTTCGTGAAGGTGACGAAGCTCGACGCCGACCTCGTGAAGGCCGGGCTCGAGCCATCGTCTCGACGCAACATCCAGGTGGCTCTCCGCAGCGTCCTCCGATGCGCTGTCGAGGCCGGCCAGCTGGCCGCCATGCCGAAGCTCCCGAAGCTTCCCAAGGTCGGCCAGAAGGTCGTGCAGCCGCCGAGCGTCGAGGACGTCGAGCTCGTCCTCGGGCTCGCCTACTCGGCCGCGCGGATGGCCCTCACGCTGGCCGCAGACGCGGGGCTCCGGGCAGGGGAGATCCGGGGCCTTCGCTGGATGGATGTCGACCTCGACGCTGGCCTCCTGATCGTTCGCCAGACGATCTACGGCGGTGAGGTGGACACGCCGAAGTCGGGCCACGAGCGGACGCTCCCGCTCACTACCCGGCTCGCTCGCATGCTCCGCGAGGCGGCGGCGAAGCCGCACGAACCGACCGACCCCGTGTCCCCTTCGTCGAGGGGGACCGTCTGGGGCGAGTCGAGCCTGCTGCACGCATTCCAGCGCGTGCTGGCGAAAGCCAAGCTGCCGAAGTCGCGCCTGCACGACCTGCGGCATTTCTTCGTGACACGGTGCTTCCGTATCGGAGCGGACGCGCCCACCGTGCAGGCGCTGGCGGGGCACCAGCACCTGAGCGTGACCCAGCGTTATGCGCACACGAATGAGGTGGCAAAGCGCGGGGTCATCGAGCGGCTGAGCCTGGCTTCGTAGGCCAGGCTCAGGATGGGCAACAGATGGGCAACAGGCGGCAGCGCGGCGTTGACAAACGCCGAGGGAGGTGGCAGAAAACGCAGTCGAAATAGGTATTTGGAGGAGTGGCCGAGTGGTCGAAGGCAGCGGTTTTGAAAACCGCCGTACCCGGAAGGGTACCAGGGGTTCGAATCCCTTCTCCTCCGCTGATTTCTGTAGGGATGTTGGGTAGCTAGCGCGGCCCGCCACGTGGACGGGCGTGGGCACGCGCGGACAGGTCTGGACGCAGGTCCTGGCAAATTTCTGGCGAGCGGGAGGGGCGGGCGGGGGCGGAAATGGCTCTCGCCCCCGCTCTCGGCGCATTGGGGGCGGCGTGAAGTGTTCCGAGCGCAAGGCGCCGACGCTGCTCGCACCCTCGTCGCGCTCCTAGCGGCCGTGGGACACCGGCCCCGTCAGGTTCACCGTTTTCCTGACAGTGCTATGCGCTGCAATGGCGTGCTCAGGGTGGTCCTGGCTGCGGGCTGTGGCAGTTGGGCTCGCAATCTCGTGGGCGCCCTCCGGATCGGGACGGATGTCCGCGCTGCGCGCTGAGTTTTCCTCGGGTCCGATATCCGCGTGGTGGCCACGCGCTGTTGTCCTTCAGGCCGCCATTCCGCTTCTTGCCTCGATAGGGCCCTTGATTGCGCGGGTCCGCCACGACGCCTCGCTCGCCCGATCCGGGTGAGAGCGAGCAACATGACTGGCAAGCGGCTCGCCAGGGGAGGAGCGGTGGCGCGTGACGCGACGACCCGCCGCCAATCGGTCCCCAAAAAACACCACCACCCGTCCGCCTCGCTCGCCCCTCCACCATCGTGCAGAGCACGGCGCCAGCGCACGTGTACACGGCGGTGCGCAATCGTATAGCGTGAGGGGAAGCACGCCCCTCGACAATCGTGTGTCCCAGACGGCGTGTTCCTGCGAGGACGGAGGAGGAGGCACCGTTCCCGCCAAGAACGTGGAGGTGCGGACACGCCATGACACGAGCGGCCGCTTGCGTGTAATGACGTGTCATTGCCTTTCCCGGCGAGCGGGCGCTTCATGGCAAACAACGGGACCTCGGCCTGATCCGGAGACGGAGCGCCGGTCCGCGTGACGCGACGCGGGGGGGCAGCCACCGGCGGCCTCTATTGCTTGCGATCTGGGACGCGCCCGTGCGGCCGCTGCGGTTTTGAAGGACGAACCATGGAACTCGGCTCCTCGCGCTGGTCGAGCCTTTGCGCAAGCGGCGCGAGGAGCAGCAAGGCGAGCCCGCAATCGTCTTTCGCGCGCCCCCTCGCCTCGAGGGCGAGGAGGTCGCCGCGTGGTGGAGCGAGGTCTATGGCGACGAGGATATCGACGAGGCCGATCGCTCGCGCTACCTGCTCATGCTCGGCGACGCCGACGTGCTCTCGTAGGAGCTGCAGCAAAGGCTCGCCTCGGATACCTTCATCGGCAGGGTCTGCTTCCCCGACGACGCGGGCTACGAGGCGTACGTGCACAAGGTCCTCGCCTGCGAGCGCGAGCGCCCCGCGGCCGGATCGCGGCTATGCGGGCCTGATGACGCCGACGATCGAGCAATCGCGTCTCGGCCAAGGCAAGGGCGTCTTCGGGGCGCGCGAGATCGTGGATATCGGCGAGGGCGGGAACGTCTCGCCGGACGATTTTCTCGCCGCCGCATCCATGCTCTTCTCGATCAGCCACGGCTGCGGCGCCCCGCGCGCCGGCTGGGCGAGCCCCGAGGAGCAGCGCAGGCTCCAGGGCGCGATGAGCTTCGGGGGCGGCGTGCGCATCACCGCGGAGGACGTGGCGACGCGGCCCTTCTTGCCCGGCGGGTTATGGTTTTTCTTCGCGTGCTTCGGCGCCGGCACGCCGGGAGAGAGCGCCTACCACCACTGGCTCGCCGCCCTGCGCGATATCGGCCTCTACGGTCGGAACGTCGACGGCGTATTGCGATCGCTCTCCACCGAGCGCCCCTTCGTGGCCGCCTTGCCCCAGGCTGCGCTCGCGAATCCGCAGGGACCGCTCGCGGTCATGGGCCACGTCGATCTCGCCTGGACCTTCAGCTTCCACGACGTGGGCACGACGAACAAGTATCGCCCCTCCCGCTTCCAGGACATCTTCCGCACGCTCGTCGAGGGCAAGCGCGTTGGTGCGGGGTATTTCGAGCTCCAGCGCTTCTTCCAGCAGGCGAGCGTGGATCTGTCGACCATGTACGACAGGGACGCGCGCATGAAGGCGCGCGGCGTCGAGGTCGACGACGACAAGGTGCGCAAGACGCGCAAGGCCACGCTCTGGATGCTGCGCCAGGACCTCTCCGCATACGTATTGCTCGGCGACCCAGCGGCGCGCCTGCACATCGAGGGGCCCCTCGCGCACGAGGTGCCGCGCGCCACGGCCGCGGAGATCGCCGCCCGGCGAGCGGCGGCGCCCACCCCCTCGCCCATGCAGGCCGAAACCTCCTCCGCAAAGCCCACCCGCGAGACCGGAGACACCTCCGTGACCCTCTCGAGCGTGGCGCTCGACGCATTGGCCACCCGCTTCGACCTCTCGCGCGACCAGCTCGACCGGATCCTCGCGGGCCTCCCGGGGGCCAAGTTTGTCCCGACAGTGCGATGATGTGGCTCGAGGTCGAAGTGGAGACCAGGGGCGACGACGTGCGCATTGCGGCGCGCGGCTCCCGCGGCGAGCGCCCGGCCCCGCACGACGTCGCGCCAGAGCAGGGCCTCAACGCGCTCACCACGCTCGCGAACAGGGTCGGCCGCGCGGTGCGCGCCCGCAAGGAGCTGGATCCGGCGGTGATCGAGCTTTCGCAGGCGATCCACGCAGAGATCGTCAAGGGCGAGCTCCGCGACATCATCGCGCGGATGACCGATCCTTTGCGGCCGAGGAGCGACGATCCACGGGACAACCGCCTGCTCGTGCGGCTGTTCATTCATGACCGCGCGCTCTTGTCCGTGCCGTGGGAGGCGCTTTGCAGGCCGGGCACGACCGAGGGATTCTGGGGGACGGACCCGCGCCTGCTCGTCGCCCGCGGCGTCAGCTCCTCCGACCCTTGGGCCCCGCGCGAGGTGAATGGAGCGGTGCGGGTGCTCGCGATTGCGCCGGGGAGCGACGAACAGGCGCTCCTCGCGCTGCGCGAAGCGCTCGCGCCGTCCATCGAGGCCGGGGAAGTCGAGTGGCTCGATCCGATCGCGGGGCCCGATCTCGGCCCGAAGAACCTTTATGACAAACTCCGGGCCGGGAAGACGCCGCATGTCGTCCACTGGCTGGGCCACGGCGGCGTGGACATGCGGGGCAGGCCGTCGCTCCGGGTCGCGGACGACGAGGACGGCGAGGAGGTGTGGATCACGGCCGAGGCGCTCGCGCGTGAGCTCAGCCCCCATTTCTACGAGGATCTGCGCCTCATGATCCTCGAGGCCTGCGAGGGGGCGAAGGCGGGCATGTTCGGCAGCGCCGCCGAGGAGCTCGTCAGGGCCGGCGCGGACGCCGTGGTGGCCCACCTCTGGCCCGTCAAGGCGGACGTCGCGCGCACGTGCTCCACGGAGATCTACCGCTCGCTGACGGCTACCGGCGCGGCGGGCGACATCGGCGCGAGCGTCGCGGCCGCGCGGCGGACGTTGCTCGCGCAGAGCGCCGAGGCGTTCTCGCCGATCCTGTTCCTGCGCTCGTCGGACTCGGTGCTCTTCGATTTCGCGCGGCGCAAGGTCGTGAAGCCGAGCGGCAAGCGCCGGGCGAGGGCGCTCGCCCCGGCGCTCCAGAACTTGCTCGACAAACCTCCCTACACGCTGGTGCTCGGCGACGTCGACGAGGATCGCGCGGCGCTGAAGGAGGAGCTCACCAAGTTCATGGAGGAGAATGAGGACAAACCCGATCCGGCCATGTCGCTCAGCGCGATCACCCAGCGCTGCGTGCTCCGCTTCGGCGAGGAGGTCCTCCATTCGCTGTTCCAGCAGGCCGTCGGGGGGGCTTGCCGGAGAGCTCGCCGCCACTCATCGACGCCATGGCCGGGCTGGTCCCGCCGGGGGTGCACATCACCCTGCTCTGGCGACCCTACCTCGAGCGCGCCATTGCGGAGAAGCAGTGCGACAGGACCGTCTACGCGATCCAGATCTCACTCACGGGCAGCAATACGAAGCCACGGGTCGTCAAGCGCGGGGCCGGGGCCGCCGGCTGGAAGATGGAGCCCTTGATGCCGAGGCGCTTCGATCTCGACAATGACATCGTGGTGCTGCGCATGTACGGGGTATTCGCCGGAGGCGCGTCCCATTTTCTCGCATCCGGTGCTCACCGAGGACGACCATAGCAACGGCCTGCTCGGCGAGCGGCCGCCGCAATGGCTGGAGGAGCTGCTCTCCCGGCCCCGGATCCAGCCCGGTCTGTTCCTCGGGCTCTCGGTCCTCGACTGGCGCAATCGCCTCCTGCTCCGCTGGCTCTACGATCAGCGCCCGGCGCCGAAGGACAGCCTGGTCATCTTGCGGCCGGACGCCGACCCACGCGAGCCCGAGATCTGGGACAGCGGCGGTGGTTTGTCGGGGACCGCGCGCATCGCGGCGATCGCCGACGACCCGGTGCATATCGCGCGGGAGATCGAGCGCGGCATCTCGCGGAGGAGGCAGAGCAGGCGGCTGCGAGGGAGCGCGACGAGGCGAATGATTTGCGGGTCATGGCCGGCCATCTCGCCCTCCTCGGCCACGGCGAGCCGACGGAGGCGCTGAAGCTCCTCTCCGAGGTGAAGAAGCCCGAGGAGCGGGCCGGCTGGATCGACTATGCCAACCAGGCGCTCCACACGAATTCGCTGTTCGTGACGCTCCGCGGGCACCGCGGGGAGCTGGGCGCGGCGGTGTTCTCGCCGGATGGAAAGCGCGTGCTCACCGCCTCGGCAGACCATACCGCGCGCGTATGGCTCGCGGACGGGTCGGGCCAGCCGATCGTGCTCGGGGAGCATACCGGGGAGATCTCCTCGGCGGCCTTCTCTCCGGACGAGGATCCGCGCAAGCTGCGGGTATTGACGACGTCGACGGATGGCACGGCGCGCTTGTGGAGCATCCAGGGCGCGGAGGCGACGTCGATCGTGCTCCCGGGCAAACCGGATGACGAAAAGGGCAAGGCCACGGAGGCGACGTTCGGCGCGTGGAGCCAAGATGGCGAGCGCGTGGTGGTCGCGTCCGTCGTCACCGAGCAGGCCGGCGGCGACAAACCGGCGGGCCAGCGGAGAGAGACCGTGGCGGTTCGCGTCCACGCCGCGAGTGACGGCAGGATCCTGGGCGAGCACACCGCGCACAAGGGGCGCGTTCATTGCGCCGCATTCATCGATGCCACGCGCGTCGTGACGGCCTCCGAGGACGGCAGCGCCCGCGTCTGGGACGGCGCCACCAGGGGCAAGATCACCGAGCTCCCCGGTCACGCGGCACCCGTGCTGTTCGGCGCGTTGAATCGACGAGAGCGCGTGCTCGTGACCACCTCGCGCGACGCGAAGGCGCGCGTGTTCCGGATCGAGCAAGACGGATCCATTCCGCTGCGCGCGACGCTCGAGGGGCATACCGGCGACGTCGTCCACGCCGCCGTGAGCCGTGACGGCAAGCTTTTGGCGACCGCCTCTGCCGACAGGACCGCGAGCCTCTGGAATCTGGAGCAACAACCCCGCAAGGGTGCGGAGATCGTCCTCTCGGGTCACCCCGGCGCGGTGACGTCCGTCGCGTTTCACCCGACAGACCCACGGTTCGTGGCCACGGCGTCGAGCGATCATCGCGGTCGGGTGTTTCGCGTGGATGCGCCGGACGAGCCGTTTCTGTTGCAGGGACACTCCGCTCGGCTCCAGTCGATCGCCTGGAACCCGGCCGGCGATCGTCTCGTCACGGCCGCCGCGGACAGCAGCCTGGGCGCGTCCGCGGATCACACCGTGCGGATCTGGAGCGTGGATTTGCTGTCGCAGATCGCACCTCGCGCGACGATGTCGCGTGGGGCAGCAAAAGGCACGCCGGCCGTGTTCCACCTCGCGGCGTTCAATGCCGATGCCCGGGTATTCGCCGCAGCTTACCCGAATGGAACGGTCGCGCTGCGGCGGGTGGACGGCGATTCCGATCCGATCTCGTTCGCTGCGCCGAAGGACGAGGCTCCGAGCTGGATCTCGGCCACGGCGCTCAGCCCGGACGGCGAGCGCGTCGCATTCGCGTCGCTCGGCGGCGCAGCGGGGACGAAGTACGCGCTCCACGATCATCGTCGCAGCGAGCCCGACAAACCAAGCAAGCGTGTGAAGGTGGCCGCCGCGATCCGGCACCTCACCTGGAACACCATGGGCGACCGGATCGCGGCGGCGCTGGAGGACGCCACGGCGCTCGTGCTTCGCGCGGAGGGGAACGAGCCACCGGCCGTTTTTCATGGCCATACGGCCTGGCTCACCTCGGTGGCGCTGAGCCCGGATGGGCGAAAGCTCGTGACCACAGCGCTCGATTGGACGGCGCTCGTCTTCGATGCGGAGCGGGGCGGCGCGCCGCGTGAGCGTCACGAGCACGCGGGCGCGGTGTACGCGGCGGCATTCGATCCCACGGGCAAGCGCGTGGCGACGGCGTGCGCGGACGGCAAGGTGCGTATTTTCGAGGTCGGGTCCGGCGGGGCTCCCATCGAGCTCGACGGCCAGGGCGGGGCGTTATTCCACCTCGCGTGGAGCGCGGATGGGGCGCGGCTCGCGGCTGCCTCGTCGACCGGGACAATCCTGGTATGGTCCGGGCTCGCGGGGCCTCCCAGGGGCGCACAGCGTCCCTTCGTGCTCCAGACCGAGGCGCCCGCCGTGGCGCTCGCTTTTTTCGACGGCGGCCAGAAGCTCCTCGCGGCCGCGGCAGACCGCACCTACACCTGGGAGCTCGACGTCGGCAAGCTCGAGCGTGATCTCCAGGCCAAGAATCGAGATTGCCTGCCGGCCGAGGCGCGCGCGCTCTATCTGAACGAGCCGCGGGACCTCGCGGCGAGGTCGTTCGAGCAATGCGAGCTCGCGCAAGGGAGGGCGCCCCCGCCGGAGTCGGATCCGGCCGCAGGGGGCAATCGCGACGCCGTGCTGGCATGCGCCGCCGCAGCTTGGAATGCTGCACGTGCCCTTCGCGCGCGGCGGTCTCGGTCACCCGGTCGAGGACCCTCTGCTTCGCCTGATACGCGCGCGCCCGCTCCCGCAGCGCCCGGTACCTGGGCAGGATCGCGACGATCCCGCGCACCACGTCCCCTGCATGACCCCAGTCGAGGTCCGGCTGCACGCCCTCCGAGAGCATCTCGGCGAAGACCTCCAGCCGGTCCGCCGTGTCGCCGACCTCCCATTCAAAGAAGAAATTGGCTCCGCCAGGGGATAGGATGGAGAGCAGCGGATCCTGGGCAGGCTTTCCGAGCGCTTGCCATATCGTATCCGCCAGATCCTCGGGGGGGGTCGCCGTCGGCGCTGTCCACGAGCTTGGCGATGCCGAAGTCGAGCACCTTCACCACGCCCGTGTTGGTGAGCATGATGTTCGACGGCTTGAGGTCCCGGTGCACGATTCCGTGCCGGTGCGCGCAGACGAGCGCGCGCACCACGGGGAGCATCAGCTCGACCACGCGGTCGGGCGGCAGTCCCGCGTCGCCGCTGCGGTGGGGTGGCGCGTCGTTGTCGCCCTCGCCTGTGGACTCGTCCCAGCGAGTCTGGCGCTCGTCGAGGATGTGCCCGAACGTCTTGCCCTTCAGGTACTCGAGCACCATGTAGGGCTTGCCGTCGTGCTCGCCGAGGTCGTGGATTACCACGATGTTCTCGTGGGTGATCCGCGCGGTGGCGCGCGCCTCGATCAGGAAGCGCAGGGCGGTGTCGCCGCTGTGCTTGTCGAGGAACTTGATCGCGACCAGGCGGGCGAGGCGCGTGTCGCGGGCGAGGGAGACCGACCCCATTTCCCCCCTGGCCGAGCGGCCTCATGATCTCGTAGTGCTGGATGCGCGCGGGCGCGGTGTTCCATGGCGCGCGCGACGCGCGCGCCGGCTCGCGTTCCCTGCCGCTCGAAGGTATGGAGGAGACCGTGCGTCCGAACGGATCGATCTCCGGCTCGCCCTCGGCACCGTTATTGCTCGACGCGCCACGATCCATCTCCCCGCTTGTACCCTCGCCAGGGAGGCTCCTTCAAGGGCTGGCGCCGCGAGGTCGGCCGCGGGCGGCGGTCCATGCACGACTGCGCGTGCGACGAGAAGAAGTACTGCATGCGCTCGCGGTCCTGTCCCGAGCCGTGGGGCTGCTTCTCGAGCCAGTCGCTCAGCGTGTGAACGAGGAGCCCCCCGTCGTCTTCTTCATTGTTGTCCTCGCCGTCGAGGTTCGCCCACCAGGCTCTCGCCTGGCCAGGACGGTTGGTCCGTGGTCCCGCGGCGAACCCCTGTGGTTCGTCGGGGCACGAGCGTGTGTGGGGGCGTCCATGCGCCCGCTTGACGTCCCGATCGGGGTCTCGGACTTTCAAGGCGTTGCGCGAGGGCGGCCAGTACTACGTCGACAAGACGGCGTTCCTCGGTGACGTCCTCCGGGCGCCGCCGCAGGTGCTGCTGTTCCCTCGGCCGAGGCGGTTCGGCAAGTCGCTGAACCTGTCGATGCTCAAGTACTTCCCAGGACCATATCGCGCTGCGGGACACGACGAACCACCAAGAAACGGTGTGAAGTATCCTGGCGATGGCCGGCTACGTGCGGGCCGAGGTGATCGCGCGGCGCGAGTAGTTCGAAAGCTTGCTCAGGAAGCCCTCCAGGAGGATGGCGAGTCGCTCCGCGTTTCCCGGTTGCCACCAATGCCAGCATCCATCCATGATCGCGCGCCGAAAGACATCGAAGCGCATGATCACGTATTCCTGATGGGATTGCTCGTCACCCTGGAAGAGTGAATCTTCGAGGTGCGATCGAACCGCGAATCGAGCGAGGCGCGAAGCCGATCCATGAGATCGCGGTCGTGTTCTCGGGCAAGCGCGTCTGGGTGCGTTCACGTCGCGCGCCACCCAGGCGTTTGCCCGCGCATCGGCGCGACCGCGAAGGCCATTGCACCCCGCTCCCGCCCCGAGTAATCCCACCTCATGGGATCTTCGCTCGAACAGATCCCCGTCGACACCGGCGCGCTCGCGCAGGCGTGAAAGCACCACCCTTTTCATCGTAGGAGACGGTTTGTCATGAATCACCCCGCTCTCACTCCGGGCGCCGTCGCCGTCGTCACGGGCGGCGCCTCTGGCATCGGGCTCGCTGCGGCGAAGAAGTTCGCGTCGCTCGGCCTTCGTGTCTGCATCGCCGACCTCGGCGCCGATCGCCTCGCGCGGGCGCGTGAAGCGGTCGTGGCGGTCGCGAAGGGCGGCGACGCCGACGTGATGGCCTCCGAGACCGACGTCGGCCGCGTGGAAGCGCTCGTCGCGCTCGAAGACGCCGTCACCGCGACGTTTGGCGGGACGAACATCCTCATGAACAACGCCGGCATCGGGCCTCGAAGCACCGTGCTCGGACCTCGGGAGAGCTGGGCGCGGACGCTCGAGGTGAACCTCTTTGGCGTCATTCACGGCACGCAGGTGTTCGTGCCCCGGATGCTCGAGCGGGGGCTTTCGGGCCTCGTCATCAACACCGGCTCCAAGCAAGGCATTACCACGCCG
Source organism: Polyangium sp. 15x6 (assembly GCF_029960785.1). Taxonomy (GTDB): domain Bacteria; phylum Myxococcota_A; class Polyangia; order Polyangiales; family Polyangiaceae; genus Polyangium. The sequence continues at coordinate 42,732 of NZ_JASBQE010000018.1, forward strand.
CCGGGCAACCCGGCGTACAACGTCTCGAAGGCCGGTGTGAAGGTCTTCACCGAGGCGCTCGAACACGAGCTTCGCAACACACCCGGCTGTCAGATCCGGGCTCACTTGCTCATCCCTGGCTTCGTCTTCACCGAGCTCACCGCGTCCGGTCGGACCGAGAAGCCCGCGGGGGCGTGGACGCCGGAGCAGACGATCGACTTCATGCTGGAGCGTCTGGGCCAGAATGACTTCTACATTCTGTGCCCGGACAACGAGGTGCCGCGCGCGCTCGACGAGCGCCGTATCCTCTGGGCGGCCGGCGATATCGTCGAGAACCGCCCGCCGCTCTCGCGGTGGCACCCCGACTTCGCCGAGGCATTCAAGACGTTCGCCTCGGCGAAAAAATAGCACGGTATCGTCGAGCGTGATCCCTCCTCCCGGCTTGACGGCAACCACGCCTACACTGTAGCTTTCCTGGAACGATGTACTGGTGCGACAAGCACGCGCGTTTTCGGCCGAGCGGGGCGGCCGGACCGCGGGCCGGTGCCGGTGCTCGGGTTTCGGGGGGCTGACATGTTGAAGGACACGCCGTCGTCGGGGAGCTCGTCCCCTTTCGCCTCGGGAGCGTGGTCTGCGCTCGATGCGCTCACGGATCCGGTTGCGCTCGTCGACACGCGTGGGGGAATTCGTTACGTCAATCGCGCCTGGTATCGGCTCGCCGGCGACAGCGAGCCGGGGCCGCGGAGCCACGAGCTCGCCGTCTCCACGCCCCCGGATGCGATGCTCGAGATTCGCGAGACGGACCGATTGGCCATGCGCGCCGGCATCGGCGAGGTGATCACGGGCAGGAGCGCGCGTTTCGACCTGGAGCTCGGCACGTGCGTCGCGGCGGACGAGGAGCCGCGGTGGTTTTCGCTCGTCGTGACGCCGTGCCCGGTCGACCCGGAAGGCGGGGCGCTCGTCCATCTTCGCGACGTGACCGCGCAGAGAAAGACGGAGAGCGCGCTCCGCGCGAGCGAGGATGGTCTGCTCTGGGCCCAGGAGATTGGAAACATGGGCAATTGGGACTGGGACATTCCCACGGGGGGCTTGACCTGGTCCGACCAGATCTTCCGCATCTTCGGCTACGAGCCGCGCAAGTTCGACGTCAGCTATCAGGCGTTCATGGGCACGATTCACCCCGACGATCGCGACATGGTCACGGTGGCCGTGAACAAGGCCGTGAACGAGCGCGCCCCTTACAGCATCGAGCACCGCATCGTGCTGCCGACGGGCGAGGTCCGCGTCGTCCACGAGCAAGGAAAGGTCTTCTACAGCGATTCGGGCACGCCGCTGCGCATGCTCGGCACCGTGCAGGATGTCACGGAGCGCAGACAGTCCGCCGACACCATTCACTTCCAGGCCGTGCAGCTCGAGCAAGAGCTCGCGGCGCGCGAGGAGGCCGAGCGGGCGCGCGCGGCCCTGCAGGACGAGGTGATCCGCGTGCAGCGCGCGCTCCTCGAAGAGCTGTCCACGCCCCTCATCCCCATTCGCGAGGACATCGTGGTGCTGCCGCTCATCGGCGCCATCGACGCGAGGCGCGCCGACCAGATGCTGGAGACGGCGCTCCATGCGGCCGTGGCGAAGCAGACGCGCGTCGTGATCATCGACATCACCGGCGTCAGGCAGGTGGATACCCACGTCGCCAACACGCTCATGCGCACGGCGCAGGCGCTCGGGCTCGTCGGCGCGGAGGTCGTGCTGACGGGCATCCGGTCGGATGTCGCTCGGACCTTGGTCGAGCTCGATGTGCCTCTCACGTCGCTGGTCGTTCGCGGCACGCTGGCGAGCGGTATCGCCTACGCCACGGGTCAGGCCGGAAAACGGCGCTGACGCCGGCTGGATCGGCTCACGTCTGCCGGCGCCGCCCCTTCGCCTCACGGCAGGCCGGGGCCGCGCCGAGCACCTTTTCAATGGCCGCCTCTCCGATCCGCTCGAGCGCCTCGCGCTCCATCCCCGTCTTCGCGAGGAACTCCATCCCCTGATGGACCGTGAGCAAGAGCCGCCCGAGCTCGCGCGCGTCGGTGCCCGGCGGAAGGTCGCCCTCGGCCCGCGCTTGCTCCAAAAGCTCGACGAACAGGTCCTCCAGGGCAGCGAACGTCTCCCGCGCCCGCGTCCGCACCTCGGGGTCGTGTGACGCGAGCTCCGCGGTGCTGTTGACCAGCAAACACCCGCGCGTGTCGCCGAGGGTGGTTTCGGGTGGTCGGGCGGCGAGCTGGAAGAGGTGTCGCAGACGGTCGATCGCCTTCGCCTCGCCGTCGAGCGCGGCGCGCATGACCTCGAGGCGCCAGGCGGCGTAGGCGTCGAGGACGGCGAGGAAGAGCTGGCGCTTATCGCCGAACGCCGCGTAAAGACTGCCTTTTCCGAGCCCCGTCGCCCGCATCAGGTCGTCGAGCGACGTTGCTGCGTACCCCTTCTCCCAGAACTGGTCCCGCGCGGCCTCGAGCACCTGTTCCACCTCGAACTTACGTGGACGCCCCATACCTCTCTCTATGGTACTTGACCGATCGGTCCACAAGTCCCATACTGGACCGAGTGGTCAATAACGTCGACGCGAACGACCTCGTCGTCGGCGGCCAAACCTACCACGTCGGCGCGCGTGTCCGGCGGACCAAACCGAACAAAGAAACGGGAGAATGATCATGGGCGCACTCGAAGGAAAAGTTGCCGTCGTCACGGGCGGGAGCACGGGGATCGGATTCGCCGCGGCCAAGCGATTCGCCGCGGAAGGCGCGCGCGTTTTCATCACGGGCAGGCGTCAAGCCGAGCTCGACGCGGCGGTCACGGCGATCGGGACGAACGCCGTGGGCGTCCGCGCCGATTCGGCGAACCTCGCGGATCTCGACCGACTCTATGCCATCGTCGGCGAGCAGGCGGGCCGCATCGACGTGATCTTCGCGAATGCCGGTGGCGGCGAATTCGCCCCGCTCGGCGCGATCACCGAGGAGCATTACGACAACACCTTCAATACGAACGTGAAGGGCGTGCTCTTCACGGTGCAGAAGGCATTGCCACTCCTCGTCGACGGCGGCTCGGTCATCCTGAATGCCTCGACCACGGCGACGATGGGCACCGAGGCGTTCAGCGTCTACAGCGCGACGAAAGCGGCCGTGCGCAATTTCGCGCGGAGCTGGATCCTCGACCTCAAGGCGCGCCGCATTCGCGTGAACGTGATCAGCCCCGGACCCATCAAGACCCCGGGCCTCGCGGGGCTCGCGCCGACGGAGGAGCAGGCGAGGGCGCTCCTCCAGGGCCTCGCGACCACGGTCCCCCTCGGCCGGCTCGGTGATCCCGACGAGGTGGGCAAGGCCGCCGTGTTCCTCGCCTCCGACGCGAGCAGCTTCGTCAACGGCGCCGAGCTCTTCGTCGACGGCGGGTACGCGCAGATCTGAACCGCGTCGAGCCGCGTCGGGATCCTGCGTCGAGCGCTTGACGCCCCTGGATGGGTGAGGTGTCGTGATGCCCTCTCCATCGCAGACGGACAGAGGAGTGCGAGATGAGCGATCCTTTGGCGACCACGTATCGCGCGTTTCTCGACAACCAGGCGCGCGATCTGGCGCTTTCGGTGGCTCGTGATGCGACGAGCGAAGTCGCGCTCCTCGGCAAGGCGACGACGGCGGAGGTCGCTGCGTGGTCCGAGGCCTTCGTGGGCGCGACGATCGGCGCGCTCGTCGGGGAAGACGGGGCCGCCGATCGCGTCACGGCGGCAGCGCTCGACCTCGGGCGGCGCGGGGCGCCCGTCGACGAGGTGCTCCGTGTGCTCTCGCGGGCCCGGCGTCATTTCCAGCGAGCGCTCCGCACGGAGCCTGCCTTGCCGCTCGATGCCGCGGCCTACGCCGACGCGCTCGACAAGCTCCTCGCTCTTTCCGAGGAAGCGGCGGGCGCGCTCGCGCGGTGCGCCGTCTCGGCCACCGCCGCGGCTCGTTGTGATGGCGAGGCGCGTTTTCGCAGCCTGGTGAACGCCGTCAAGAGCGTCGTCGTGATCATCGGCGAGGACCAAACCATTCTCGAATGGAACGCCGAGGCCGAGCGCCTCTACGGTTGGTCGAGGGACGAGATCCTCGGGAAAAACTACCTCGAATGGTTCGTGCCCGACGAGGCGCGGGCCGCGGTCGCCGCCGACATGCGCAAGGTGCTCGGGGGCGAGGAGACGCGTGGCTTCGAGAACCCGATCACGTCGCGGGACGGGTTCGCCCGTGTCCTGCAATGGAACGTCGGGCGCCTGGTCGACGGCGAAGGACGACCGATCGCGATCGTGGCCAGCGGCATCGACATCACCGAGCACAAACGGGACCGCGAGGCGCTCGACCGGAGCGAGGGGATGCTGCACGCGGTCATGACGAACGCGCCCATCATGCTCTTCGTCAAGGATCTCGAAGGACGTTATACCTTGACGAACCGCGCCTTCGACGAGGGGATGGGCTTCGAGCCCAACTTCGCGATCGGCAAGGTGGACACCAAAGTCCTTCCGCCCGCCGTCCTCGCGAAGCATCGCGCGGATGACCAGAAAGTCTTCGACGGGGGCGTGCCGATCCAGATCGAAACGAACATTCCCACGCGAAATGGCGTGCGTGTCTTTCTCGGCTCCAAGTTCCCGCTGTTCGACACGAACGGCAAGGCGTATGCGATCTGCGGCATCGCGTCCGACATCACGGAGCTGCGGCGGGCCGAGGCGGAGCAGGCGACGTTCCAGGTCCGGATCATCGAGGCGCAACGCGAGACCTTGCGCGAGCTGTCGACGCCGCTCTTGCCGATTGCCCCGGGCGTCGTGCTCATGCCGCTCGTCGGCGCCATCGACGAGAGCCGCGCCGCGCTCGTGCTCGAGGCGCTGCTCCAGGGCGTGGTCGCGCACCGCGCCGAGGTCGCGATCCTCGACATCACCGGCGTTCGCACGGTCGACACGCCCGTCGCGCTCGGCCTCGTGCAGGCGGCGCAGGCGGCGGGGCTCCTCGGCGCGGACGTGGTCCTGACGGGCGTGCGCCCCGCGGCCGCGCGGACGCTCGTGGAGCTCGGGATCGATATGGGCGGCATCAAGACGGTGAGCACCCTGGAGCAAGGCGTCGCGCACGCCATCGGTCGTTCGCGCCGCCGCGCCGGCGTGAAGGCGCCGGCGCGGTAGAGCTCATCCGCGAGCCTCGGCCCGCTCCACCTGCGCGAGATACTCGTACGCCGCGACAGGCTCCTCCGGCAAACCGAGCGGCGCGAGATACTTCTTTCGCAGCGCCTCCCCGTCCGTCTGCTCGACCCCCGAGAAACCGGCTTCCTCCACGAATTTCGGCAGCCGCTCGGGCCGGATCCCCCACCGCATCTGCTCCCCGGCGAATCGCAGCGACGTGCGGATCAGCCAATCCAGCGTCCCGAGGTGCGGCCGTCCGGCGTCGTCTCCGTCCACGTGCGAGAATGCCACGCGGCTCCCCGGCCCCGTGTGCTCGTGCACCGCTCGGAAAAACGCCTTCACGTCCTTCACGTCCAGATACATGAGCAGCCCCTCGGCCACGACCACGCTCCGCGCGTCGCTCCGCCACGGGATCGCGTGCAAGACCTCGCCGAGGGATCGCTTGGAGAGATCCGCCGCGCAGATGTGCAGGTTCGTCCTTTCAAACCCGGCTCCACGCACCCCCGCCCGCTTCGGCTCGGCCGTCGCCGGCGCGTCGATCTCCACGCACGTCACCTCCGGATGACGCCTCGCGATGATCGTCGCCAGCGGATCGAATCCTGCACCCACCACCAGAAGCTGCGTCGCGCCCGCCGCGATGGCTTCCTCCACCGCATCCGCCATCCACCGCTTTCGCAGCCCGAACCAGACGAGCTGCCCGCGGGCCGTCCACGCCTCCGCGATCTCGTAAAATCGCAGCGTCCACGGCGCGCGCATCATGTCGATCCGCCGTCGCCCGACGGCCCCGGACGCGCGCAGGATCGCCTCCGCCGTGGTCGCCGCGTCCGCGGGGAGCAGGCCCGCGAATCGGGGCACGGCGTCGATCAGGATCAGGAATCGGGCGATCTTCTTGGCCGTCAGGCTCGGGCGCTCGTGGGGCATGACGTCCCCGAGCGTAGCACCCTCACCAATCGAGCCGCAGCCGCCCGTCCGTGTAGACGCGGTTCGTTTTGTCGAGCTCCGTCGATCCGTTCTCGATCGCCCGGTGCACGTTCTCCGCGGGCCGGAGCAGCGCGTCACGTCCGAGATCGAACCTTTGACCTCGAACGACTGCCCGATACGCCTTGTCGAGCGCGAGCGCGCGCTCCCGCGAGGGCAGGAGCAGGAACGCGAGATCCCGATCGCCGCCGGGCGCGGCGCGCCAGAGCTCGGGCTCCGCGAGGGATCCGCCGGGGAAGAAGCGCGCGAGCATCTCCTCGTTCGCGCGGAGCTCGTCGCCTCCGCCCACGCGACGCAGATACGTCAGCACCTCGGGCTCTGCGTGTCCGAGCTCGGGGACGTCTTGCATGCCGCGGAGGTCTTGCATGCGAAAGCCTTCCGCTCCCGGCACCTTGCGCGCGAACGCGAACGTCTGATCGACGGTCACCCCGAGCCCGGAATGACAGCCCATGCAGAATCGGTGTTCTTCGTCGGTCGCGAGCCGCAGCCGCCCCTCGGCGTCCTCGATGAACCCCTGCAATTGCCAGCCGAACGCATTCCGCAGCCCGCTCGTCGCCGACCCCGTGTATACGGGCAGGAGCCCCTCGTCCTTCTCGTCCTCTTCTTTCTCGTAGGCGCGCAGGAGCGCCCATCGATCGAGCTTCAGCACCTTGCGTGAATACCGGAGCTCCTTCATGCGCCGCGCGACGTACCCGGGCGCGTCCGGATCCAGGTAGCGGACCGAATGCAAGAACTCCACGCCGCGCGGATAGATCCCGCGTTCGAGCGGCTCGCTCGACGCGCCGCCTGCGTACGTGCGTGGCAAGCGCCGCACGCGCGTCACGCCCGCGGAGAGCGCTCCATCGCCGTCGAGATCCTCGCCGAGCAGACGCTCGTCCACCGGCTCGATCGTGCGATCGATCCGATCCGCCGGCGCATCCGGATCCGTCGTGATCGCGGCTTCGAGCAGCGACAGATTCAGCGCGTGGATCGCGCGGGACGGCGCGCCGCGTTCGTCCGAGCGAAACGCCTCGGGCAAGCGGATGAAGACATCGTCGGTGCTCCCGTTCGTGGGCCAGAACGTCCCGGGAAACGGCTTGAATCGAACGGCGCGAAAGCCGCTCCCATCGCGCGCGAACCCCTCGTCGTCGAAGCCGCGATCGAGATCGAGATCCGGCACGTAGCCTTCGTACCCGCGTGCGCTCGCGAGCGCGCGCCGGAGCGGCGTGTAGTTGTCCTCGCGCACGTAGCGGAGGATCTCCTCGTCCGACATCCGCGCGATCTCCGCGCTCCGATCGACGAACAGGTTCTCGTAGTGGTTCGTGAGGGCCGCGTCCGAGAACGCGTATTCCTCCTGCAAATGCGCGTCCGCGCGCGCGTTCGGCCCGTGCGCGCTCGTGTGGCAGACCCAGCACGGGTTCGAGGCCCCGCCGGTCTTCGTGTAACAGAGCGGCGGCACCGAGGCCTCGGGGTTGTTCACGACGAAGGCGGCCTCGCGGGCGCGCGCGAGCGGGTCGTAGAGGCCCTCGGTGGCCCGCTCCTCGCGTCGCCCGCAGGCGGCCGCCCCGAGGCCCACCAGAAGCCCGCAGACGAGCAAGGACGAGGCCGCGCGTGTCTTCACCGCGCCCCGTGTGGCCACAGGCTCGGCACGTGCTCGCCCGGGTGCTGCACGCTCACGAACAGCGTGCGCATGTCCGCGGCGAGCGCCGGCCCCGTGGCCTCCGCGTCGCTCGGCAGCGCCACGACGCGGAACGCCTTGCCGAACGTCGGCGACACGACGCCCGGCGCGCCCGCGGCGTGCGCGCGATCGAGGTCGAGGAAGTACACCGCGTCGGCCCGCTCGTTCGTCGCGAAGTTCCCGTCGGTCCCGAACCACACGCCGCCCTCGCGATCGATCAGCAGGTTGTCGGGGTTCGACGCATCGTACGGCCCCGTAGCATTCTTACCGGCCCACACGCGGAAGAACGTGAACGTCGTCGACGCCGCGGGGCTCTTCGGATTCGCCTCCTGCATCGCGAACACGTTGCCGATCCTGTCGGGCCGCGCCGCCGCGGCCTTTTCGTGCGCGGCCGGATCGATCAGCCTGCCCGCCTGATCGAGCTGCGTCTTGTGCCCGTGGTTCGTGAACGCCACGTAGATCCGCGGCGTGCCGCTCGGATCACGCGGGTTGTACTCGACGTCCTCGGGCCGGTTCAGCTCCATGATCCCGACCTTCGCGCTCGCCGTGAACAGCGCGCGGCGCACGTCGTCGTCGCTCTGAAAGCCGCCGAGCCCGTTGTAATCCATGTCGGAGAGCGCTTCGCCCACGGTCTTGCCCGGCTCGCCGAGCGCGTCCGCGTTCGGCGCGATCGCCGTGCTCGCCGTGCCGAGCTCGATCCACTGCCCGATCCCCGGCTGTTCTTCCGACGGCGCCTCGCCCGTCGCGAGCATCGTCACGCCCGTCGTGTTGTCGAGCCCGGCGAAGTGCGCGGCGTACACCTTCCCCTCGTCGAGCAGCGCGCGTATCTCGGCCCGCGTCATGCCGGGCTCGTAGGCGTTTTTCGAGACGAACTTGTACACCCGACCGCTGCGCCGATCGTCGCCCGCGTAGAAGACGACGGGCTCGTTCGGCACGAGCTTCCAGTCCGCGTCGACCACGAACGTCGTGTTCTCCCACCGCGCGCGGCCCATCGCGCCGAGCTTCTTGTGCCCCACACCCGCGGCGTTTTTCCCCTCGTACTCGTCAGGTGCTTTGCCCGGATCGATCTCCACGAGATACCCGTAAAGATCCTTCGCGTGGCGCGACTTCACGTCGGGCGACATCCCGAAAAAGCTCGCCGGGCTCGGCGTCGGATCGAACGTGATCGGCCCGCCGGGATCCGCGCCTGCGCCGCGGACGAGCTTCTGTTCGCTCGTCCAGAAGACCTCCATGTCCCCGTGGAAGTCCTGCACGTTCTCCTCCGCGGTGATCACCGTGCCCCACGGCGTCTGACCGCCCGAGCAATCGGCCATGATGCCGCTCACGACGCCGGGCGGGAGCGCGCGGCCCTCGTCGTCGTGATCGATTTCGAGCGGCGTGAGCCCCGTGATGCGCGCGAGCGTCTTGCTCGTCGCGTCGTAGCGGATCGCCCCGGCGCCGCGATCGACGCGCCACGCGCCCGAGGCCGGATCCTGCACCACGTGAAACCAGGAGCCGCCGACCTGGCGTTTGGCCTCGTGCACGTACGTCGCGAGCGCCTCGGGAGGCCACCGGTTCGACGTCACGTCGTTCGTCAGCACCTTCTCCGCCGCGAGGTATTTCGCGAGCGTGAGGTGCTGGCCCGTCGGCGCCGTCGTCGACGTCGGCGCCTCATTCGAGATCGACTCGTGGTTCACCCACATCCAGGCCGATGTGCCGCTGCCGTTCCATTGCGGTGGCTCGCCGGGCACGTCGTTCCAGTGGTCGCCGAAGAACGCGATGTAATCGTCGTTCACCCCGAACCGCGGCGCCGCCGGGCTCCGATCGAACGTCAGCGGATCGAGCCACGACACCACCACGTTCGACGAGAGCCCCTCGATCGCTCGCACGCCGTCCGTCGACGTGTTCGCGAGCGGAAACTCGACGCCCTTCGGCAGCGTGCCTCGCGCGACCTGATCCACGCGCACCCGGACGTAGTGCGCGAGATCCATCGCGCCCGTGCCTGCATCGTCCGTGAACGAGAATGCGACGACGCTCGAGAGCGGCCGCCCGGCGAGGACACGCGCCGTCGCCCCGGTCCGGTCCGGACCGTCGCGACCCTCGCAGGCGACGAATGCGACCGCGATCAGGACGCCGGCAGTCCCGAGAGCCTGGAAATGACGTCGCTCCCAGTGGCTCGTTTTTCGTCTCATTCGCCGTTTCCTCGGACGGCGCTCGCGAATGCGGAGCGCGCGCGCCCGAGAGCTTGACATTGCCGGGCTTCCGCACCAGACGTTTTGCGGATCAGGCCGCTCGCCCCGTGAGCAGCGTATACGTTGCATCCGCGCCCATGGATTGGGCGTGGGTCGCGGCGTCGAGGCCGGCGACGTCGCGCCTCGTGGGGTCGGCGCCGCGCTCGATCAGCGCCTCGACGACCGTGCTTCGATTGAATGCTGCGGCCCACATGAGCGGCGTCCGCCCGTCCGGCCCCGCCGCGTCCGGCTGCGCGCCGCAATCGAGAAGCGTCTGGATCACCTCCAGATCGCCCTTGAACGCGGCTCCATCGAGCGGCGACCAGCCGCGCGGATTCCTGAGCTCCGGGTCCGCCCCGAGGAGCAGCAATGCCATCACGGTCCCCGCGTTCCCGTGATAGGCCGCGAGCATCAGCAGGCTATCCCCCTTCGCGTCGAGGATGTCTGGGGAGCGACCTCCCAGCAATTCGACGAGCGGGTCGGTTTTTCCGGCGCGGGCGAGGTGCGCGGCGCGCTCGCGTTCCTCGAAGGAGAAGTCGTTCATCGCGCTCCCTCCTTCGCGCCGCGCAGCGTGGCCACGGCGTCCCGCAGCTTGCGGCCGAGCTCCTCGTCTGCCCACGCGAAATATCCGATCGACCGCTCGATCACGTCTTCTCGGCTCACCTGCGCGAGGCTGCCCGCGAGGTTTTGCACGAGCCGCGCCTGCTCGTCCTCCTTCATCACGCGATAGAGCGCTCCGGCTTGCACGAAATCGTCGTTCTCGACGTGCCGCGGGTGCGCTTGCGGCCCGGTATGCCCCGCGAGCGCGATGCCGAGGTCGTAGCCTTCGCCCCTCGGCGCCGCGCCATCGTGGCTGTTCGGCTGGTAGTTCTTTCCGCGGCCGCCATTGTCATCGAAGCGCATCGCCCCATCCCGCCCGTAGTTTTGCGCGCCGCCCGTCACGCCTTGCGGCGCGTTCACCGGCAGCCGCGTGTGGTTGATGCCGAGGCGATATCGCTGCGCGTCGCCGTACGCGAAGAGCCGCGCTTGCAGCATGCGATCGGGCGAAGGCCCGATGCCCGGCACCATGTTCCCCGGATCGAACGCGGATTGCTCGGTCTCGGCGAAGTAATTGTCCGGCAGCCGGTCGAGCACGAGCTTCCCGATCGGGATCAGCGGATAATCCTCGTACGGCCATACCTTCGTCACGTCGAACGGGTCGAACCTGTAGTTCGCGGCGTCCGCCTCCGGCATGATCTGCACCTTGAACGTCCAGCTCGGGTATTCGCCGCGCGTGATGGCGTCATAGAGGTCCTTGTGGTGGAACGAGGGATCCTTGCCGCCGATCGCCGCCGCCTGCTCGCTCGTGAGGCACTGGATGCCCTGATCCGTCTTGAAATGGAACTTCACCCAGAACTTCTCGCCGTCCGCGTTCACCCACAGGAACGTGTGCGACCCGAAGCCGTCCATGTGGCGCAGCGTCGCGGGAATGCCTCGATCGCCGTGCAGCCAGATGAACTGGTGCGTCGCCTCCGGCGTGTGCGAGAAGAAGTCCCACGCATTGTCGGGCTCCTGCCGGTTCGTGTACGGATCGTACTTCTGCGAGTGAATGAAATCGGGGAACTTGATACCGTCCCGCAGGAAGAAGATCGGCGTGTTGTTCCCGACGAGATCCCAGTTCCCGTCCTCGGTATAGAACTTCAGCGCGAAACCACGCGGATCCCGCACGGTGTCCGGCGCGCCTTTCGAGCCCGCGACGGTCGAGAAACGCAAGAAGACGCGCGTCCGCTTGCCCACGGAGGAGAAGAGCTTGGCCTTCGTCCATCGCGGCACGTCGGGGTTCGTCACCTCGAAGTAGCCATATGCGCCCGAGCCCACGGCGTGCACCACGCGCTCGGGGATTCGCTCGCGGTTGAAGCGGGCGAGCTTTTCGAGGAGATAGTGGTCCTGCAAGAGCGTCGGCCCTGCGGCGCCCGCGGTCTGCGAATGCGCGTCGTCGAACACCGGCGCGCCGCCCTCGGTCGTGAGAATGCGTTTCGTCATGGTAGCTCCCTCCTCGTTCGTGCGATTACGAGAAGCGTACGTCCGCCCCGGGCCGGGGCCATGACATCGTTTCTATGGTCGCGATAGGACCAGCCTATCAGAGGGCGGACGGGGCGCGCTCCGTGAGCGAGGTGTAGGCGCTGCGGAGGGTATCGCCCACCGGGCGCAGCGTGCTCTCCAGGGCCGATCCGCGCCGCCAGACGAGGGCGAGCGTCCGCGCCGGGCTCCGGGACGCGAAGGGGCGGATTCGCAGCGCGTCGCGCCGATTCTCGAGCGGAACGGCGAGGTTCGGCAGGAGCGTCACGCCCGCGCCCCCGGCGACCATTTGCGTGAGCGTCGCCAGGCTCGTCGCGCGAAACCCCGCCTCCTCGGCTCCGGCGCGCGAGCAAAACGAGAGGGCCTGATCCCGGAAGCAATGGCCGTCGTCGAGCAAGAGCACGCGCTCGCCTTCGAGCTCCTCGGGCTTCAGCGGCCGGCGAGATCCAGCGAGCGGATGCCCGGGCGCCGCCGCGAAGACGAACGGATCCTTGCCGAGCACCACGTGCGGCCGATCCCCGATATCGGCTTCCAGCGCGACGATCGCCCCGTCGAGCGCGCCTTGCCCGAGCATCTGCACGAGCGTCGACGTCTTTTCTTCGGTCCAGACGAACGTGAGCTTCGGATATCGCTCGCGCAAAACCGGCGCGATCTCCGGTAGCAGATAGGGTCCAATCGTGGGAATCACGCCGAGGCGGAGCGTCCCCGCGAACGGATCGCCGAAGCGGCGCGCCGTATCGACGAGGTCGTCCGTGGCGACGAGCAGCGCGCGGGCGCGCGCGACGATCTCCGCGCCGGCGGCCGTCAGCGTGACCGCGCGCCGATCCCGCTCGAACAGGAGGATCCCGAGCGCCTCCTCGGCCTGCTGGATCTGCGCCGACAGCGAGGGCTGCGCCACGTGGCAATCCTCTGCGGCCCTCCGAAAGCTCTTTCGATCCGCGACCGCGACCACGTACTGGAGCTGCCGCAGGGTCACCGGGTGAGGGGAAAGGCGCATGATAGGAGCATCCTATCACCGGACCTCCCCGGACGCGACGCGCCCTTTCTACTTGCCGCCTTTCCCCTTGCGCGGCGGAATCCAGATGGGATTCCAGTTCCCACCCGGAGAGCTCGTCAGCCTCGTCATTCCGCTCCCATCGGCCCGCACGATCCAGATCTGCTGCTCCGACCCGCGGGTCACGGTCACGGCCAGGTATTGCCCGTCGGGCGACCACGCGGGCTCATTCACGTGCCCCGTGCCCCCGGGCGCTCGCACGAACGTCTCTTTCCCATCTTCCATGGCCACGATCCCCACGCGGGAGGGCTCTTCGGGCACGCTCAGCGCATACGCGATTCGTTTGCCCGTCGGGGACCAGGACGGCTTTTCTTCCACGATCCGCGGCGCAGGCCGCATCTGCGTCAAACGTCGCGCCTCCCCGCCCGACGAGGGCATGAGCCATATACGGTCCGCGCCCTCGCGATCACTCACGAACACGAGCACCTTGCCGTCGGGCGAATACCGCGCGCCCCATTCGTCGCGCGGCGTATTCGTCAGGCGGACGGGATCACTCCCATCGGGCCGGATACGGTAGAGCTCGGCCACGCGGTCGCGGCTCGAAATGAAGACGATCGCGTCGCCCTTCGGCGAGAACGCCGGCTCGAAGTTCCCTTCGTCGTTCTTCGTGATGCGTCGAAAGCTGCTGCCGTCGCTGTTCACCCGGTACAGATCGGAAAAATGTGCCGGGTCCACCTTCCCGCCGTTCGACTCGTAGACGACGAAGCGCCCGTCCGGTGAAAATGTGGGGAATCGTACGCGCCCTGCCAGTGGTCCGAGGGGTTTTGGGGGGCTTCCGTCGAGGGGTTGGAGCAGGAGTTGTTGGGGCCCTTCCTCGCCTTCGACGCGGATCGCGAGCAGCGCGCTGCCGTCGGGGGAGGCGGGGCCATTGTAATCGGCGTGCGGGCTCTTCGTGAGCCGCTCTTCTCCTTTGCCATCTGCGCCGATCACGTAGATCTCGCGGTTTCCATCGCGCTCCGAGATGAACGCGACTCTCCCAGCGATTTTTTGCCGCTCTTCGGGGGGTATTTCGTCTCCCGCCGCGTTTTTCGGCCCCCCTTCCACCCTTTCCGCCGATTCCGACGGCAAAGGTTTGTCCTTGGTTGTCGGGACATCCGGTTTGTTGCCGGTTGTCGGGACAGGTAGTTTTCCCTCAATCGGTCCCGCGCTCGTACCGGTTCCCGGCATTGCAGAACGTGACGGCAATGCATTGTCCGGTTCTTTTTCTTTTTTCGTGCAGGACGTCGCCGCCAGCAGGGCGAGGAGGGCGGGCGCGAGGCGGGAGAAGCGGGGCAGGGAATGATGCGGCATGCGTATTGGGGGAGGGCCCGCGGCGCGCGTGTCGCCGCGGGCCCTGGAGAGGGGTTCAGCGAATCTGCACGGCGTCGGCGATGACGTAATAACCGGTCGTCGTCCAGCGCGAGACGGTGACCTTGTTCCAGCCTGCCGAGAAGTTGTACGTACCGATGAGCTGCCACGAGCCGCCGCCCGTCTGCTGATTCTTGTTCACCGTGCCGAGCTTCGTGCCGCTCGCGTTGAACATGACGAAGGGCGTCGTCGTCGACCGGTCGGAGGCCGAGGTCCACCACGCGTAGACCTGCTTCGAGGCCGCCGCGGAGAGGTAGAACTCGAACGTCGCGCCGTCGGAGATCGCCTCCGTGGGCGCGGCGTAGTACCCCGTGCCGTAATACCCGGCGACGTTCGTGGACGAAGTCCAGTTCGCCGAAGGCGCCACGATGCGCGCTACCGCGCTGTTGTTGTTCGCGTTGTTGCTGTCGACCGTGATGGACGAGCCGCCGCCACCGCCGCCACCGACGCAGGTGTTGATGCGGTTCATGTAATCGGCCCAGGGGAAGCCGGTCCCGGGGTCGTTCGCCCGGTTCACCGGATCCGGCTGGTAATGGCCGATGATGTGCTGCCGGTCGCGGATGATGTTCTGCCGCTTGACGATGTCGCAGGAGAGCTTGGCCGACGCCGCGACCTGGCCCTCCGTCCACAGGTTCGCGCTGGTATACGGATACCCGCCGTGCTCGATGCCGACCGAGCGCGGATTCGTGGGAAGGCCATTCCAGCTCGCGCCGACGTGATGCGCCGTGTTCGCCTCGTCGACGAGCGCCGAGATCTCGCTGCCGCTCTCGTTGACGACGTAATGCGCGCTCGTCTTGTAGGGGTTCGTCGGGTAGGGCGTCGTGAGCCAGCCCCAGCAGCCCGAATACCCGCCGGCGCAGGTGTGGATGACGAGCAGCTCGGCCTTGTATCCGCTGCGGCCCGAGGTGTAGTTCGACGAGGGCGCCGGACGCCACACGGCGCCGGCATAAACGGCGTTCGCGGGCCCGGGTTTGCCGACGAACTGGGGCATCGGGAACTTCGGCGTCGCCTCGGGGTTCGGCGCCAGGATCTCGTCGATCCCGCTGTCCTCGGGCGCCGCGATGCCCTCGCGCAGGTGGCGATAGACCTCGTCATGGACGAAGTGCGCCTGCGCGTCGAGGCTCGGATGGTTGAAGTACGCCGCCACCGCGGGCGCCCACGCGCCGATGTCCGCGCGGTCGAAGCCCATCTCCTTGGCGTGGGCGTCGAGCAGCGCCGCCGCGGCCCGGATGTTGGCCTCGGGCTCGGTCTGGACCTCCTCTTCGCTCAGGCCCGCGAGCGCGGCGCCCTTCGTGAGCGCCTCGCCGCGCAATGCCATCACGCCATACGCAGCCGGGACACCGTCGAACTCGGAGGTATCACCGGGCACGTGATAGAGCTGCGTCTCGGTGTATCCGAGCGCGACGAGGAGCGAGGCCGGAACGGAGAAATCCTTCGCGGCGGCGTCGAAATGGGGCTGATAAGGGTGCATACCAGCGGTATGGCTACCGGCCCCTTCACCGGGAATTTGTGTGGCGTCCCCCTCGCCAGTGCCTTCCTCGCCGCCGCAGCCGGAGAGCATGGCGGAGGCGGAAAGCACGGGCGCGAACATCAGCAAGCAGAGAAGACGTCTCATGGCGTGAACCCTTCTTCGTTTCCGGGGTGGGATCGTGTGGGCCTTCGGGACGCGATGCCGAGGCAGGGATACGAAATGGAGGCGTACGTTGATTGGCCGCCGGGCGCAAGCGCGAGTCACCGCTTTGCGCGCCGCATCTGTCCGGAGCAATGATGACGCGGGGCGTAACGCCTGGAATTCAGTTCATTCGAGCTCGTCCGATATGAACATCTGTGTGGACAGGACGACCGTCCCCTTCTGAATCTTTCCAATCATGGTGAACAGGCTCGTCTTCCCGTCGCCATCGAGATCACCCTCGGCGGAGACTTCGAACCCGTCCTTGCCCGGATCGGGCCCACCGCGCTTTGGGCCTTTGTAGTTCCCGCCAGCACGGTATTCGTACTGGTACCGGATCGGCTGCACGAGCGAGACCTTGAGGCAACGCCAGCCCGAAGCCTCATCGCCCTGCTCGAAATCCTGCCCCGGCTTCCCTGAAGGCACATACGTCGTGTCCCGGGGCACGACGCTCGGCACCGGCGTCGCCGATTTGCACAGCTTGTGCGTCACCGTCTTGGCATCGAACTGCTCGCGCTCGTACGCGGCCACGGCCGCGCGCGCCATCATGCCGAGCATGCTCCGTGCCTCCACGGCTTTCGCGCTCGCCGTGTACCGTTTGACGGCGTTCACCGCGAGCGCCGCGCCGATCCCCAGAAGCTCCGCCGCGCCGTCCCCGGTCGCGGAGAGCTCGAGCCCACGATCGCTCGGGAAAAGCACGAGCGAGAGCATCGATCCGCCCCCGACCCGCGTGCCGGGCGCTGCGCCCGACGTCGGATCGGCGATCAGCCTGGCGAGCGCCGGGTCGAAGAAAAGCAGCATGTGCGACGCGGCCTTCTCCTTCGCGCGCGCCGTGAGGAACGCTGGATTCGTGGCCAGCGTATTCGTGTCTTTCCCGAACCGCCGCACGGCGTCGAGCGCGACCTTTTTGTTGCCGAGCCCGATGACGGCGAACCCCGGCCGCATTTCGATGTGGAGGATGGAGCCGTCCCCCATATCCCGCGTGTACGTATCCCCTCTGCGCGTGTCCTTCTTGTCGGGCTTTACGCCGACATGGAAGCTCGAAAAGCTCCTTTTCTGCGCGTCCGCATCCTTCGTCGCAATCACCACGAGCGCCGCCATGTCCTTCGCGGGATCGTCGCTCGCGTCGTCGAACGAAAACGGCCGCTTCGGATCCCGGTACAATCCGACCACGACCTCACCGCCGAGCGCCTTTTCGAAGTCCGCGAGGTCGATCCCGATGTCACCGAGCCCCCGCTTCAACAAGCTCTGCGCGGAACCAGGCGATATCGAGCGTCCGAGCACCGCCTCCAGAACGTCCTCCACGGTTTTGCCGGACGAACGCTGCGTCGACAAACCGATGGCAGCCAGCGCGCCTTCCGGCAGCTTCGGCATGAGCACCTGCGGCGCCGCGTCGAGCACCGAGCCGAGCGCCGGGAAATCGGGCCCATACCCCGAAAATCGCAGGTCGAGCCCGAGCCCCTGCGGTTGTCCCACGAGCGCGACGAAGAGGCGCGAGCCCGGCTCGGGCGGTGATTTCGAGCCGGCTCCCAGACCATGCAAATCGACCGCGATGAACGGATCACCGGCGCGCTCCTTGACGAGCAACGCCGAGCCCTCGACCGAGGGCGCGCGCCCATGGCCGACCTCGAACGCGTCGCGGAGGTGCTCCTTTTGCAGGCACCCGACGAGCGTGCGTGGCCCTTCGATCCACGCTCCATGCAGGACTTCGAGGCCCTTCGGCGAGCGGACGACGAAGAGGCCACGCTCCTTTTTCTCGGCCCCGAGCGCGTCGAGCGCCTTCGTCACGAGCGCCCCGTCGCTCATTCGAGCCGCATAACAAAACCTATCCATCGGCTCGGGCGAACCGCCGGGCGTGGCCGGGCCCGCGAACACGACGGCGCCCTCGAACGATTTGAGGAGATCCGCGACGAGCGCCGGGTCGAGTTTGAGCTTCCCCGAGAGACCCCCCGCGAGCTCGGAGAGCAGCCCCGCCCGGAGGGCCGGATCCATCGCGGCCAGCGCCTTCTCGGGCGGCGGCACGTTTGCCACGAGCACGGCGTCGCGTGGCACGAGGCGGAGGAGCGAATCGATCTTCTGCGGCGGCTCGAGCGCCGCGTCCTTGGCCGGCGCGGCGACGGTGGTGGTGGGCGCGGGCGGCGCGACCGCGACGTCCGTTTTCGCCCCCTCGCCGGTCTCGGGCGGCGTCTGCACGGCCGCGCCGCCGCACGAAACGAGGGCCGAGAGACCGGCCCCGAAAAACAGTCCACGGACACGCCGCATCGCCATACGAAATTTCTCCTCCAGGACCATGAGAGCACGAACGCCCCCATGTCGGCAAAAGGAGAATGGCGAGGACGAAGCGCCGATCTACCCCGCGAGCGCGGCCCGCACCCCATTCTCGAAGATGCGCAGGCCGAGGCCCGCGGCCGGGAGCGTCCCCGCGTCGCGTTGTCGGATCCAGTCGGGGTGGTTTTCCGGGTAGAGATACGCATCGGGGTGCGGCATGAGTCCGAAGATGCGCCCCGTGGGATCGCAGAGCCCTGCCATCCCGCCCGGCGAGCCGTTGGGGTTGTCCGGCCAGACCTCCGTCGGCGCCCCGCTCGCGTCCGCGTAACGCACGGGCACGAGGCGCGAGGCGAGGATCTCGTCGCGGAGTGATTCGTCGAGGAAGAGCAGCTTGCCCTCGCCGTGGCGGCTCGGCATCTCGATCGTGGGACCGATCCCGCGCGTCCACACGCAGGGGCTCGCGGGGTCGACGGCGAGCTTGACCCAGGTGTCGAAATACCCGAGCCGATCGTTGTGCACGAGCGCCGCCTGCTGCGCGGCGAGCGGCGTGCCCCGCGCGCGGCTCACGCCCGGCAAAAGGCCCAGACAAACCAGCGTCTGGAATCCATTGCAGACACCGAGCGCGAGTCCGCCGTCGTCC
This sequence comes from Polyangium sp. 15x6, assembly GCF_029960785.1. Lineage (GTDB taxonomy): Bacteria > Myxococcota_A > Polyangia > Polyangiales > Polyangiaceae > Polyangium. The sequence continues at coordinate 61,747 of NZ_JASBQE010000018.1, forward strand.
ACGAACCGGCAGAGTGCCTCACCGAGCCGGAACCGGAGGCGATTGGCGAACACGCGCCCGCTCTGGATGTGGTCGCCGAAGGAAAAACCACCGATGAACGCGAGGATGTGATACCCGGCGAGCGCGTCGGCCCGCCCGCCGCGCTCCAGCATCTCGCTCAGGTGCACGAGATCGACCGTCGCGCCCGCGCGGGAAAACCCGGCGGCCGTCTCGGCCTCGCAGTTGAGCCCGTAGCCCGTGAGCACGAGGACACGCACGTCGCGCGCCTCCTTCGGCGCCAAGCGTTGACCATCAGACGGCATGGGATTCCTCCTGGAAAGCGCGGCGGAGCGCGTCCGAGCCGAGCTCGGCGAGCGTTTGTCCTCCCTGACGAATACGAAGAAATCCCCGTCCCGACGAGCCCGGCTCGACCGTGCCGAGCCGGACGAGCGCGTGCGGCGCGAGGCGCGCTTCGAGCGCGGCCGCGTCCTCGGCGCGGGTGCTGAGCAGGATGCGCCCCGTCGATTCGCTGAAGAGCGCGATCGCCGGGGAAAGCCCGGCGCCCACGCCATCGAGCGAGACCGACAAACCGAGCTCGCTCGCCATCACCATGTGCGAGAGCGCGACCGCGAGCCCGCCGCGCGAGAGCACGTGCGCGGAGCGGACGAGGCCCGCCTCGTGCGCCGCGGCGAACGCCTGATATCGTGCCGCGAAGCGCTCAGGGGCCGTGCGCGGGACGCCGTCGAGGGCGAGCCCGAGGAGCCGCGAGAGCTCGCTCTCGCCGCACGCGTCCTCGGTCTCGCCGAGCAGATACACGACGTCGCCCGGCGTCCGCGGCGAAAGCGTGAGAGCGCATCGCACGTCCTTCATTTGCCCGATGACGCTGACGAGCAGGGTCGGCGGCACGGAGATCTTCACGCCGCCCAGGGTGGCGTCGTTCTTCATCGAGTCCTTGCCCGAGATGAGCGGCAGCCCGTACGCGACGCACGCCTCGTACAGGCCCTCGCACGCGCGCACGAGCTGCGCGAGCTTGTGCTCGCCGTCGGGCGTGGTCGCGCTCTTGATCGGGTCGGGCCAGCAGAAATTGTCGAGCGCGGCCATTCGATCGATTCGCGCGCCGGCGCAGAGGACGCGCCGCACGCCCTCGTCCGCGCAGGCGAGGGCCATCGCGTGCGTGTCGAGGTCGCTGTAATGCGGGTGGAGCCCCTCGCCGAGCACGACGCCCTCGTCGCGCCCGTGCCGCACGCGCATGACCGTGGCCGTGGATGGTACGTCCCGAAAAACGCCCACGAAGGGTTTTACCACCGCGAGCCCCTTCACCTCGTGATCGTAATGCCGAGCGTACCGCTCGCCGCTGCGGATGTTCGGCTGCGCGAGCATCGAGACCACGAGGTCGCCGATCGGCCGCGCGGCGAGCGCCCCGTCCCGGTCCGCCGTGCTCGCGAACGCCCGCGCGGGCGGGCTCCACCGCGCCGTCCGCACGACCTTCGGCAGCCCGCCGTGCAGGAACGCGAGCGCGAGATCACAGACCTTCTCCTCGCCGTACCGCACGACGAGCCTGCCCGAGCTCGTGAAGGTGCCGATCTCGGTGGCCTCCACCTCGCGCCGCGCGGCAAGCGCGAGGAACGCTTCGAGTTTGTCCGGAGGCACGGCCACCGTCATGCGCTCCTGCGCCTCGCTGACGAGGATCTCCCACGGAGCGAGGCCCGGGTATTTGAGCGGCACGCGGGCGAGGTCGATCTCCGCGCCGCCCGAGGCCTCGGCCATCTCGCCGACGCTGCTCGAGAGCCCGCCCGCGCCGTTGTCGGTGATGCCGCTGTAGAGGCCCCGATCCCGCGCCTCGGCGAGCATGTCGAACATCATCTTCTGCGTGATCGGGTCGCCGATCTGCACCGCCTGGACGGGCGAGCTCTCATTGAGCTCGACGCTGGAGAACGTGGCGCCGTGAATGCCGTCCTTGCCCACGCGCCCGCCGATCATGACGATCCGGTCCCCGGGCGCCGTGAACTTTTCATGCGTGGGCCGGCCCGCCGTCTCGACGGGCATCGCCGCGACGGTCCCGCAATACACGAGCGGTTTGCCCGTGAACCGGTCGTCGAAGAGCTCGAAGCCGCGCATGTACGGGATGCCGGACTGATTGCCGCCGTCGATGACGCCGTGGTGCACGCCGTCGCGAATGCGCCGCGGGGGCATGAGGCCCTTCGGCAGCGCGCCGGTATGGTTTGGCTTGCCCAGACAATACCCCCACACGTTCGCGAGCAGGTCCGCCCCGAGCCCGCAGCCGAAGCTGTCGCGGTTGACGCCGACGATGCCGGTCATCGCGCCGCCGTACGGATCGAGCGCCGAGGGCGAGTTGTGCGTCTCGACCTTGTAGACGAGGTGGCATTCGTCCGTGAATCGCACGACGCCCGCATTGTCGCTGAAGACCGAGACCAGGAAATCGCCACCGTCCCCGTCGATCCCGGACGCCGCCCGCGCCTTGCGTACGTCCTCGGTCGCGGCGACGACGTACGTCTTGAAGACGCCCCGCTCGATGCGCCGCGTGCTTCCCGCGGGGTCCGTGTACTCGATCGGCGCGTTGAAGATCTTGTGCTTGCAGTGCTCGCTCCACGTCTGCGCGATGCACTCGAGCTCGGCGTCGGTGGGCTCGCGGCCTTCCTTCTCGAAATGGTCGCGCGTCGCGTGCATCTCGGGCACCGAGAGCGCGAGGAGCCGCTCGCGCGAGAGCCGTTCGAGCGCCTCGTCGGAGAGGCCGCGCAGCGCGACGATCTCGGTCCGCGGCGCCCCGGTCGCGCCGGCGCGGGGAACGCCGAGGTCGGGCTTGCGCGGCGGCTCGTCGATGCGGATGCGCTGGATGAGCGGATTGTGCAGGACCTCGGCCGCCGCGCGCTCGACGTCGGCCCGCGGAAGGCCCCAGACGAGGTACATCGTGCCCGTGTACACCTGGCCCGTGAGCGTGCGCCCGAGCGCGTCTTCACACGCGGTCTTGACGCTCTTGCCGACCGCGTCCGTCACGCCGGGCAGAAAGGAGACGGTGAGGATCACGGGCGGATCGCCGGGCTCGCCGTCGGGCAGCGCGCCGAGGGCCGCGACCTCGATCACGGGATCGGCGATGGCGGCGAGGACCTTTTTGGCCTCGGCCTCGGACATGTCGAGATCACAGAGGTATACCTTGCGCGTACGAATGCGCGCCGGGGAGAGGCCGAGCCAGGCCGAGAGCGTCTGCGCGGTTTTCGTGGCGAGCGCGTCCGGAACGGCCGGCCGGTTCTCGATCTCGAGCCGGTAGATGGGCATGGTGGGTGGGCTCCTCGTCCGCGCAGCCGTCTAGCACAACCTGGGGGATGTGGAAGGTTTGCGGGCGTGGCTTCGTTCGCTTCGCAAGACGCGCGCGAGGCCCGAAGCGCTTGGAAGGTCCTACGCAAAAGGATAATCTGCGGCGAAGGAGCGCGCCTCGTGCCTCGAACGATCCGGTGGGCCGCGTGTTTGCCCGTGATCGTCGTCCCGCGTGTGGCGCGGGCGGAGGTGCTCGACAAGGTCGCGCCGCCGTGGGAGCCGTTCGTCCTCGGCTGCACGCTCGTCGCGCTCGCCGTCACGGTCGCGCTCGCCCTCTCCGGCAAGAAGACCCTGCGCGCGGTCGGCTTCGTGATCGCGTGCTTGTGGGCCGTTTATCGGATCGGCGGGGATGAATGGTTCTCGGACGACGTGGGGCCGCACATCCGCGTGGAGCTCTCCGCGGGAGAGGCGCGGGTTTGGCTGGGCACGATCGTTTTGGAGGGGCTCACGCCGCTCGTGGCCGTGCTCGTGATCGCCGCCGTCACCACCAGCCGATATCGGCGACCAGATCGCCCACGCTCCCGTGCTTGACGATGGCGCGGTTCTTCTTGATCTCGTAGGCCTTCGGCGACGCGTCCACGATGTCCTGCTCGAAGTGGTGCGCTTCGAGCTTGTACTTGCCCTCGCCGTGCATCAGGCCGCCCTTGAGCTTGACGTACGTGGAGTGGAACCGCGATTCGAGGTCGACGATCTGCGTCGCCGAGATCTGCATGCCGAGTTCGAGATGGACGGTCTTCACCGCGTGCGGATGGGACGCATCGAATGCGAGTGCGAGATGGGCACCGACCGTGAGCAGCGCGTCGATGTCGGCCTTCGTGAACGTCTCGTAGATCGTGATTTTAGCCACCGGATCTCCTCCCTAAGTTCGTTTGGAACCCAAGCATCATGACACGAGGAGACCCGCGATGGCAACCCGTTGCGCCCGCCCAGGCTAGACCTCGCGCCCCTCCGCCTTCCGCGCGTCGAACCGGCGCGCGATCATCTCGAGATCTTGCCCCTTGAGCGCCGCCTCCAGCATCGGGGGGAGCGCATTCGGCGTGCACGCGAAACAGGGCACGCCGAGCTTCGCGAGCTTCTTCGCGAGCTCCGCGTCGTACATGGGCGTCCCCGAATCGTCGAGCGCGAGCAGGCACATCGCGCGCACGCCGCTCTGGACCATCTCCTCCATGCGCTTGACCATCTGCTCCTGATTGCCGCCCTCGTAAAGATCCGTGAGCAAAATGAAGAGCGTGCGGCGCGGGTTCGAGACGAGGCCCTGGCAATACCCGACCGCTCGATTGATGTCCGTCCCGCCGCCGAGCTGGATTCCGAAGATGAGGTCCACCGGATCCACGAGCCGCGGCGTCAGATCCACGACCTCCGTGTCGAAGGCCACGACGTGCGTCTCGAGCGCCGGCAGGCTCGCCAGGATCGAGCCCATCACGCCGCCATAAACGACGCTGCTCGCCATCGAGCCGGACTGGTCCATCGCCACGATCACGTTCCACTCGCGCCGCCGGTGCTGCCGGGCGAAAAAGAAGAAGCGGTCGGGGACGATCGTGCGCCGGTCCTTTTGATAATTCTTGAGGTTTTTTCCGATCGTACGCCGCCAGTCGAGGTTCGGCAGGCTCGGAATGGGCTGATGCCGCGAGCGATCGAGCGCGCCGCGCACCGCGCGTTCGAGCTCGCCTTGCATTCGCTTCTTGATCTCCTCCACGACGGACCGGACGATCTCGCGCGCGGCGTCCTTGGCCCGGTCCGGGATCATGTCCTTCATCGTGAGCAGCGTGCCCACGAGCTCGACGCTCGGCGTGATCTGCGCGAGCGATTCAGGCTCGAAGAGCAGCTCTTTCCAGCCCTTCTTCTCGATCGCGTCCTGCTGGATGACGGCGACCACGTCCTGCTCGAAATACTTGCGCACGTCGCCGAGCCACGCGGCGAGCTTCGGGCGGCTCGCGCCGAGCCCGGCGCTGCGCTTGCTGCTGCTGCCGCTGCCATTGCCGGGCTCGGTCTCCTCGATGTCGTAAAGGGCGCCGAGCGCGGCGTCCATTTCCGACATCTCGCGCGTGAGCAGCCCTCCGCCGCCGCCGGCGCCCATTCCAGCGCCTCCGCCGCCGCAGATTTGATCCTCCACGCGCTTGCCGAGGATGAGCCGCCAGCGCTGGTGTCTATCGAATGTCATCGGCCCGGCGGGCGCGGGCGGCGCCGCGGGCGGATTCGGTGCAGCAGGGGTGGGGGCGGGAGGCGCCTTCTTTTTGGCCATGGCTTTTACAGATCCAGATCCAGATCGCCGAGGTCGTCCTGGAGGGCCGCGAGCTCGGCGTCGTCCACCTTGGTCTCGATCGCCCGGAGGATTTCTTTTTCGCTGCCGCCCCAGAGCTCCGCGAGCAGGGCCGCGATCTTTCGCGCCTCGCTCGTCTCGAACGAGCCGAACGCGCGGCGGAGCGCGACGACGGCGCGCCGGAAATCGTCGTGGTCCATCGCCTCGACGAACGCGCTCATGGCAGCCCAGAGCGAGCGGCGGGAGAGCAATGCATACCGGTTGCGCGTCGCGAGCCCCTCGAAGAAGCCCGCGCCTTCGCTCGGCGAGACGCCGGGGCAGATGCGGCGCGAGATGCGGCGGTCGAGAACGTCATCCTGCAGGATCCCGCGTTCGAGGAGGAGCGCGCTCGCGACGCCCGCGACGTGGGCCGAGGCGACGTCGTCGTCGGCGATCGCGTCGAGCACGCTCGCGAAGCGGTCGCCATCGAGTTTGTCGGGGAACATGAGCCCCACGCGGTGCAGGTGCCCGAGCGCGGTGCCGACGTTCCGCGAGGCCTCCTCGTTGCAGCGCGAGGCCTCGGGCGCGAGGAGCGCGCCCCGCAAGAAGAGCTGGGCGACGAGCGGTTCGAGCGGCGCGACGTCGATCTTGCGCACGTCCTTGTACGCGACGAGGTGGCTCAATTCGAGGGCGGCGCCCGCGACGGCCACGAAATCCCCATCGTCGACGGCGAGCGTCGAGACGCGGGCGAGCGCGGCCGCCGTCGCGTCCGGGAGGTCGCATTCGACGCTCCTTCGCGCGAGGTTCGCCGCGGCGTGCACGTTCTCGGCCGCCTCGAGCGCCTCGCCGATGGACCGCGCCGCGGCGATCTCGATCGTGTCGCCGCGGAGCGCGTTCTCGACGAGCTGGATCTCGCAATCGGGCGTCCAGCGGGCGGCCCAGATTTCCTTGTACGTGCTCTGCGCCCGGTCCTCCGCGCTCGTCCTGTTCGCCGCGAATCCGATGCCGAGCACGGTGAGCCGGTGCAGGAAGATGGATCGATTGCGATCCCGGTACGCCGCGTCCTCCGATTTCGCGAATCGATCCTGCCGGAGGTCGAGCCAATCCTTGCTCGTCGACCCCTTGATGATCTGTTCCTTGTCCTTGAGGTATTCCTCCAGGCGCAGATCCTTCACCCAGCGATAAAAATCGTCCTGGATCGAGGTGCGCAGGACGCCCGGAGGCACCTTGCCGAGCGCGTCGCCCACCGCGACGTCGTGGATGAAACGCGCGACATTGTGGGGTTCGCCCTGACCGAGGCACGTCGCGGCCGCGTCTTCGAGGTCGCGCAGCGTCGGCGCGTGCGCGTCGCGCAGGGAGGCCATACCCTCGGCGAGGCGAACGGCCTCGATGACCTCCGCGCTCGATCGCACCATGCCCGCCTTGCGCAGCCGCCCCGCGACCTCCGCGAGGAAGCGCGTCCCGAGCCTTGCCGTCGAGCCTTCCCGGGCCTCTTCGTAGAGCGCCTGGAAATACCCAGGGGCCTTGTTGCCCGCGCCGTATCCCGATTGCGAGCTCAATCGGAAGAAGCTGTACGGCATCAGCGTGCGCGTGACCGGTACAGTTGGGAGCTTTGCGATTTCCTCGTCGGTCATGGCTGGCTCTTCGGCGACGAGCACCGGCGCGTGATAGGCGCCGCAGATGACGACGATCCGGTCGGGGTCGTGCCCTTCCGCGATCGTGTCGCGGATTCGGCGGCGCATGAACGCCTCGCGTAGCAGCGTCTCTTCGCGCCGCCGCGGCGACTCGTATTCGAGCGCGCGGAGCTCGCGGCCGAGCTCGAAGATGCTCAGGCGATAGGAGTCGGGCGTCATCGAGTGCTCGAAATGGCGCTCCCACCAGGTGTCGTGGTCCGGATCGCCCGAGAGCTTTGCGATCGCCTCGTAGGGATCGCCGAGATAGCGCTGCGTATCCGTCTTTTGTTTCTCGTCCGCCTCGTCGGATTCGTCCTCGTCCTCGTGCGCGTGTTCCGGCGCAGGCTCGCTGCGGGCGAGGTAGACCGAGGCGGCGAGGTCGATGAAGCGGGCCACCCGCTTTTTCTGGAGCGCCCAGCGCAGCGCGACCCACTCGGGCGAATAGGCGGCGAGGGGGAAAAGAACGGAGCGGACGGGCCGCTCTTGCGTGAACGCGAGCAGCGCGACCGGGGGTTTCGTGCGCTTGTCGAGGAGGTGCGCGATTTCGTCGGTCGCGTCGCTCGGGCCCTCGACGAGAACGGCCGTGGGATCGACCTCGTCGAGGAATCGCTCGACATGCCAGGCGCCCATCGGCGAGAGGTGGCGCACGCCGAAGATACGCGCGAGCGGCCCCGTGGTGGGCGGGGTTTTTCCCGGCACAACGGTAGCCGCCCCGAGGTTTGCCTTCCTCGCCGCCATGGCCGCCTACACGAGCTCCTTGCAGGCCGTATAAAGCGACTCCCAGGCGCCGCCGCGCTTCTTCATGACGTTCTCGAGGTACTCGACGAACACTGCTTCGTCCTTCGAATCCTCCTTGACGACCGCGCCGAGCAGGCCCGCGGCGAGGTCGCGGTCGCTCACGCGGCCGGTGCCGAAATGGCCCGCGAGGGCCATTCCATTGCCGAGCACCGAGATGGCCTCGGCCGTGGAGAGGACGCCCGACGGGCTCTTGAGCTTTTGCTTGCCGTCGATCGTCTGTCCGCGCCGGAGCTCCTGGAAGACCTGCACCACGCGGCGCACGGCCTCCTCGGCCGGGGGGGCCGCGGGCAATTGGAGGCTCGATCCGATCTCGCGCACGCGGCGCGCCACGATCGCGACCTCGGTGTCGATGTCGCTCGGCACGGGGAGCACGACGATGTTGAAGCGGCGCTTCAAGGCGGCGCTCATGTCGTTGACGCCGCGGTCGCGCGTGTTCGCCGTGGCGATGACGTTGAAGCCGCGCTTGGCCTGCACGTGCAAGCCGAGCTCGGGCACGGCGAGGACCTTCTCGCTGAGGAGCGTGATCAGCGCGTCCTGCACCTCCGAGGGGCAACGCGTGATTTCCTCGAATCGGACGAGCTTGCCCGCTTCGAGCGCGCGGTGAATGGGCGAGGGCACGAGCGCCTTCGGGCTCGGCCCCTCCGCGAGGAGGAGCGCGTAATTCCACGTGTAACGAATTTGCTCCTCGGTGGTGCCCGCCGTGCCCTGGACGAGGAGCTGCGAATCATTGCAGATGGCCGCGGCGAGGTGCTCCGAGAGCCAGCTCTTCGCCGTGCCCGGCTCGCCGATGAGCAGGAGCGCGCGGTCGGTGGCGAGCGTGGCGATCGCGATCTCCACGATGCGCGGCGCGCCCACGTATTTCGGCGTGATGTTCAGGTCGCCGACCTTGCCGCCCATGATGTAGAGGAGCACGGCCTTCGGCGAGAGCCGCCAGCCCGCGGGTTTGTCGAACTTGTCGGCCGCCGCGATGGCTTCGAGCTCGCTCGTATACAGCCGCTCCGCCGGCTCGCGGAGGACGTCCGATTTCACAGAGCCCTCGCCGCCGTCCGCCTTCTGGGTGTCCTTCTTCGTCGCCATGTCTCGTCCCCGACCGTGCGTTCGATGGAATTACGTGGTTTGTCGTGTCAATCGTCCGTGGACGCCGCCGTCCGAGCTCGTTCGAGGAAGCGCAGGCATTCCTCGAACGGCGCCGCTTCGGCGCGCGAGAGGCGCTTCCTCTTTTGCTTCGCGTCGAGCCAGCTCCGGAGCATCGGGGCCAGGGCCGGATCGTCGTACGCGGTCATGATGTTGCAAGCGCGGCCATACTCGTAGCCGCCGCGCAGAGGTTCGAGCAGGCGCAAGAACGCGTGCAAGATGCGCGGATCCCGCTGCTTGCCGAGGTAGACGAAGACGAGCAGGGCGTCCTCGCTCGACAAACCCTCCTGGCGCGAGACCGAGAGCGCATCGCCGAGCGTCTTCGGCGCGTTCGCGTTCGCGAGGACCATGAGCGCGGGCGTGCGCAGGTTCGTGTTGCCGAGCATGGCGACCGCGAGATCCACCCAGCGCTCGTCATTTCGGATCGCCCGGATGGCCTCGGGCGATTCTCCGTTGCCTGGCGTGCCGTCCTCGTTCTCTTCGTATTCCACGAAGTGGTTCCCGATCCGCGCGAGGATACGCGTGGCGAGGTCCGTGCCATTCTTCTGCGCGAGCGCCCCGGGCTCGAAGAAACGCGCGAGGCGCTCGTGGGCCTTCGCCGGATCGAGCGCGATGACGCCGCGGACGAAATCCTCTTTCGTGGCGTCGGGCGCGTCGTAGAGCGACGGCATGAGCTCCTCCCACGCGCCGGGAAAACCGATCCGCAAGAGCGCGCGCGCCGCGGCGTCGCGCACATCCTTCACCTTGTGGCGGCGGAACGCTTCGAGCACGAGGTTCGCGCCCTCGTCCGTGCCCCGGGCCGTGAGGAGGTCGACCAGATCGACGAGGTATTCGATCTGGTTCGTGTGGGCCTTCTGCTCCTTCGCGGCCGCGTCCTTTTCCTCTTTGGTCGTGGCCTTCTTGATCCGGAAATGGCCGAGGTCGCGGAGCTCGGGCGAAAAGAGCGCGACGATCCGCTCGTCCGCGCGCGGGTGCTTGCTCGCGGCGAGCGAGCTCTCGGCCGCCGAGCGCAATTCGGCCGTGCCTCCGAAGGCGCGGAGGAGCACGTCGAGCGCCTCGTCGCTCGGAGCCCCGGCGAGCGCATGCACGGCCGCGACGCGCACGTCCTTCGAGCGATCCTTTTCCGCCAGCACGATCGCGATGGGCTCGGCGGCGAGGGGGTCGATCCGGCCGAGCTCGGCGATCGCGGCGGCGCGAATGTCGGGCACGCCCTTTTCGACGGCCTCGCGGAGCAGGTCCGTGGCCTTCGCCCCCTCGATGCGCGCAATGGCGCGGAGCACCCGCACGTCGAGCGCGCGGCCCTTCTCGAGGTCGAGGTGTCTTTGCAGGCTGGGCACGATCGCCTCGCCGAGCGCCGGCACGAGGTATTGCACGACCACCTCGGCGATGGCGCCGTCCGCGAGCGCCGGAATGACGAGCGGCAGGAGGCGCAGGTCCCGCGCCGCGCCGCGGTCCGACATCGCGTAATCACGAATGACGCGGGAGCGCTGCCGCGCGTCCGGGGCGTTCGTCAGAGCGCCGACGAGCGTATTGAGCTCCGTGGGCGTGAGCGGCGTGCCGATTTTTCGTGTCGGCGGGAGCGGCGTGAGCTCGCCGTTCGACTCGGGCAGGGCCGGCGTCGCCTGCGCCCCGCGCACCTGCGCCATGAGCGAGGCGAGCGCGAGGAGCTCGGAGGCCGCGGCCTTGCCCGTGGCTGTCTGGAGTTTGTCGATCTGCTCCACAACCTTGCCGAGCGCAGGCGCGCGCGCGGCGAGCGGGGCGAGCGTGTCCCGCGCGCCGGCGAGGTTCGGGTCTGTCCGGGCAATCTGCGCGCCGGCGAAGAGCCAGCGGTCGACGTCGCGGTCGAGCTGCTTCAGGGTATCCTTGGCCATCGTCGTGCTCCTCTTCGATCAAGCGCGGAGGCGCAGGTGTTCGTCGCCCACGAAGAGCGCGAGCGGATCGCCGTAAATGGCGCGTTTCAAGAGGTCGTAATAGAGGCGGACCGCGAGCGTGCCCGGACCGAACGCCGCCGCCGCGTGGCGGAGCGCGTCCGTGCTCGGGAGCCTGCCGTCGTTCATGTTGCGGAGGACGAGCCGCATGCCCGCCTCGTCCTCGACCACGAGCTCGCCGCCCACGTCGCCGAATTTCTTCGCCGCGACCAGGAACACCGCGTCGAGCGGGTGGAGCGGGTTCTTGAGCTGATTGCGCATCGCTCGCAGCACCGGGTCGAGGGGTTTTCCGTGACGGTGCACGGCCTCGTAATCGGCCGCCTCGCGCGGCCGCTCGCGGATCACGCCTTCGGTCTTTTCGTCCCAGCGGACGCGACGATTGACGAGGTCGCCCGGATAGAGCGCAGCGTCCGCGATTTCGAGCGTGCCGAGGCGCGAGGACCGGAGCTTCGTGAAGGGCAGGGTGTGGAACGGGAGCGAGGTCACCTCGCAGACGACCGAGCCGTCGTCGAGGTCGACCAGAAAGCCGATCGCCGTGGCGAACTCGTTGATCTCGTCGTCGGAGCGCTCGTGCGCGAGCTCCAAAAACCTTCGATTCTTGACCCAGTAGCCGGCCTCCCGGAGCTCGGGCAATCGCCAGGCCTTGCCGAGGATCGATTCGAGCTGCGCGTCGGCCTCGCTCTGCGTCGTGCCCTCCTCGACGAACTTCCCTTCGAGCGCTTTTTTCCCGCGGCGAACCGTGGTGTAAAGTTGCGTGAGCGTGAAAGCGATGCGCGCCTCCTGCGCCTCGCCGAGGCCCCGCGCCACGTCCCGCACGCCGGGCGCGTCGTCGTCGTCTTCATCGCCGAGCCATTCGCCGGACACGTACGACGCGAGGCGCGTGAGCACGCCGGCCGTGCGCTTCATGTCCGCGTCGGCCATGCGCTTCGCCTGGTGCTCGATCGCCTCGATGCTCTTTCCGGAGAGGCCGCCGAGGCCGCCCGAGACGAGGTCGACGAGGAACGTCTCCAGGGTATCGAGGGCGTCGCTTTGCTCCTTGGCCTTCTTGGCGAGCGCGGTCTTGTTGACGCGCGGGGCCGCGGCTGCCGCAGCCGGCTTCTTTTCGGCGGCGGCCTTCTGGGCCTGCTTTTCGCGTTTCTGGACGAGGTCCTTCGGCGGCTCCTCGACGGGGAAGAGCGCGCCTTTTTGCGCGTATGCGAGCAGGAGCGCGACGCCGTGCTTGCAAGGGAAGAGGCGCGAAGGGCAGGAGCAGCGGACGGTGGGTTTGTCCGCCCCGGTCGCGAGGTCCATGGAGACCGCATAAGGCGAGCTGCCAGAGCCGTCGCAGTGGCCGAAGGCGAGGGTCCCATCGTCGTTCTTGGCGAGCTTCTTCAGCGCGCCTTTCCGCAAGAGCGACTTCGCGTCGAGGAGCACCTTCTCGTTCGGCGCCCACTCGGCGATCGATTGCTCGGTGACGACCACAGCCATGCATCGGACCGTACCAGAAGGACGCCGACGTGGGGAGGGGGAGTTTGGAGAGGTGTGACAGGAAAAGTCCGGGCCAGGACGAACCGGTTCAGGGGGCGCAACGCGGGGGATCGTCCTCGTGCGCGGGGTCGTCTCCGGCGGGCTTTCCGGCGAGGATCGTGGCGAGCAGGCCGCTCGTGAAGGCGCGCTCCTCGCAGAGGTCGAACGGCATTCCGAAGCGGCCGGCGCGGCAGAGGAGGCGGGCGCGGGCGGCGCAGGGGTTTTTGCCGAGCAGATCGACGTGGCCCGCGCCGTCGAGGACCTGGGCGGCGTCCTCTTTGTCGAGGAAATGAATCGAGGCGGTCGGTCCCTTGCCCGTGGGGCTCTGGAAGTGCAGCGTGCCGTCGCTCCAGCCCGTGACGAGCCATTGGCCGTCGGGCGTGAAGGCCAGCGAAAAGGGGATCGACGTCAGGTTTTGCATGAAGTGCGCCTCGCCGGTCGCGAGGTCCCAGAGCCGGAGGGGGCTGTCGATCCCGCCCACGGCGAGGAGCTTTCCGTCGGGGGAAAACGCGAGGTCCTCGATGGACCTCGTGGTGCCGGGCTTCGTGTCGGCGAACGTTTGGCGAGACGCACCCGTCGCCGTGTCCCATACCCGCGCGGTCTTGTCTCCTGAGCCCGAGGCGAGGAGTTTTCCATCGGGGGAGAACACGACCGCGGTCACGGCGTCGGTGTGCCCCGGCAAGCGGAGCTTTTCGGCGCCCGCGGCGACGTCCCAGAGTCGCACGGTTTTGTCGCTCGATCCGGAGGCGAGGTATTTTCCATCGGGCGAAAACGCGAGGTCCCGGATCGAGCCCGTATGCCCGAGGAGAGGGCGCGCCGGCGCGTTCGTCGTCGTGAGCGAGAAGAGGAGGATCGCGTCGCCCATGTCGACGGCGGCCCACGAGCCATCGGGCGAAAGGGCGAAGGCCTGGGCGGGGTCTTTGAGTTTTTCCGCGCGGACCGTGGCACCCGTCTGCGCGTTCCAGACGCGCATTCCATGGCCAGCCGAGCCGAGGAGCTTGCCGTCCCCCGAAAACGCGATGTTGCCTTGGTCGTCGGAGAGCGACGAGGTGCGGTAGAGCGTTCCCTTTTCGAGGTCGATCATTCGCAGCGTGCCGTCCCACGGCTGCGCGGCGAGGGTTTTTCCGTCGGGGGAGATCGCAAAAGTGCTGATGCCCGGGTCCTCCAGGCCGATCCGCTTCACGAGGGCGCCGCTCGTCGCGTCGACCACGCAGACCGGGCCGGGACTGCAGTTGACCGCGAGGCGGCGGCCGTCCGGCGAGAAGGCGACATCGCCGAAATAGACGATCTCTTCGAGCTTCGTCCGGACAGACCCGGTTTTTGCATCCCACACGGAGATGCCGGCGAGGTTGACCGCGGCGAGGAGGGAGCCATCCGACGAGAGGGCGATCCTATGGGCGGGGTCGTCCGCGTCGACCGGGATCGTCTTTTTCAGGGCCCCGCTACGCGGGTCCCAGATCTGCACGCCGCCCTTGTCGGTGGCGACGGCGAAGGTCTTCCCATCACGCGAGAAGGCCGTCTGCCAGATCGACCCACCTTTTCCCCCGAGGGTCGCGGTCACGCGGCGTTTTTCGATTTCCCAGAGGCGGACCTTGTCGTCGGTGAAGGGAATAGCGAGCGTCTTGCCGTCCGGCGAGAACGTCGCGCTGACGGGAAAGACCGGCTCGTCCTCCTCGTCAGGCAAAGCGTCCTTGATCGGGATTGGCGAGGAATACGGCGCGGTGACGTCATGCACGAAGGACTCGTCGAACCGGATCGCGACGAGGCGCATGAGGTCGGGAGAAAAGGCGGTGCCGTCGGTGGTGGGGAGGTTGTGCAACTCGCGCACGAGGAGCCGCGACGAGAGGTCCAGGAAAAAACCATTCGAAGAGGTCTTCACGCCGAGGAGCTTGGCGTCGCTCGACAGAGCGATCGGATCGTTCCCCGAGATCCAGGGCACGTAGAGGTGAACGTATTCGCGACCCGTCTCCGCCTCGAAGAGGGAGACCTCGATGTCGCCGCCGGCCGGCCCTTGCGAGAGAGCGAGGAACCGGCCGTCTCTCGACCAGTCGAGCGAGCTCGCAGTGAGGTCGCGGTTTGGCAGGACGACCAAGGGCAATCGTCGTTCGGTCTTGTCGAGCAGCCCGAAGGCGCGATCGAAGAGCCTCTGGGCCTCGGCCGCGTCGCCGAGCCTGCGCGTCACGAGGGCCGCGCCGAGCATGGCCTGGCCATTCGGGTGCGCCGCGAAGGCGCCGAGGTACGCCTCGCGGGCGGCGCGGAGGGAGGCTTCGTCGCCTTTGGCCGCGAGCGCGTCGGCCTGCTCGACGAGCGGAAGCGCCACCTTCGTGATGTTGTGCGCGAGCAGGTTCTCGAGCTTCTTGTCGCCCTTCTCGGCCGCCGCGCGGGCCGCCTCCGCGCGTTTTTTCATGGCGTCGCTCGCGCCGGGCATGCGGAGCAGCTCGTGCGCGAGGTCGTACGTATACGAATAATCGTAGAGCTCGACGGTGAGCTCGGCGCTCGTCGCCAGATCCTCGGCCAGCACCTCCGGGGCCGCGCTTGGGCAGAGCTCCCGCGCGCGCGTCATCACGCGCACGGCGCGGTCGAGCTTTCCTTTGCTCCGGAGCGCGGGGACCTTCTTTCGCAGCGCGTCCGCGACCTCGCAAGGGCTCGCCGGAGGCGGCGGGCTCGGGGCGGGCTTGGCGACGGACCATTGCGGCGACGGCGGGGCCTGTGGCGGCGCGCCTCCGCAGCCGAGGAGCCCGAGGAGGGGTGCG
This sequence comes from Polyangium sp. 15x6, assembly GCF_029960785.1. Taxonomy (GTDB): domain Bacteria; phylum Myxococcota_A; class Polyangia; order Polyangiales; family Polyangiaceae; genus Polyangium. The sequence continues at coordinate 77,090 of NZ_JASBQE010000018.1, forward strand.
GCAGGAAGAACCCCAAGGAAACGGAGCGAGCGGGCAAACATGCGCGGACGGTATCACGCCGGATCCGCGGCCCGCAATGCGGCTAAAGGGCGAGGCGCTCGCCTTCCGACAAGAGTACGTTCACGCGCTCGAGGTCGCGGCGAAATTCAGTCCACCGGGCCTCGCGCTGGGCGGGGTCGGCGAAGGGGACGTCGCGCAGATCGCGGAGCGCGGCGTCGGCGACGCGGCGGAGCGCGGCGAGGCTGAGGAGGCCGGCGAGGTGCGCGTCGAGCGCGTGGCCGATGTAGGTGTCATTGAAGGCGACGCCTTTCGCGCGCCAGGCCGCGCGGCCCTCCGCATTCGTGTTCACGACGTCGTGAATGAACACGGCGCGCATGCCACCGCCGGGGTGCTCCATCATGCGGGCGCCGGCGATGGCGTCCCCCTGGCCGCTGTCGCCGCAGAAGACGAACGTGTATTCGGGGAAGAGCTTGCGGTATTCGATGAAGCTCCCGTATTTCTTGTCGGCCATGAGGTCGTGCGTGGCGATGTGGCCGAAATCGCCGGTGAGGACCTTGGCATAAGGGAGGCCGAGCGCGGTGAGGTGCTTGCGCGTGATCCCTTCGCCGAGGCCTACGCGGTCGCCGGGGCGGGCTGTCAAAAAGGTGAGGTCGCCGAGACCGTCCTCGGGGGAGAAGGCGAGGTCGAGCTCGCGATAGAAGGCGCGCACGCCGGGGTAGGGGCGGGGCTCTTTCGTGCGGGGATACCGGGTGTCCTTCCAGTTCGGATAAAGCGTGTCGTCGATGTCCGAGAGGACCTTCAAATCAGCGCGCGCAGCGGCGGCGACGCGGAAATGCTCGAGGAGGCGCTCGCGGAGGAGGTCGTCGTCGAGATCGCGGTAAAGGAGCTGCTGGAGGTCGCGATGATCGCCGCCGTCGTCGATGGCGTTTTTCAGCGCGGTGAGCTCCGCGCCGCGCGTGCCGAGGAGGATGTTTCCGATGGCCGCTTCGTCGGTGCTGCCCGTGCGGCCCCGCTGGAGCGCGAAGACGAGCGCGCCGCGCGTGGGAATGGAGAGATCGGAGAGTCGCTCTTCGAAGAGAAGGCGGAAGAGGGCGGTGCGATTGTCCGGACCAACGACGCGATCGTCGATGCTGGAGAAGAGCCGTCCGAGGGGCAGGCGGCCGAGGAGATGGTCGAGCTCGCGGGGGTGGGCGTCGCGGAGGAGGTCGAGGATCCGGGCCTCTTCGGTCCGATCGGTGTGGCCCGCGAGCAGGCGCTCGATCGTCGCGATCTTGGCGTCGGCGTCGGCCTTGTCGAAATCGTCCGGGACCATCGAGGAAACGATAGAGCCCGGGCCGTACGGCCGTCAACGGCCCGTCAAGCGGGGCCGCCCCCGCTCCCGGCCACGCCCGAGAGGCGAGGATCTTTCGGGCCCTCCGTCGTTTCTACGACGATGCCGTGCCGGGTCAAATACTCCACGCCGTTCTCGCCCGCATACCCCTCGGCCACCACGATGACCTTCGTGATGCCCGCGTGGTGGATGAGCTTGGCGCACAGGATGCACGGCTCGCCCGTGACGATGATCCAGGCGCCCCGCGTGGCCACGCCGCTCGCGGCCGCGTTGCACACGACGTTCATCTCGGCGTGGTGACAGCCGATCTCCATGCGCGTGCCGCTCGGGATTTGCATGGTGTCCCGCAGGCAGACGTCGCCCCCGCAGAGGTCGCCGCCGCCGCGGGGGCCGCCGTTGTAGCCGTCCATGAGGATGACGTTGCGGTCAGGGTCGAGCAGGAGGGCGCCGAACTTGCGGCGGGGGCAGTTCGACGCGTTGGCGAGGGCCAGGCATTGCTCGATCCGGATGCGCAGGTGTTTCGCCTTCATGACGGAGGCGAGGGTTTTACCCGGCCCGCTCGATCGGCGCAAGGACGATCCCGCCGAGAGCGATCCAGCGAGCCGGGCCCGGCAAGGGCGTCGAAATGGGCGGGGCGCGCCTCAATTCGTGCATTCGACGTTCGAGAGCATGCCCGTGCCGGTGACCTTGTTGTCGCATTTCACGATCGTGCCCGTCGTACCGGGGCCGACGTTGATGCCGAGGTTCGGGTTGTTGATGCCGTTGGCCGTGTTCTTCTCGAAGATGTTGTCGTTGCCCCAGCCCATGGTCGCCTGGCGCACGACGAAGCCGTCCTTCGGGGTCTTGTCGCCGGTGTTCTCCGCGAAGAGGTACTTGTTGCCCGTGACGGCCACCCACGCGTCCTCCGAGCCGTCGGGCGTGAGGCCCTCGCCATTGAAGGTATTTCCACGGACCTCGCCGCCCTGCGTGCCCTCCTTCAGGTCGACGTGCTCGGTCTGGATGCCGGGGCCGAACTTGTTATAGAGGATCTTCGTGCCGTCGCAGGCGTCCGGCATGTCCGGAGAAGGCCAGGCGCTGTCGTCGCTGCCCACGTAGACGCCCTCGGCCGAATCCGGCATGGCGAGGCCCGTGTTCGTGACCTCGCAATACTCGATCGTGTTGCGGCTGGCCCCATTGCGGAGCTGAATGGCCATTTCGCCGACGTCGTGCACGAAGAGGTTCGAGAGGATGTTGTCGCTCGATCCGTCGACGTAAATGCCCTTGCGGCCGCCCGTGATCGTGATGCCCGAGACGACCCAGTAATTCACCTGGAGCAGGCGCAGGCCGGTGTTCGAGGACATGGCGCTCGTGTCGAGGATCGCGTCGCGCGGGCCGCATACGATGATGGGTTTGTCCGCGGTGCCGCTGACCATCTCCAGGTCGAACGTATCGGCATAGGTGCCCGGCGCGAGGCGGATGAGCTGGCCGGGCGCGGCCTTGGAAAGCGCGTCCGTCAAAGCCGCCGCGTCGGCGACGTCGACCTCGGTGTCATGCGGCCAGTCACAAGGATCGGCCGGCGGGCCGCCGCCCGCGCCGCCCGCGCCGCCCATGCCGCCGGTGCCGCCCGTGCCGCCCGCGCCGCCCGAAGCCCCGGCGGCGCCCGATCCGCCCGCTCCACTCGAGCCGTCTCCACACGCGGAAACGACGGGGAGCGCGAGCAAGACGGCCGACAAGGAAAGGACACCCGAGCCCGAAAGGAACGAACGAAGCGGCGAGGAAGTGCGGAAGTTTCTAGCGATCATGAAGTTCTCCAGCGAAGAGCTTACCTGGAGGCGCGGCAGGCGGGAACCACTTTGCATCGAGCAGAAGCGTGCTCGTGCAGGCCGCGCGACGATTGTCGGCCGTGAAGCATTGGATGGTTTGCCGTTCGGCAAGCGCGCCGGTCGAGGACGCGCATTCGGAGACGCGGGACACAAGGCCAATCCTGGCAGATTCCTGCACCATGGACGGATGCTTCGTGTGCAGGCTCCAATGAATGCTCGCTTGACCCGGACCCCGGAGCCGTGCGTATTTTTCGATACATGCATGCGCCGCCGCCCCCGAAAGTGCTCGTCGTGGACGACAACGAGCCGAACCGCGTCCTGGCCGAGGAGACCTTGCGCCTCGAGGGCTACGACGTCGTGATCGCGACGACGGGGGAGCAGGCGCTCGAGGTGTTCGTCCGCGAAGCGCCCGATCTCGTGCTGCTCGACATACGTATGCCCGGGCTCGACGGGTTCGCGACGTGCGCGCGGCTGCGCGCCCTGCCGCGCGGGACCGAGACGCCCGTCGTGTTTTTGACGGCCCTCCGAGACCTCGAGACGTTCGACCGCGCGAGCCGTGTCGGCGCCGACGATTTCCTCACGAAGCCGGTGCGCCCCGCAGAGCTCGTGACGCGCGTGCACACGCTCCTGCGCATCCGGCGGCTCAGCGTGGAGCTGCACGATCACTTCCGGGTGATCCGAAAGCAACGCGACGATCTCGTGCGGCTACAGCTCCAGAAGGAGCAGCTCGTGTCGTTCGTCGTGCACGACCTCAAGAACCCCGTGAGCTCGATCGAGCTGCACGCGCAGCTTCTCGCGCGCGATGCGTCGCTGTCCGAGGAGGCGAAGGAGAGCGCGGTGTGGATCGTGCACGAGGTGCAGATGATGAAGCGGCTCGTGCTCAACCTGCTCGATATCGGCAAGGCCGACGACGGCAAGCTCGATCCGCGCCGGAGCTCCATCGACGTCGGCGCCATGGCGGTCGCGGTGGCGAACGCGGCCGGCGTGCGCGCCGCAGAGCGCGACCAGAGCATCCTCGTGCAGGTGGCGAGCGGGTTGCCCGAGATCGAGGCCGACGCCGATCTCGTGCGCCGCGTCTTCGAAAACCTGGTCGACAACGCGCTCCGCTACGCGCCGCGCGGCGCGCCGATCTCGATCGGCGTGTCGGCCGGCGAGGGGCCGTCCGTGGTCGTGCGCGTGGCCGATACTGGGCCAGGGATCCCGGAGTCGATGCGCGAGCGGATCTTCGATCGGTACGTGCAGCTCGACGCGCACACGGCAAACGATGCGCGCCTGGGTCGAGGGCTCGGGCTCGCGTTCTGTCGGCTCGCGGTGGAGGCGCACGGCGGGTCGATCTGGATCGAGCCTTCCGCGCAAGGCACGGTGTTCTGCTTCAAGTTGCCTCATGGACGTTGACGCGCTGCTCGCCCGCGTGCTCCGGCAGAGCGCGGTGCTGCTCGTCGCGGACGCGCGCGGCGTGGTGCTCTACGCGAGCGAACGTTCATCCGAGGTGATGGGCGGAGCGCTCGTCGGCCAGTCGCTCGAAGCGCTGTTCGCCGGGGAAGGCGGCATGATGGACGAGCTCTGGCCCACGCTGCGCGCCGGCGGGACGTGGACCGGGGCCATCGCGCGCAAGGGCCCGAGCGGAGGCCCTTCGTGGCTTCGTGGCACGGTGTTCCCCGTGCGTGACGAGGCCGGCGAGCTGCGGTTCGTCGCGACCGCGACGCCGGTCTCGCGGGCGGCGCATCTGGAGGGCGATCTGCGCGACGCCGCGAGTTTGTACGAGCACGCGCCGTACGCGCTGCACTCGCTCGACGAGAGCGGGCGCATCACGAGGGTGAACACGACGTGGCTCCTGTGGATGGGGTACGTGCGGGACGAGGTCGAGGGCGTGCTCTCGTTCGAGGATGTGCTCACGAGCGAGTCGTACGCGGTGTTCCTCGAGGCGTTTCCGGTGTTCAAGGAGCGCGGCTCGGTGCGGGATATCGAGTTCACGTTCCGGCGCAAGGACGGCTCGACGTTTCCGGGGCTGCTCAGCTCGACGGCGATCAAGGACGCCTCGGGGCGCTTCGTGCGCAGCCGCGCCGTGATCCTCGACCTCTCGGCGAGGAAACGCGCCGAGGACGAGCTCGCCGAGGCGAAGCGCGCGGCCGACGCGGCGAACAAGGCGAAGAGCGAGTTCCTGTCGTCGATGAGCCACGAGCTGCGCACGCCGCTCAACGCGATCCTGGGCTTCGCGCAGCTCCTCGGGCGCGACAAGAGTCCACAGCTCACGGCGCGACAGCTCGGGTACCTGAAGCACGTGCTGCGCGGCGGCGAGCACCTCTTGCAGCTCATCGACGAGGTGCTCGATCTCGCGCGGATCGAGTCCGGTCGCGTGCCGATCTCGGTCGAGCCCGTGGACGTCGAGGCGGTGCTGCGCGAGGTGTCCGTGACGCTCGGCCCGATGGCGCAGAGCCGAGGCGTGACGCTCGCGCTCATGCCGCCGCCGCCCGATCTGCCGCAGATCCGCGTGGATCGGACGAGGTTTTCCCAGGTCCTCCTGAACTTCGGATCGAACGCGATCAAGTACAACCGCGCGGCCGGACACGTGTCGTTCATCGCGAGCGTGACGGCGTCCGGCGAGGTGCGCGTGACGGTGTCCGATACGGGTATCGGGATCCCCGCGGATCGGCAGGCCGAGCTGTTCCAGCCGTTTCATCGGCTCGGGCAAGAGACGGGTTCGATCGAGGGGACGGGGATCGGGCTCGCGATCGTCAAGCGGCTCGTCGAGCTGATGGGCGGTCGCGTCGGGGTGCACAGCACGCCGGGCAAAGGTTCGGAGTTCTGGGTGGAGTTTCCCGCGTTCGAGATCACGCCCGAGGAGCGCGTGTCGTCCGCGCCGCGCACGCCCGCGCACCGCGATCTCGCATCGCCCGAGGGGCGCAGATACAAGGCGCTCTACATCGAGGACAACCCGGCGAACCTCGCGCTGATGCAGGAGCTGCTCGCGACGCTGGAGTCGTTCGAGCTCCTGACGGCGCCGACGGCGGAGATCGGGATCGAGCTCGCCCGCGCGCATCGGCCCGACATCGTGGTGCTCGACATCAACCTGCCCGGGATGAACGGGTTCGAGGCGATCGAGCATCTGAAGAGCTCGCCCGAGACCCGCGCGATCCCGGTGGTCGCGCTGAGCGCGTCGGCGATGGAGCGAGATCTCAGGCGCGCCGAGCAGGCGGGTTTTTCCCGGTACCTGACGAAGCCGGTGAAGATCGAGGAGCTCGAAGGGGCGCTCTCGGACCTCGTGGCGAAGCTGCAGGCGTGATCGGGGAGATCCACGGCAAAAGGAGGGGATGGCCCGAGGATGGTCCCGGCTGGTAGGCTGCGGACGCACGCATGAACATTCGTACCAACGGGATCGTTTTGGTCGTCGCCGCCAGTCTGCTCCCCGCCTGCGGCGGCGAGAGCGCGTCGTCCCCGCCGCCGGAGCTGCCGCCGTCGAGCAGCGCCGCGGAGCGCGAGGAAGCGCCGCCTCCGCCGCCCGAGGCCGATCACGGGCCGGAGCCCGGGGAGGGCCCCGCGGCGAGCGAGGACGCGCCGAGCCCGAAGCCGTCCGCGACGACCGAGGACAAACCCGCGGCGGCGGCGTCGGACGTGCCGGGCGCGAATCTGTCGATCGGGCAACTCGAGGCGGACGGGCTCGTTGCGAAGGACATCCAGTGCAAGACCGAGGGCGGTGGAATGGCGCTGCTCGGGGCGGTGCTGGTGACGGCGTGGATGTCGCCGCAAAAGAAGGCACTCGACGCCTGCGCGCCGGCCGGGACGGAGACGCGCGTGGTATGGAAGGCGCGCGGCGGGAAGGTGACCGAGGTGCAGGCGGCAGGCAGCCCGAAGGTGAAGGCGTGCGTCGAGCGAGCGCTCTCCGGGGGAAAACCCGTGCTCGAAGGGCATTGCGCCGCGACGGTCGTGCACGGAAAGTGAAGGGGACGAAAAGATGACCCGCCGCGCATTTTCCGTTGCCGTGTATCCGCGATATGAAGGGCGCATTCTCTTGATTCGTCATCGGCGGCTCGGTATCTGGCTGCCGCCGGGCGGGGAGATGCTGCCGGACGAGACGCCACTCGAAGCGGCCGCGCGCGAGCTGCGGGAAGAGACGGGGCTCGTCGGTCGGTTCCCCGTGGTGAGCGATGTCGACGGGACGCCGCCCGGGTTCATCGGGTACGAGGAGCATCCGGCCGGGAGCAAGGGGATCCACCTCAATTTCGTGTTCGTCGCCGACGTGGACACCGACGTCGTGCAGCCGAACGACGAATTCGAGGAGTGGCGCTGGGTGACGCATTTCGACGATGTCGGCGGGCCGCCGAACGTGGCCCAGCTCGGGCGGATCGCGCTCGCGGCGCGGGCGCGCGGGTGAAAGGCGCGCGGGGCGGCGATTGCGCGCCCCGCGCGTCGGTTCGGCGGGAAGGGGGGAGCGTCAGTACACGGACTGGATCCAGTCCTGCATGGCGCTCGGACTGCAGCCGTGCTTCTCGTGGCCCGCGCCGAGGTTGAGCTCGTCGATGATCTGCGCGCAGGAGCAGCCCGCGGTGTCCTTCATGGTGAAGTAGAAGTTCGGGCCATTCGGCGCACCGGTCGTGAACGCCTTGCCGCCTTTCCAGATGGAGTGGTTCGGGTTCAGGCCCTCGGTGGCCGTGTCGTACGTCGAGTACGGGCACTCGTCGACGTTGTTGCAGACGCCGTCGTAATCGGTGTCGCCCGTGCAATCGTACTCGCAGGCGTTCCCCGTGCCGTCGTAATCCGCGTCCTTCTGGGCGGGGTTCGCCACGTAGACGCAGTTGTCGCAGACGTCGCCGACCTTGTCGTAATCGGCGTCCTCCTGGTAGGGGTTCGGCTTGTCCTTGCAGTTGTCGCAGGCGTCGCCGACATAGTCGCCGTCGATGTCGTACTGGTCGGCGTTCTTGGCGCCTGGGCAGTTGTCGCAGAGGTCGCCGACGCCGTCGTAATCGGCGTCCTCCTGGTAAGGATTCGGCTTGGACTTGCAGTTATCGCAGGCATCGCCGACGCCGTCGTAATCGGCGTCCTCTTGGTAGGGGTTGGCCGTGCCTGGGCAGTTGTCGCAGGCGTCGCCGACGTAGTCGCCGTCGACGTCCGCCTGGTCGGGGTTCGCCACGGTCTTGCAGTTATCGCAGGCGTCGCCTCTGCCGTCGCCGTCGCTGTCCTTCTGGTCGGGGTTCGCGGTGGCCGGGCAGTTGTCACACGCGTCGCCGACACCGTCGCCATCGGCGTCGTACTGGTCCGGGTTTTTCGTGTACTTGCAGTTGTCGCAAGCGTCGCCGACGCCGTCGTAATCGGCGTCTTCTTGGTAGGGGTTTTTCGCGTACTTGCAATTGTCGCAGACGTCGCCGACCTTGTCGTAGTCAGCGTCTTCCTGGTACTTGTTCGCCAGGTAAGGACAGTTGTCGTAGGTATCGCAGACGTAATCGTAATCGGTATCCTTGCAGTCCAGACGACCTTCGGCCGTTCCGAGCTCCTGGTCCTCGTCCTCGGGGGTCACGGATTCCATGCAGCCCACTGCGATGAGCGTCGTCAAGACGGCGGTCAAGGAGTAGAAGGCATTCTTTCGTTTCATGCGAAATGCACCCCTCTTGTCGTACGAAGTCGAAACGCAAGTGCGCTATTTGTCCCGACGCACGGGGCAAACGCGCGACGCAGGTCCGGTGACGGCAGAACCCCTCCGCGGACGGCATGCGCACGCCCCGCGAGGGCCGGGCATCGTGAAGGACCCCGACCCGCGTCGAATTCGTGCGGGCACTATTCACCACGATGGGGTGACCATCAAGGTGATTTCGGGAGGTGAAAGCGAGGAAGGGAGAGCCCGCTCGATGGAGGGATTTCCCGGAGGGGGGCGCTGGACGATTCCCATCGCTCCATCGAATCGCGTGACGATGGGGGCGACCGCTCGCCGGGGAGGCAGCGGTTCGTCGGCGGAGGCTGCGATTGCGTTATCGGCGAATCACGGGCCCTTGTTGATCCATTGCTGCATGATGCCGGGCGGGCAGCCGTGTTTGTCGATGCCCTTGCTGTTGATGGCAACGCCGAGCGCAATGCGGATCTGCTTGCAGGAGCAGCCTCTGGTCTCCTCGATGGTGTAGGAGAAGTTGGACGGGTTGCCGTTCCCCAGCGGACCGACGTCGAATTCGTCACCGTGCGTCCAGATCGCGTGGTTCGGTTTGAGGCCGCCAGGCGCTGTGTCCGGTACCGTTCCCGGGCAGTCGTCGTCGTCGTCGCAGACGCCATCTTCATCCGCGTCCGTCGTGCAGCCGATGACGACGACAGGGTCGCACGCGTCCCCCTTGCCGTCACCGTCCGAGTCCGTTTGGCCGGGGTTCGGGTCGTAGGGACAGTTGTCGACGTCATTGCATACGCCGTCTTTATCCGAGTCGGCGCAGAGGACGATTTCACACGCGTCCCCGGTGCCGTCCTTGTCCTTGTCCGCCTGGCCGGAGTTCGGGTCGTTGGGACAGTTGTCGCAGGCGTCGCCGACGCCGTCCTCGTCGGCGTCCAGCTGGCCGGGGTTCGGCGTGTTGGGACAGTTGTCGGCGCTATTGCACACGCCGTCTTTATCCGAGTCGGCGCAGGCAACGATTTCACACGCGTCCCCGGTGCCGTCACCGTCGGTGTCCGTCTGGCCGGGGTTCGACGTGTTGGAACAGTTGTCGCAGGCGTCGCCGACGCCGTCGCCGTCGCTGTCTTCCTGATCGTAATTGTCAACGTTCCGGCAGTTGTCGTCGGCGTTGCAGATGCCGTCGCCGTCGCTGTCCGCGCAAGCCGCGATGAGCTGTCCCTCCGCGTTCCCGACGACCTCGTCCTCGCGGCGCGAAGACTCCATGCAGCCCACGGCGACGAGCGTGGCGAAGAAAGCAGTCACGTAGTGGAAGCCATTGGTTCGTTTCATGTCGAGACCCACCCCTCTTGTTCGTACGGGAACGCTCATGGCCGAGCCCGGCACCCCGCTTCGGAGGAAGGCGCTCGCTCGACCCACGAAATCACCATTGCGCTGTTCTCCCCCGATGTTCGTGGGCGGAACGCGCGACGCGTGGGGACGGTGGTGGCAGAGTCCCCTCCATGCGCGGTTTTCCCACCCGCACGGAGGCCGGAACAATCAGGAGCACCGTTCCCGCGTCGAATTCGTGCCGCACTATTCACCACGGAGCGGCGGTCATCAAGGAGAAATCGGGAGGTCGAGGCGAGGAGGGAACACGCCGCTGGATTGACGGATCACCCGAAGCAGAGCGCAAAGTCGCGACGAACCCGCTCCGTCGGCGAAAAGCCGCGGTCGTCGGGAACGCCGGGGTTTTTCCCGTCGCTTTGGTGATTGTCTGGAGGATCGGGAAGGGGGCCCGCGATATGGAGCGGGAGGTGGTCATCGGACTGACCAGGCGGGCGCGCGCTGCATTGCGCGATCACTAGTGCATTTGGGAAATCCAGAATTCCATGGTGGTGATGCTGCAGCCGTGGTTGATCATCCCCTGGCCGAGGCCGAGCGCTTGAATGATCTGCTCGCAGGAGCAGCCGCGCGTGTCCTCGAGCGTGTAAATGCGCGGCGCCGGCTGGCCCTTCATGCCGCCCGTGTCGAAGATGGGGTCGCCGTCGACGAGAGCATAGCGGTTGTACCAGAGCGAGATGGCCGGCACGGACACCTCCGGGATGACCGTGAACTTGCAGAAGTCGTCCTGGTCGCAGATGTAGTCCCGGTCCTTGTCGACGCATTCGCATGTCGGGCTCGGGTTCTCCGGGCAAGCGTCCTCGAGGTCGCAGATGCCGTCGTCGTCGATGTCCGAGCAAGGAGGCGGGGGCGGAGGCGGAGGCGGGGGCGGGGGCGGAGGCGCGTCGCAGGCGTCGCCGAGGCCGTCAGCGTCGCTGTCGACTTGATCGGGGTTGAAGACGCCCGGGCAGTTGTCCTGGTAGTCGCAAAGGGAGTCGCCGTCCGCGTCGGCGCAGGCGTCACAGGCGTCGCCGAGGCCGTCGATGTCCACGTCTTCCTGGCCCGGATTCGCGTGATGGGGGCAGTTGTCGTCCGGGTCGCAGATCTTATCCTTGTCGGCGTCCGCGCATTCGCAGACGTCGCCGACGCCGTCGCCGTCGCTGTCCTTCTGATCGGGATTGCCCCACGCCGGGCAGTTGTCGTCCTCGTTGCAGATTTTATCGCCGTCGATGTCGGGACAGGCCGCGTCGCAGACGTCGCCGATGCCGTCTCCGTCGCTGTCCTTCTGGTCGGGGTTTTTCCAGGCGGGGCAGTTGTCCACGGCGTTGCAGATGAAATCACCGTCGATGTCCGGACAATCGCAGACGTCGCCGACGCCGTTGCCGTCGCTGTCCTTCTGGTCTGGATTCTCGTGGTCGGGACAGTTGTCGAGGCTGTCGCAGATTCCATCGAAATCGCGATCGGGGCAGGTCACGGGCGGCGCGATCAGGTTGTACCGGGAGGTCTCCACGTCCTCGCCGTGGCCGAAATCCATGCAGCCAGCGAGGATCATCACCGAGACGAGGCCCGTCGCATAATTGAAGCCATTCCTTCGATTCATGGAAAGTATACCTCGCTTCCGTGGGACGATTGCCATGGGCGGGACGGAGTCGCGCCGTGCGCGACGGCGCGCTCCGATGCACGAGCGGTAAGCGACGCGGAAGCTCGCGCGGCCCTTCGCGATCGATGGAAAGGCTCGGCCACGCGCGCGCATATGCGCGGCGCACGCGTGTCCGCGACGCACCGGGCCACCTGCCCCCGCGTCAATTCATACCGATACTATTTAGCCGGGGAAGTTCGGCTTTCAACCCGATTCCGCGGTGAGCAAGGCTGCGTCATTGCGGCGAATATCCAGGCGACGAGGAGACCTGGAGACCTGGCGGCGGCGCGAAAGGAGGGGAGCGCCATTCTCCGCCCAGGACGTGCCGTCAGGACCTCGAAGGGGAGGTGGCGGAGTCGGCCGTGCGCAAGGAGGGCACGGGGCCGTCGGGCGCGGCGGCGAGCAGGAGCTTCGGCTCGACGCCGGTATGGGTGGTGATGAGCCGCGCGCCCCGCTTCCACGTGAAATATTGCCAGATCCAGTTGAACATGACGAGGAAGCGGTTCTTGAAGCCAATCAGGAAGAAGACGTGGACGGCCATCCACGCGAGCCAGGCGAGGAAACCCGCGAGCTCGAGTTTTCCCATCATGGCAATGGCGCGCTTGCGGCCGACCGTGGCCATCGTGCCCTTGTCGAGGTAAGCAAAAGGCTCGCGCGGTTTTCCCCGGACCTCGGCGCGAATCGTGCGCGCGACGTATTTGCCCTGCTGAATGGCCGCAGGGCAGAGGCCGGGGACGTCGACGCCGTTCTTGTCGCGACAAGCGGCCATGTCGCCGATCGCGAAGACCTCGGGGTGGCCGGGGATGGAGCAATCCGCGTCGACCTTGACCCGGCCGCCACGATCGAGCTCGGCGCCGAGGGCGCGCGAGAGCTTGGTGCCGCGGACGCCCGCCGCCCAGACGACGGTGGCCGCGTCGATGCGCGTGCCGTCCCCGAACGCAATGCCATCATCGTCGATGCGCGCGACGGGCCTCCCTTTTTCGACGGTGACGCCGAGCGAGGCGAGCTGGGCCTCGGCGCGTTTTCCGAGGTCCTCGGGGAACGCCGCGAGAATGCGCGGGCCGGCCTCGACGAGGACGACGCGTGTCGACGAAGGGTCGATGGCGCGGAAATCCTTGGAGAGGACGTGCGTCGCGAGCTCGGAGAAGGCGCCGGCCATTTCGACGCCGGTGGGGCCGCCGCCAATGACGACGAAGGTGAGGAGACGCCTGCGCGCTTCGGGGTCGGTCGTGCGCTCGGCGCCCTCGAAGGCGAGGAGCATGCGCTCGCGAATGCGCAGCGCTTCGTCGAGGGTTTTCAGGCCGAGCGCGTGCGTGGCCCACTCGTCGTGGCCAAAGAAGTTGTGCGTCGCGCCGACGGCGAGGACGAGGTAATCGTAGCGGAGCTCGCCCTTGTCGAGCAAAAGCCGCTTGCCCGGGAGGTCGACGCCGGTCGCCTCGGCGAGCAGGACGCGCACGTTCCGCTGGCGAGAGAAGACCGAGCGGATGGGGACGGCGATGTCAGCCGGCGAGAGGCCCGCGGTCGCGACCTGATAGAGCAAGGGCTGGAAGAGGTGGTGGTTCGTGCGGTCGACGAGCGTGACGCGGACGGGCGCGCCCGCGAGCGACATGGCGGCGTTGAGCCCGCCGAATCCTCCCCCGACGATCACCACATGAGGCATGTCCTTGCGATCGGCCATGCGGCACCTCCCAGGCGGCCCGGGTTCGAGTAGACCCCGGGCGCGCCGCAGAACGGAAGTCTTTTCGACGGTTCCGTAGGGAAGGGGACACGCCAAGGCGAGAGGGGACGTGCAGCGCGCGGAGGTGATGGGCGTCGTCCCGATTCATGACCTACCATTTCGGTTCCGGGGGACGGCGCGCCCGAGGGCGAGCGCCGGTCGTGCATGATCAAGAAAACACGAAAGGTACGTCGCGTGTCGGGGAGCGCGGCCAGGGCGCGGCGTTCGCGTCGCGCGGCGTCGCCCGAAGAGCGTTCGGGGTGGACGTTCCTGACGAACCACGCGCACGTGCTGTTCTGTCTGGCCGAGGATCCCGAGGTGCGGCTACGCGACGTGGCCGAGCGGGTGGGGATCACGGAGCGCGCGGTGCAGCGGATCGTGACGGACCTGGAAGGAGAGGGGTTCGTGTCGCGATCGCGGGTGGGGCGGCGGAACCTGTACGAGGTGCACGCCGACAAGCCGCTGCGGCATCCGATCGAGGCGCACCGCGACGTCAAGTCGCTCCTCACGTTGATCCTCCGCGGCCGGGCGCCGAGGGCCGCACGCTGACCAGGAGCCCCATCCGAAACAAAAAGCACCGGAAACGCAGAGCCCTTCCCGTTTGGGGTTGGCTCGGGAGGAGGAGCCGTGCTACCTCGGTGGCGCTTTGGGCGCGCGTCCAGGGCCGTCCGACCAAGCGGTCGCGGCCCATGGGCACGTCGTCTGGAGGCTGGAGAGATGGCCGAGTGGCTTAAGGCACACGCTTGCTAAGCGTGCGATCGGGAAACTGATCCGAGGGTTCGAATCCCTCTCTCTCCGCCAGCCACGAACGAACAGGAACGAAGAGCGCGTCAGGGCGCGCGCCGTCCCTGGATGAGGTACACGAGCTCCGCCAGCGCGTGGACGTCGAGGCACAAGCGCACGGCGTCGCCGCGCACGATCGCGCCGTTGTACGGGCCCGCGAGCGCGACGAGCGGCGGCGCGGGATGCAGCGAGGCGTCCTCGATCTCGCCGACGGACGTGACCGAGATGAAGAAGGAAGGTTCGTCCTCGCGGCCCGGATCGAGCTCGAGGAGATACGAAGGGCCATCGTCGGGGCCGAGGGCCTCGCCGGTCTCGAGCGCGCCGAGGCCACGGACGCACGCCGCGAGGGGAAAGGCGAGCGTGTTCGGGAGGTCGACGCCGAAGGAGACGCGGCGGACGAGGCGCGCAGGGATCGCATAGACGGCCTCGCCCGCGCGGACCCAGAGGACACGCACGAGGCCCCGTTCGAGCGGGACGTCGAGGGTGGCCGTGAGGCCCTCGGAAGGGCGGCTCGCGAGGCGCACGGTGCCGCCGAGGCGCCGCACGGACTCACGCACGAGGCCAAGGCCGAGGCCACGGCCCGCGAGGAGGTCGACGTTCTCGCGCAAGGTGAAGCCCGGGACGAAGAGGAGGCCGAGGAGCGCTTTGTGATCGGCCGAGACGGCACGCGCGGGAGCGATGGCGCCACGCGAAGCCGCGCGCGAGCGGACGCGCTCGATGTCGACGCCGGAGCCGTCGTCGCGCACGACGATGCGGAGCGAGGCGCCGCGTTGCTCGGCGGAGAGCTCGACGCGGCCAGCGAGGGGTTTGCCGAGGTGCGCGCGCGTGGTCTCGGGCTCGATGCCGTGGACGATGGAGTTCTGGACGAGCTGGAGGAGCGGGTCGAAGAGGCCCTCGGCGACGCGGCGATCGACGAGGGTCTCGCCGCCACGCGCGAGGACGCGGACGTCACGACCGAGCCTGCGCGCCTGCGCGATCGCCGCAGAGACGACACGATCGAAGAGGGTCGCGACGGGCGTGGTGCGCATGAGCGCGATGTCGGCATGCGCGGAGGCCGCCTCGAAGCGTGAGCGTTCGGCGATGCCGAGGAGGGTGGCGGCCTCGGCGTCGAGGGCGTCGGAGAGGGCGGCGACGGCGGCGGTGGCCTTGCGGAGGCGCTTTTCGCGGCGAGGGAGGGCATCGTGCAGGCCGCGGGTCTCCGCGAGCGAGCTGCGGACACGACGGGCGCGGGTGGCGAGGACGCCGAGCTCGCGGCCCGCCGCGGCGATGGCGGATTCGGCGTGCTCGAGGGAGCGGACACGATCGAGGAGGCGATCGAGAGCCGCGGTGGAGACGCGGAGGGTTTCGCCGGAGAGGCGCGCGGCGTGAGGATCGAGCGAGGGCTCGGGAGCGCTGTGCGGGGCCGTCTCCGGGGAGCTGTAGGAGGGCGGAGGTTGCGTGCTCGAACGAGCGCCGTACGCGAGGCGGCGGAGGACCTCGACGGCACGATCGGGCGCGGCGACGAGCTCGCCGAGGAGGCCTCGCCAGCGCGCGATCTCGGCGATGGCCCGGCGCGCCTCGACGTCGCTGCGGTTCGCGTCGCGCGCGCGGTCTTCGAGGCCGTGGCAGAACCACGCGGTGGCGTCGTCGCCGGCCGCGAGCGCGGCCGCCTTCATGGCGTGCACCTCGCGGAAGATGCCGGCGATGATGTGCGGCTCGGGGAGTTCGCCCGCGAGGAGCTCGTCGACGCGCGCGAGGCGATCGGTCATCTCCGCGGCGTAGCGCGCGCGTTTCTCGGGCGGCGCGGGGCGGCCGCGGAGGTCCCACGGCGGCTCGGGCCAGGCGGGCGCGGGGATGGGCCTTCCCGCGGCGAGGGCTTCCCCCGCGATGGAGAGGACGGCGCGCGCATCGACGAGGGCCGTCGCGTCGCCGTCGACGAGGCGCCGCTCGATCCGCGCGAGCGATTCGAAGAGCGCGCGCTCGCCGGCGACGCCGGCCGAACCTTTCAGCGCGTGGATCGCGCGGCGCGGGGCGTCGTCGAGCCCGTCGCCTTCGAGCAGAGGGGCGTGGCGCTGGATCTCTTCGAAGAGGAGGCGGGTGAGCTCGCGATCCGCCGTCACGGCGAGGCCCCACCGTCGTCGCCCTGCGGCGATCCGGGCGAGGCTTCCCCTGTGCGACCTTCGTCCCCGAGCTCGCCGAGCAGGCGCGAGAGAGGCGCGAGCACGGGACGAAGCGCGCCGAGCAGGAGCGGGCGCGCAGGGGTCGTGGCGCGGAGCGTGGAGAGGGCGGAGAGCAGGCCGCGCGCATGTTCGGCCGCGAGCGCGACAGCCCGCGCGACCTCGGGATCGATGCCGGTGGCGCGGCGCAGGTGACGCTCGACGTCGGCGAGCGCGAGGCCCGCGCGTCCGGCCGCGTCGCCGAGCGCGCGCGCGGATCCGCCGGTCTCGTCGGCGGCCACGAGGACGTTCGCGAGCTCGCCGCGGATGAGGCTCGTCTCGGCGGCCATCTCCTCGACGACCGTGACGAGGTCGCGCGTGGCGTCGGCGCCGCGCGCGGCGTGCGTGCGGATCTCCTCGGAGAGCAGGAGCAGCGCCTTGCCTTGCGGCTCGGGGGTGCGCGCGCCTTCGAGGCCCGCGTTGAGCGCGACCACGCTGAGGCGCTCGAAGAGATCCGCGACGCGCGTGGCCGCGAGCGTGAGGCCCTCGGCGTGCGCGGCCATCGCGCCGGCGCGCTCGGAGACGCCCTCGATCGAGGCGCGTTGCCGCGTGACGGCTTCCATCAAGCGCGGCGCGCCCTCGGCCGCCTCGGTCACGGCGCGTTGCGCCTCGCCGTGCGCCGACCAGAGCGCGGTGTCGATGTCCGCCGATGCCTCGGGCGCGCTCGCGGGCTCGGCCGCGCGCCGGAGCACGTCGATCCACCTGCGCCTGCGCGGCGCGCTCACGACGCGGCCTCCGGCGAGCGGAGCACCGCGGTGCGCGCCGTCCAGATCGCCTCCTCGGCCTCGCGACGGAGGGCCGTGACGTCGAGGATCGCGGCGTCCGTCTCGCCTGCACGAACGAACCCGGCGCGTGCTTCTTCGTAGAGCCCCGACGAAACGATTGCACGTCCAACGATCGCGACAGGCTCGCCGCCGAGGTCGCAGAGGACGGCCGTGGTGCGTTCGTTCTGCGCCGACGGCGAGAGCCCTTCTTCGTCGATGCAGAGGACCGTGACGACCTCGCCGTTCGCGAGCGCGATCCCCGCGGCGGGCTTGCGCAGGCCCTCGACGGGCGTGATCGAGTGGAGCACGAAGACGCCGCGCACGACCTCCGCCGGCACGAGCACGAAGCGCCCATCCTTCGCGACCGAGACCCTCACGAGCACGCCCCCGCGTCGCACACGCCTCTCCCCCTGCCGCGCCTACCTCGTGCGAAGGACGCGCGACTGCAAGAACTGGTAGATGATCTTCACCGCGTCGAACGAGCCGACGGTGCTCTCTTTGACGACCTCGCTCACGGTGCGCTGCCCGTTCACCGCGTCGAGCACGAGCCGCTCGGGCCGCGCGAGCTGGCCGGGCGAGAGTCCTTCGAGCGCGAACTGATCGATCACGAGCACCTGATCGAAGTGGATCGTGCCCTCCATGAGCCGCCACTCGTCGACGCGGCGGAAGCCTTCGAGCACGAGCGCGCTCACGCCGAGGGTGAGCTTCGCCATGTCGGCCTCGGGGCGGAACGGCTCCTTCGTGAAGGAGAAGCGCCCGTACGGCCAGCGGAGCATGTCGTAGATGAGCTCGCTCGATTGCTTCGTCAGGATGTCGACGAGCTCCTCGCGCGTGACGATGCCGCGGGCCACGACCTCCTCGCCGAGCAGCTTTTTCGAGCCGCGGAGATCGGCGAGGAGCGCCTCGAGATCGTCACGCGTGAGCGCGCCTTTCTCGAGGAAGTACCGGCCGAGGCGGTACTCCTCGGTCGCGCCGCGCGACTGCACGAAGTCGATCTGCCCTTGCCGCATGGAGATCGTGATCGAGGTGCGGTTGTTCGTGACGTGCAGGACGCCCGTCTGGCGCTGCATGCCGAGCACCTGGAGGATCTCGGCGAGCGCCACGACCGAGAGGTCGCCGCTCATCGCTTCGCGGACGCCGTCGCCCGGGTCGAGGTCCTTCACCGTGAGCGAGAGCGAGGCGAGGATGTCGGGCGTCATCGCGCGAGCGACGGCGGCCATGACCGCGGCCTCGCTCGCGCGGTCCTGCGGCGAGATGGCGAGGATCGCGGGCACGACGGCGTTCGCGACCTGCTGGGCGAACTCGACGCTGGCGCGCTGCCGCGCGTGCCGGATGTGCATGCTCGGGCGCATGCTCTCGGCCGGCAGCAACTCCTCCTCGGGCATCTTCTGGCCCTCGGGGACGGGGCGCGGCGAGCGGCCCTCGGCGGTCTTGGCGAGCGCGCCTTCGACCACGGTGACGAGCGCGCGCGCGTCGAAGGGTTTTGTAATCGCGTCGACCGCGCCCGTTTGCTGGACGAAGGTGCCACGGATCTTGTCGCCCTTCGCGCTCATCAGCACGACGGGCAACGTGCGGTGCGTCGCGTCCGAGCGAAGCTCGCGGCAGAACTGGTAGCCGTTCATCCGGGGCATCACGAAGTCGAGCAGGACGAGGTCGAACTTCGGGCCTTTGCGGATGAGCTCGAGCCCCGCCGCGCCGTCGCGGGCGGTGGTGGGCTCGTAGCCGTTGCGGGCCAGGATGGCGCTGACGACCTTCAGGATGGTCGGGCTGTCGTCGATGACCAGGACACGCGCCGCGCTTGCCATGTGGGCGGCGCAAGCCTAACTCGGGCTGCCGGAGATTCGCGCAGCGAAAAACCGTAAATCGTACCGCTCCGACCAGCGGTCGGGCGAGGGCGGGGCGCGTCGGCCCGAAAGTTGGCCGTCTCCGGTGGTCCCTGGCACGAGAGACGGCCGTGCCGAAGCCTCGTTCGTTCCCCGCGCCCGCCGAGACCCGCCTCGCATGGCACGAGCGTGCCCTGCGCTTCGTGGCCGTGGCGCTGCCGTTCGGTCTCGCGCTCACGCGAGCCACGGGCAGCGGTCAGTGGAGAGACGATCTACCAGCGCTGCGTGATCTCGGCCTGCTCGCGGTGGGTGTCGGAGGCGGCGCGTCGACGCCGCTGACGCAGGCCCTCGGCCTCTTGCCGCTCGGGCCACGGACGTTTCGGGCCGCGCTCGGAGGGGCGATCGCGCTCGGAGTCGCGTCGATCTTGCTCTTTGGTCTCGCGCGGCGGCTCTTGCGAGCGCTCGGCGCCGGGCCGACGCTCGCCTCGGGGCTCGCGGCGCTCGGGACGCTGACGGCCGCGCTCTCGCCGGTGTGGCAACGCGAAGCGACGGTGGGCGGCGGCGCGATGATCGCCGTCGCGCTCGCGCTGGGGACGCTGCTCGCGGGGACCTCGGCGCTCCGGTCGGAAGGCACGGACGCGGTGCGCGGCGCCGCGCTTTTTGGCGCGCTCGCGGGGGCGACGCTCGCGGAGAGCCCGCCGTCTGCGTTCGCGGCGGTCTTCGCGGTGCTCGCGACGCCGATCGTCGAGCGGCTGCCGTTCGGCAAGTCAGCGGGGATCACGCCGTCGCCGATCCCGTCGCGCAAGCTCGTGGCCATCTCGTTCGCGTCGATGGCGGCCGTCGCGCTGCTCTTGCTCGTGCCGCTCGCCGTCCGGCCGCTCGCGCCGCGGGCGTTCGCGGACGTGGGCCGTGCGCTGTCGGCCGCGGATCTCACGGGCTTCGACGTGGCCGGGCCGCGGCTCTCGAGCCTCGCCGCGTGGGCGCGCGAGGTCGGCGTGGCGTCGTTGCTCATCGCGCTCGGCGGCGCGGTCGTCTCGCTGCTCGCGCCCGGCGCGCGTGGGCTCGTCGCGCCGCTCGTCGCGTTCGTCGCGTTCGACACCTTGATCCCCGCGCGCGCGTTCGCCGCGCTCTATGCGGATCCGATGACGCCGGTCCGCGCGCTCGCCGTGGCCGCGCTCGCCGTGTGCTCGGCGCTCGGCGTCTGCTGGGTGACGCGCAAGCTGCTCGATCTGCGCCTGCCGATGGCGAAGAGCGGCGCGGTGCTCGTCGTGGTCTTTCACGTGA
The DNA here is from genome assembly GCF_029960785.1 of Polyangium sp. 15x6. Taxonomy (GTDB): domain Bacteria; phylum Myxococcota_A; class Polyangia; order Polyangiales; family Polyangiaceae; genus Polyangium. The sequence goes on from NZ_JASBQE010000018.1 coordinate 97,370, forward strand.
CGCTCGTCGCGCTCTCGTCGGAGGAGGCGGGATACGTCGCGGATCGTGGCAAGCAGCTCGCGGCCGAGGAGTGGACGGACGGCGCGCTCGGCAGGCTCGAGCCGAGCTCGGCGATCCTCGTGCGCTCGCCGGCGCTCGCGTTCCGGCTCTGGGCGGCGCGGCTGCTCCGCGGCGAGCGCCCCGATGTGCTGATCGTGCCCGAGCGGCTTTTGCATCGCGGGCGCGTGGCGCTCAGCCTGCTCGCGGTGGAGCCGGAGATCGAGCCGCTCCTCCGGGATTACGCGATCTCGGGGCAGCCGAGCGAGTACGCGCTGTCGAAGCTCGCCGACGTGCGGCCGCTGCACGCGGAGATCGAGCGGACCTGGCCACGGCGGCTCGTCTCGCACCTGACGGTCGACGGATGCTGGCTGGAGTATGCGCCGCAGCCGCTCGGGCCTTCGGATCGCAAGCTCTCGACGGCCGCCTCGCTTCAGCCGATCCAGCGCGTGGTGGCGGCGATCGCCGCGCCGATCGTGCCGGACACGGCGACGTCGACCGTGGTGGCGGGGACGCTCCGGGATCAGAGCGCGGTGCTCTCGATGCTCGGTGAGCACGACGCGGCGCAGGCGTTCCTCGACGAGGTCGGTCGTCTTGCGCCGGGCGAGGTGGGCCTCACGGGCGCCTCGGTCAAGCACGTCATCCTGGCGAAGGCGATGATGGTCGCCGCGAACGCGCGCGCCCCGCGCCGCCCGGGTCCTTCGGCGTCACGCGCGCCCTGACGAAAGATCCGCTCAAGACGCAGGCAACGTCATCGCCTGCTGGCTCGGTCGTTCCGGCTGACGGATCGCCTTCACGCGCCGCTCGAAGCTCCGCCGGTCCTCGTCGGAGATCGTCACGCCGCCGAACCGCGCCGCGAGGTAGATCTCGGTGAGCTCCAGGACCTCCTCCGCGAGCGGATGCGACATCGACACGAGCGCCTGCGCGTGCCGGAGCGGCGGCACGCTCGGAGAACGGCCCACGCCGCGCGCGCCCATCGCAGCGTCGAGCAGCTCGTAGAGCGACGTCGCGAGCACCGCGCTCGCCGAGCGAGGATCCGCCGCGCGCGAGGCCGCGGCCGCGCGTTGCTTCTTCCGCCGCAGCCACAGCGCCGCGCCGCCGGCCGTCGCGACGACCGCCGCCACGACGAGCAGCCCCGCGCGACCCCGCGGTCCGCCCGTGCTCTTCGATCCGCCGCGCCGATACCGCGACGTGAGGCTGTTCAAGAGCCCCACCTGCTGGCTCAGGTCGTAGCTCACCACGTGCCGATCCCAGCGCTGGCTCGTGGCCTCGATGAGGTCGCGCAGGTAGGCCCACACGCCCACGATCTCGCTCTTCGGCGCGGCGTCGGCGGGCGGGGTCGGATCGAAGGTGAGCCAGCCGTACTCGTCGATCCACGCCTCGACCCACGAGTGCGCGTCGCCCTGGCGCACGGCGTAGAACCGGCCGAAGCGGTTGTAGCTGCCGCCGACGAAGCCCGTCACGTTGCGCGTCGGTACGTCGAGCGTGCGCAGCATGATGGCCATCGCGGTCGAGTAGAACTCGCAGTGCCCGCGCTTCGACTCGAACAGGAAGTGATCGAGCGGCTGCGGATCCTTGCCGGACGGCGAGGCGAGATCGTACCGATACTCGGTCCTCAAATGATTTTCGATCGAGCGAGCCCGGTCGAGCGGCGTCTTCGCGTCCTTCGTCCAGTCCGCGGCGAGATTGCGGATCCGGTCCGACATGTTCCGCGGCAGCGTGAGGTACTTCCAGCGCTCGCCGCTCGGGAGCTTGCGGAACGAGGGCGTCTTCTTGCGCGAGAGGAAGATGTCGTACTTGACGCCGCGGTCGTCGATGGGCTGGTAGCGAAGCTCGCCCTCGGGGCCCTTGAAGGCCAGTGCCTGCGGCTCGGGCGCCACCGTCGCGCGCGTCCGCAGCCGGAGGCCCGAGGCGTACGGCGGCAGGAACATCACGGGCGGATCGATCGGCTCGAGGTCGACCCGCATCACCGGATCGAGCGCCGAGTCGGGCCAGTGATCATCGATCGGAATGATCCCTGCCTCGGTCTCCGTCGCGCGCTTCCACGTCTCGCTTTGCGTCCACGTGCGGCCGTCGTACGCGTCGAGCGCCGCGCCGCGCAGGTGCAGCGGGATCCGCGCGGGCGGCGGGTCGGGCAGGTTCGGCATCTCGATGCGCATCACGAGCGTCGGATCGCTGCGCAGGACGCCCACCTCGCCGAGGTCGACGCGGCCCGAGAACCCGATCACGCGGCCCGAGTGCCCGCGGTTCAGGAGCAGGAGCGAGAGCCCGACGCGCGGGAAGAGCACGAAGAGCATCGCCGTGAAGACGAAGATCGGCACCGAGAGCAGGCACGTCACGCCGAGGAACGTGCGACCCACGACGCGGCGCGAGCGCAGGATGCGCGGCACGTCGACGGGCAGGCCCGTGCGGTCACGCGCGCCTTGCCGGTAGTTGCCCTCGACCTCGCGCCGGAGGTGGCTCAGCACGAGCGCGCCCGGCGCCACGATGATCACGCCGAGGAAGCAGAGCCCGTAGCCGAGGCCTCCGCCGAGCACCGTGCCCGAGATCAGGTGCAGCAGCGCGAGGACGATCACCTGCTGGTCGTGCGCCGCGCCCTTGCGCGTCGCGAGCCGGATGATCTGCAGCGCCGCGGCGAACTCGATCACCACGTCGAGCACGTTCGCGTTCGCGTCGAAGAGCAGCCGCCCGATCTGCAGCGCGAGCACGCCGATCAGCGTGATCGCGTCGAAGTGCTTGAGCGCCGGGTACTTCTCCCAGACGTCGCGGATCAGGAGCGCGATGACGAGCCCGCCGATGAGCGAGCCGCTCACCCAGGGCCCGAACTGCCCGCTCGCGAGGAGCGCGAGGATGCCGAGCACCGCGAGCGCGTCGGTCATCACCCGGTGAACGAGCCCGAACCTCATGCGTGCCCTCCGCTCGTCCGCGCGGGACCGCCCCGCGAAAGCCCGCGGCGCTCCTGGATCTCCTGCACCCGATCCTCGTCGACGGCGTCGAGCAGCGCGAGGAACCGGAGGATCCGGTCGGATCCGATGTTCCTGTCGCCGCGCGCCTCCTCGCCGAGGTTCGTCGCGACGACCACGCCGTCGCCGCGCTTGATGTGGGCCACGGCGCGCGAGGCCACCTCGCGGATGCGCTTCTCGAACTGCTGTGAGAACGCGTCACCCGAGCCTTTCGGCCGCACCACGTCGATCACGAGCCGCACGTCGGGCCGCGTCTCGCGCGCCCGCTCGCGCAAGACCATCTGGCTCGTGATCGCGCTCTTCCGCCAGTAGATGTCGCGCGGATCGTCGCCCTCGCGCATCGGCCGGAGCGCGTACGTCTCGTCGCTCGTGCCACGCCCCGCGGTGCCCACGCCGCCGAGCGCGCGGCCCCGATCCTCGGGCGGCAAACGCACCGGATCGACGGCCGGATAGATCACGAGCTCGCCGTCCGCCATGACCTCGCGCGATTTCTCGAACAGCCCGAAGGGGAAACGCGTCGCGATGCGGAAGCCCGTGTGCCGGTCGCGGCCTCGGCGCGCGGGCGTGCGCCGGTAGGCGGCCACCTGCGCGCTCGACGGGCTGATCTTCAGGAAGAAGCAGCGTTTGTCCGCGGGCTGCCCGGCGCGCAGATCCTCGACCTCGATCGCGTACGAGGGGATGCGCTTCTTGTGGTTGTAGACCTCGATCTCCACGAGGTGCGCACGACCCACCTGCGCCCGCGTCGGCAGCCTCCGCGTCACCGTCAGCGTCCGCAGCGACAGCTCGCTCATCACGCTCGACACGACCATCAGCGACAGGAGCATGCCGAGCAGCAGGTAGAGCAGATTGTTGCCCGTGTTGATCGCCGCGAAGCCCACGCCGAGCGTGATGCCCACGAAGTATTTTCCTTCGCGGGTGAACTTCAGCCGCCGCGGCATCTTGAAGCTGAAAAACGAGCGCCAGAGTCGCGTGAGCGCGTTCTCCGGGCGCGGCGCCGCCGGGGCGCCGGGCAGAGGCGCGAGCGGGTGCGGCACGGGCAGCGGCGTCGCCTCCGGCCGCGTGACGCGGCTGTCCCGGGGCGGTTTGTCGCCTCGAACGGCGAGCGACTCGGCCTGCCTCCGGTCCGCCACCATGCGCGCCTCGCTCAGAGCGGGACCGGCACCCGCGCGACGATGTCCCGCACCGCGTTCTCGCACTCGTCGCGGCTCGGCATGTAGCCCTCGGCGTGCGCGGCGAGGCGGATCCGGTGCGCGAGCACGGGCACCGCGAGGTCGTGGACGTCGTCGGCGATGCAGTAGGTTCGCCCGTGCAGGACGGCGCGGCTGCGCGCGGCGCGGGCGAGGTTCATTCCGGCGCGGGGCGAGGCGCCGAGCGAGAGCGTCGGGCTCGCGCGCGTCGCCGACAGCACGGCTTGCAGGTACGTCGCGAGCGAAGCGTCGAGCTCCACCCGATCGACCTCGCGCTGCAGCGCGACGAGCGCCGACGGCTCGAGCACCTGCGGCACGGCCTTGATCCGGTCGCCGTCGCCGCCCTGGAGCAGGAGCCGCATCTCCACGTGCGGCGGCGGATAACCGAGCCGGATGCGCACCATGAACCGGTCGAGCTGCGACTCCGGCAGCGGGAACGTCCCTGCGAAGTCCTGCGGGTTTTGCGTGGCGAGCACGAAGAACGGGTCGGGCAGCGGCGTCGTCACGCCGTCGACCGACACCTGCCCTTCGTTCATCGCTTCGAGCATCGCCGACTGCGTCCGCGGGCTCGCGCGGTTGATCTCGTCGGCGAGCAGGATGTTCGCGAAGATCGGCCCTTGCCGGAACACGAACTGCCCCGTGCGTTGATCGAAGACGCTCACACCGAGCACGTCGCTCGGCAGGAGGTCGCTCGTGAACTGCACGCGCCGCAGCTCGCCGCCCACGGCCTTCGCGAGGGCGCGCGCCAGCGTCGTCTTGCCGACGCCGGGCACGTCCTCGATCAGCACATGGCCGCGCCCGAGCAGCGCGATGAGCGCGAGCTCCACGGCTTCGGGCTTTCCTTCGAGGGCCTGCTCCACCGCGGAGCGGAGCTCCTGGAGCACGGGCGTCGTTTCCCGCGCGATCGAGAGCGCCGACGTCATTGGGGCTGATGCTAGCACGATCATCGGAGGCGCCTCGGGTAACCTCCTGATTTCTGGAGCGTGGGGTACCGGGGCGCCGATCCTTCCCGGCTCTCGGCCCCTGCCGCCCTTCCTTTCGGCGAGGCGTGTGGCCCGACCCCCGGGCCGCATGTATGCTCCGCCGTCGTGGCCGTCCCCGGTCCTTCTCGGGCCCCTTCGAACGATGACGACGAGCGTCGGAACGCCTCCTCTGGAGAGCCTGACGCGCTCGCCTTGACCCCGTCTCCGGGCGGCGCTGCCCTGGAGTTACCCGGGGCGAGCGCGCCGCTCTCGGAGCCGACACCGCTCATCCCGCCCTCCAAACAGGGCAGCGTCTTCTGGCGGATCCGCGGGATGATCCGCACGGTTCGGCCGAGCCAGTGGGTGAAGAACCTCTTCGTCCTGGCGCCGGTCGTCTTTGCCAAGCACCTCACGCACCCGTCGATCATCAAGAGCGCGATCGGCGCGTTCGGCGTGTTTTGCCTCCTCGCCGGCGCGGTCTACACGATGAACGACATCGTGGACGCGAAGGCCGACCGGGTGCATCCCGTGAAGCGCTTCCGGCCGATCGCGAGCGGCCAGGTCCCGGTCTCGCTCGCCAAGACGATGGCGGTCGCGCTCGTCCTCACCGCGCTCGGCGGCGCGCTGCTCGGGCCGATCAAGTTCTTCATCGTCGCGGTCGCGTACTTCGCGCAGAACGTCGCTTACTCCTTCGGCCTGAAGAAGATCGCGTATGTCGACGTCGGCCTCATCGCCCTCGGCTTCGTGCTGCGCGTCCTCGCCGGCGGCTTCGCGACGAACACGCCGATCTCGGGCTTCATGGTCGGGTGCACCGCGCTCCTCGCGCTTTTCCTCGGCTTCGGCAAGCGCCGCCACGAGCTCGCCTCGGCGGCGAACGCCGGCAAGCAGCGCGCTGCGCTCGAGGCGTACTCGCCCCGCGCGCTCACCTTCGCGCTCGCGGCCACGGGCATCGCCACGATCGCGACTTACCTCGCGTACACGCTCGACCACGACACCCAGCGCTTCTTCCAGAACCCCTGGCTCTGGGCGACCACGATTCACCCGCTCTTCGGCGTCATCCGGTTCCTCCAGCTCGTCGTGAGCCGCCCCAAGGCCGAGAGCCCCACGCAGGAGATCCTGCGTGACGTCCCCTTCATGATGAACATCATGATCTGGGTCGCCGAGGTCGTGTTCATCGTCTACCGGCTGAGGCCCTCCTGATGGCGGACGAGGCGAAGGCGAAGGAAGAACCGGGGAAAGTCCCGGAGAAAAGCGACGCCTGGACCGACCTCGGCCTGACGCTCCCCATCTTTCTCCTCTACCACCTCGGCGTCGTCTTCCTCCCCGTTCGGAACGCCGCCGATCCCGTCACGGCCGAGCTCTCGGCCCTCGCGAAGAACAGCCTGCCCACGTACGCGGGGCTCACGGTCGCGATCGGCATCGCGTTCGTCGTGGTCCTCGCCGCCACGGGGCAGAAGCGCGCGCTCGAAGGGAAACGCTTCGCGCTCATCGCCCTCGAAGGCACGCTCTACGCGATCCTCATGCGGTTTGCCGCCTCGTACGTCGTCGGATCGCTCACGCTCGGCCCGAGCGTCGAGACGCGCGGCGTCTTCTCGGGCGTGGTCATGTCGATGGGCGCCGGCTTCTACGAGGAGATCGCCTTCCGCGCTGGGATCTTCGGCCTCGGCGCGCTCGTCGTGAAGGCGATCTTCGGCCCTGGGGTCCGGCGCCTCGTGTTCACGCTCCTCTGGGCCGGCGTCGCGGCGGTCGCGTTCTCGGCCTGGCATTACGTGGGTGCGCTCGGCGACTCCTTTGACGTCCAATCGTTCGTCTTCCGCGCCGTCTGCGGCTTGGTACTCACGGCGATCTACGTGTTCCGCGGCTTCGCGCCTGCGGTCTGGACGCACGCCCTCTACGACGTCTGGGCGATGGTGCTTCACGGATGAATCGAACAGCCCGCTCGCTCGCCCTCTTTTCGAGCTTCCTCCTCGCGGCGTGTGTCGCCGGCACACCGGAGACCCCGGCGCGGGGTCAGGGCGCGCCTCCGCCCCTGCCGGAGATCAAGACGGCGCCGCCTGCGCCGGGCATGCTCTGGATCCCGGGCGCCTGGCACGACGACGGCGTCCAATACGTATGGATTCCAGGTCGGTGGGAGTCTCCGCGGCGCTCCACGCAAAACCCTGACGGGTAACAGCGGTCACGACGGGTTGCTTCACCACCGGCGCCGTGCTTTCTCCGCTCATGTGACGCTCGCCGACGAGATCGCCGCCCTGCCGCAGGCCCTGCTCGCTCGCCTTCGGGCGCGGGGCTTCGATCCCGACCGTCTCACCGCCTGGGCCGCCATGATCGGCCAGGATCGCGACAAGCGAAATCGCCTCGCGGGCGAAGTTCTCCCGCCCGCCGAAGGGGACGTCGTCGACGCACCCGCGCCGGGCAGCCCCGACCATGCGCGCTTCGAGGCTCTCGGCCGCGAGGCGCTCGCGCGGGGCGAGGTCGCGCTTTGTGTGCTCGCGGGCGGCATGGCGACGCGCATGGGCGGCGTCGTCAAGGCGCTCGTCGAGGCTCTGCCTGGAAAGACATTCCTCGATCTCCGCCTCGCCGAGATGGACGCCCTCGCGCGCGAGACGGGCGCGACCTGTCCGCTCTGGCTCATGACGAGCGAGGCCACCGAGGGCCCGATCCGCGCCGCGCTCGGCGCTCGCCTCGACAAGGGCGACGTCGCCACGTTCGAGCAGTTCGTCTCGCTCCGCCTCACGCACGACGGCAAGATCTTCCGGGACGAACATGGCGAGCCGAGCGTCTACGCCACGGGCCACGGCGACCTGCCCGATGCGCTCCGCGCGAGCGGACTTCTCGATCGGTTCATCCAACGAGGCGGCAAGATCGTGTGGATCGCGAACCTCGACAACCTCGGCGCCACCGTCGATCCGGCGATCCTCGGCTTGCACCTCGCGCACGGCGGCCCGCTGACCGTCGAGGTCGTGAACAAGGTCGGCAGCGACAAGGGCGGCGGCCCGATCCGCTGGAACGGAAAGAAGATCATCGCCGAGGAGATGCGCCTGCCGATCGGCTTCGATCCGGCGCAGATGCCCGTCTTCAGCACGAACACGTTCCTCGTATCGGCCGAGGCGCTCGCCTCGCTCGACCTCGCGTGGACGTACGTCGAGGTCGACAAGACGGTCGGCGAGGCGAAGGCGGTCCAGTTCGAGCGTATCGTCAACGAGATCACGACCGCGCTCGACCCGCAGTTCCTCCGCGTCCCGCGCGACGGGGCCGCGTCGCGCTTCTTGCCCGTGAAGGACGTACCCGAGCTCGAGCGCCGCAGGCCCGAGATCGAGCAAGCGCTCCGGGCCCGAGGGATTCTTGCGTAGGTAGAATTCGTTCAGACCCGTACGAACCGCGCAAGGGAGCCACGGATTTGCACTTCGAGATCACGCACGAGTTCGACGTCCCCCTCGATGCCCTGGAGCTCGCCGTCCTCTCGCCTGACATCGGCTTGATGATGGCCCCCTTCCTCGCCACCACGAGCGTCGCTTCGGTCGAGACGATCGAGCACGTGATCGCGAACGGCGAATTGCGACGCGTCCTTCGCTACCAGGCGAACGCGCCGCTCGCGATGTTCCGCGGCTACGACGTCGCCCGCGAGGCGCTCTCCTGGGAAGAGCGCAGCGTCTATCGCCTCTCGGACCACGCGGCCTCTTGGTCCGTCTCCCCGCGCGAGCAATTCCGCAAGTATTTCAGCGCTTCCGGCACCTGCCGCCTCGAAGCGGCGCCCGAGGGACGCGCGCGAAGAACCGTCGAGGGCGACATCGAGATCAAGGCTGGCGTACTCTCCTCGCTCGCCGGCCGCATGGCCTTGGTCGAGATCCGCAAGATCTACGACGCCGAGGCCGAGACGTTGCGCCGCCTCTCGACCTTATGAAGAAGCTCTCCGCCCTGGCCCTCGGGGGCCTCGCCCTCGCCGCGCTCACCACGTCCAGTGCTCCTCTCCACGCGCAGAGCGCGTACGTCCCCGCGCCGGGTCGCCCCGTCGCGGCCGGCGACGATGCGTCGAGCATTGCGGTAAACCCGGCGAACCTCGGGTTTTTGCCCGGCGCGGAGCTGCGCTGGACCATGGCGCAGGCCGGCGCGGGCGCGGGCACGACGAACGGGCATGCCTTCGATCTCGGCCTGCCGCTCCTCGGTTTGTCCACGGGCCTGCGCGTCGACTTGCTCGACGTCGGCACGACCGCCGGCGCATCGGCCTCGCAACGGTGGCTGCGCTGGGCGCTCGCGACGAACCTCAGCGACACGTTCTCGATCGGCACCACGTTCGGCTGGTCCTACGCCGAGCGGCGCGACCTCGACGAGCAGTTCGGCGTGACGACGGGCCTCACGATCCGCCCGTTCACCTGGCTCTCGGCCGCCGCCGTCGCGCGCGACTGGACCACGAACGCCGATCGCCGGTACGACGTGGGCCTCGCGCTTCGACCCTTCTGGGGCCGCCGTTATGCCGAGCTCGGCCTCGAAGCCTCGATCCATGAGCGCACCGGCGACGTCACGCCGCGCGCCACGCTCGGCCTCGACGTCCCGCGCGTCGGTCGCCTGCGCGGCGAAGTCTCCGTGCGTGACCTCGCCGCGAGCCCCGACGTCATGGCGATGGTCGGCCTCGACGTGAACCTCGCGATGCTCCAGGCCGGCGGCGGCGCGATCTTCGGCGGCGGCGACGTCGGCTACTACGCGACCGCCGCGGTGCGCAGCTACCGCGAGCCGGGTTTGCCCTCTCTCAGGCGCGTCGCGCGCATCCGCATCGACGCCACGCCCGGCGTCCGCAAGCACGTCCAGCTCCTCCGACGCCTCTGGCGGCTCGCCGAGGATCGCCACGTCGACGGCGTCGTCCTCCAGATCCGCGCCGAGCCCGCGAGCTCGCTCGCGCACGCCGAGGAGGTCGGCGACGCGATTCGCCTGCTCCGCGCGAGCGGCAAGAAGGTCCTTTGCCACCTCGAAGACGCGGGCGGCCGTTCGCTCCACGTCTGCTCGCAGGCCGATCGCATCGCCATGAATCCGGCCGGCGGCCTTCGCTTCGCGGGCCTCTCCTCGCAGTACATGTATTACGGCGGTGTCCTCGACAAACTCGGCGTCCGCGCCGACTTCGTCCGCGTCGCCGAGCACAAGCTCGCGGCCGAGCAGTTCACGCGCAAGGATTCCACCGAGATCGGGCGCCAGGACCACAAGGACCTCCTGATGCAGCTCGAAGGCATCTACATGCACGACGTCGGCGGCGGCCGGCGGATGCCGCTCTCCACGCTGCGCAAGACCATCGCGAAGGGACCTTTCATCGCGACCGAGGCGCGTAGTGGCGGCCTCGTCGACGTCCTCGCGTACGACGACGAGATCGACGAGGCCGTCGAGGAAATGATGGGCGGCCGCGCGCGCATCGTCGACGACGCCACGCCCTCGAATGCGCCCACCTGGTGGGGCACGCCTTCGAAGATCGCGGTCGTCTACCTCTCGGGCGACATGGTCGACGGCGAGAGCCAGACGATCCCGCTCGTCGGCATTCGCCTCGCCGGCTCGTACACCATCGCGAAGGCCCTCAAGCGCGCGCGCGAGGACGCGAGCGTCAAGGCCGTCGTCTTCCGCATCGAGACCGGCGGCGGCTCCTCCCTCGCGGCCGACGTCATCCTTCGCGAGGCGATCCTCACCGCGAAGGCCAAACCCTTCGTCGTCTCCATGGGCACGGCCGCGGCGAGCGGCGGCTACTACGCCTCCGTCGCGGGTGGCCCCATCTACGCGAACCGCGCCACGATCACCGGCTCGATCGGCATCTTCTACGGCAAGGTCGACCTCGTCGGCCTCCTCGGCAAGCTCGGCGTCGGCCTCGAACAGTTCCGCACGGCTCCCCGCGCCGACGCCGAGAGCCTCTATCGACCCTTCACCGAGGAAGAGCGTGCCGAGCTCGGCGTGAAGGTCAAACAGTTCTACGACCTCTTCATCGCGCGCGTCGCCGAGGGCCGCAAAATGAAGCCCGAGGACGTCGACGCCGTCGCGCGTGGCCGCGTCTGGACCGGCCAGCAGGCGCTCGAACGCAAGCTCGTCGATCACATCGGCGGCCTCCGCGAGGCGCTCGACGACGTCCGTGAACGCGCCGATCTCCCGCACGATGCGCCGCTCGTCGAGTTCCCCGAGGACGACGACAACCTCCTCATCGCGCTCGCCAAGCTCGCGGGCATCGCCTCGGTTTTCCCGCAAGCGGGCGCCGTGCCGATCGTCATTCCTCCGGCATTGCTCGACCTCGCGCGAGGCCTCGCGCCCTTCATGGTCTACGACGGGACGAAGCCGCTCGCGCGCCTCGACCTCGTCGGCGACGTCTCCTTCGGCGGCGCTCCGGCGACCGTGGACGACGAGCTGCCGTGACCGACGCCGCGCCTCCGCCCGTCCTCCACGCCGAGGACGCTCGCATCACGATCGACGACGTCGTCGCGATCGACCGCCTCACGGTCCGCGCGCGCGGCGAGCGCATCCTCTGCACCGGCGAGGCCGAGGCGCTCTTCGCCGCGCTCACGACCGTCCCGCTCCGCTCGCGCGCGCCCTCGCACGACGACGCGGCCATGCCGGGCGAAGCTTCGATCACCGCGGGCACCTTGCACGTCGCCGGCCTCGACGTCGCCACGCGCGCGCACCTCGACGTCGCGGGCATCGCCCCGCTCGACCCGCCTTTGCCCAAGGGCATGACCGCGCACGACTACGTCACCTGGAGCGCGCGCCTCGCCGGTTTCTCTCCCCGCGCGGCGCGTGACCTCGCCGCCTCCGCACTCGAGCGCGTCGGCCTCTCGTCTTTCCTGCGCCGCCCGATCGACGCCTTCGAGCGCCCGCCGCGCCGCGCGCTCGTCCTCGCGCACGCGCTCGTCGCCGATCCTGCGATTCTCATCCTCGAAGCGCCGCTCGCCGGCCTCGACGGCCCGGCGGCGGGGTTCGTCATGAACGCCCTCGCGCGCGCGACCGACGGCCGCGGCGCCATTCTCTCGGCCGAGCGCCTCGATCCGGGCACGCCGGAGGGCGACCTTGCGCGCGGGGCGACCGACGTCCTCGTCTTCGCGGGCGGCGCGCTCGTGCTCGAAGGCGCGCCCGAGGCTCTTTTTGCGGGCGTCCGCGTCTATGGCGTCACGATCCGCGGGAACCCGGGGCCCTTCCGCGAAGAATTGCTGGCGCGCGGAATCGAGGTCACCGGGGGGCCATTACGGATGAGCGTACGGCTTTCCCCGGATGCCTCGACGAAAGACATCGTCGCGGCGGCGAGCAAGGCGCGGGCGCCGCTCGTGGAGATGTTCCCGATCGTGGGCTAAGATCTGCCCTCGGGGGAGGGTGGATCCATGGATCGGGACGATGTAGCGCTTTTTGCGGGCACGCTGCCGGGGGCATCGGCGTCCGAGGAGCTTTCGCCGCTCGTGGAGCGGCTCTTGCCTGGGAACGAGGGCGCGCGGGAGCTCGAGGTCCTCTCCGACGAGCTCGTCCAGGCCTGGGCGCAGCGGGAGGGGTTCGACCCCCAGGCCCATTACATCGTCAAGGCGCACCCCACCCATTCCGACGTTTATTCCGTGTCGCTCTACGAGGTCGAGGCCATTCGCCACTGGTCGACGCCCGAGCTCGTCAAGCTCCTCCGCCTCGTCCCCGCCCTCTTCGCCCGGTATTACCCCGAATCTCCCGAGGCCCGCGCCCTCCTCCCTGGCTACGATGGATTCGACTTCCACGCCTTCGCGCGCCTTTATCGCGACAAAGTCGCCCGCGACTTCGAGCACGTCAGCCTGCTCGGTTTTCCCCCGGACGCGCTCCGGCAAAAAGACGCCCGCGGCGACATTCGCCTCGCCGATCTCTTCGTGCCCACGCGGTTCATCACCGACGATCGCGACCAGAAAAAGCCCACGCTCGCGCAGCTCCTCGATCGTGGCCGTTCGGCCCTCATCCTCGGCGATCCGGGCATGGGCAAGACCACGCTCCTCGCGTTCCTCTCGCTTTTGCATTCGGATCCCAGTGTCACCCTCGAAGGTCACCGCGCCTCGCCCCGGCGTGTTCCTTTTTTCGTTTCCTTGCGCGAATATGCCGCCGAATCGCACAAAACCGAGCTTTCCCTGGTCGACTTCCTGACTGCGCGTGCCCGCTCGGACCATTCCCTCCCGAATGCCCACGCCGCGTTTTTCGATGCCACCTTGCGCATGGGCGAGGCCATCGTCCTGCTCGACGGCCTCGACGAAGTCGGCTCTTCCACCACCCGGAGTCGCGTCGCCAAGGCCGTCCGCGAATTCCGCGCCGCCTACCCCCGTTGCCCCGTCTGGGTCACCTCCCGCATTCACGGCTACACCGCCGACATCGCGCTCCCTCGCAACGAATTCGAGCACCTCCGGATCGGACCGCTCGCCGACGAGGACATCGACCATTTCATCAAGCGCTGGTACCGCGTCCAGATCCCGGACAACGATCGCCGTCGCGAAGAACAACAAAACTCCCTCCGCCGCGCCGTCTTCCGCACCTCGCAGGTCCGCGCCCTCGCCACGAACCCGCTCCTCCTCACGCTGATGGCCTTCGTCCACCGCTTCCTCGGCCATTTGCCCCAGGAGCGCGGCGAGCTCTACGAAAAATGCGTCGACATGCTCCTCCGCACCTGGCTCGATGCCAAGGAGCGCCCGGAAAAACACGCCTTCGAGCGCCGCGCCCTCCCCACGGAGCTGCCGCGCGCGTACCTGGAAAAACTCGCCCTCCACGTCCAATCCCGTGCGCTCAGCGACCCCTACGGCGTCCGCGGCCTCTTCTCCCGCGACGACGCCCTCGATTTCCTCACCCAGCTCCACCGCGAGCGCGCCGAGGACGAGGAGCGCGACCTCTCCCACGAGATCGCCCACGCCGAAATGCGCGATTTCATCGATTTCGCTTGCGACCGCGTCGGCCTGCTCGTCGACCGCGGCGGCGGCAAGCTCTCCTTTTTGCACCTCACGCTCCAGGAATACCTCGCCGCGTATGCCGGCAGCTTCGACGTCGACCACGAGGACGAGGGCCGGTTCGTCCGGGAACACCTCGGCGACGGCGCCTGGGAAGAGGTGCTCCTCCTCCGGTGGTACGTCCTCGCGAGGAAACGCGGCGAACGCCGCCGCAAGCTCGTCCGCGACCTCCTCGGCGAAATCGTCGACGAGCTGACCAAGACGCCCGAGCATCCGGGCTGGCTCACCCTCGGCCGCGCCATTCGTGACGGCCTCGTCTCCCGCGAGCGCGACCGGCGCGTCATTCTCTCCGTCATCCTCTCCCGCTGGGCCCAAAAGCCCGCCTTCTCGGGCGACATCTTCCTCGTCCTCGACGACATCTGCGAGTTCGGCGATTCCGATCTCCGGAGCGAGCTCCGCGCCGCCTGCGCCGACCTCCAGGAAAAAGGGTCCGCCGCGGAAGCCCTCGCCGCCCTCCACCTCGAAGGCAAGCTCCTCGGCGACCTCCCCGGCGCGGCCGATCGCATTCGCGCCCGCCTCGACCTCGCCGAGCTCTTGCCCGACCTCGTGGTGTTCCGCGACGAACCCGCGCTCGGCACCATCCTCGACGAACGTTCCACCGTGGACCATTGGGCCACGGCGCTCACCGCGCTCGGCGGCACGGCCGTTTATCGCACCACGCTCGGCTGGCTCACCGGCCTCTCCGAGGCCCCCGTCCCCTCCGAGGCCCCGTTCCTCGGCGCCGCGCGCTGGCTCCGCGACCGCATTCGCTCCGAGATCGGCTCCCGCCTCGCCTACACCGAGCATTACCCCGAGCGCGTCCATTTCCTCCTGCAATCGCCCTACGGCTGGCGTCTCTCCGACTGGACCCATACCCTCACGTCGCCGCTCGCCTTCCGCAAGATCCCGCAGCCCCTCTCGGCGCTCCCGCAGCCCGCGCCGATCACCACGACCCTCCGCCACCCGAAGCTCGCCCGCGACCGCATGGGCGACGCCGACCTCGTCGAGGTCCCCATCATCGAGCGAATGGTCCGATTCAACCAGGACGCGCTCGCCGCCTTCCCCCAGGGCGAGCCCATTCCCGAGGACGCCGTCCACCGCATCGCCACGGCGTTCGTCCGGAGCGTCGTTCGCACGTTCGCCTGGAGTTTTCCGCGCTCCTTCACCGGCAACCCGAAACCCACGTTCGTCCGCGAATTCGTCCAGTCCCTCGGCCGCGACCTCCGCAGCGACATTCTCCGCTCCTTCGGCCGCGCGTTCGCGCAGAACTTCGTGCGTGATTTCTTCCGCACGCTCGGCCGCGCCTTCCTGCGCTCCTTCGGCCCGACCCTCGGCCGCGACTTCGTGCGCGACCTCGTCCCCGCGCCCGAGCGCCGCCGTTATGCCTCGCTCCTCGGAGACGCGGACGCATCGGCCGACGCGCTCGACTGGGAAGCCCGCTGGGATCAAGCCCTCGGCGAGGAGGCGCACGTCGCCCGCGTGATCGAGCAGGACGATTTCTGGTGGCTCATCTACATCCACCGCCCGAGGCTCGGCATTCACGCCGAGGCCCGCCCGCCGAATTTGACGTTCGACCTGAAAAACCCGCTCGCCCTGCCCGTGCTCCTCGCCGACGTGGGCACCCTCGCGGCGAACGAGTGGCTCTTTGCCTTGAGCCGGCACCTCCACGTCCACCCGTCCGATGAAAAATCCTCGGACGAGGCCTGGGAGACGTGGCTCGATCAGAACCCCGTCGATGCTTTCTGGGTCGCATTCGCCTGGGACGAGCACGCCAAGCTCATTCGCCGGCACCACGGCCGCCTCGACGGCCCGCTCGGCGCGCTCGCCCTCGCTCACGCCGATTACGCGTCCCTCATGACGGGCTTCGACCTCGTGGCCACCTGTCCCACGTGGAAATCGTTGCTCGACGAAGCCGGCCCCGAAAAGGTCGCCGCCCTCCGCGTCCTCGGAGCCACGCCCGCGCCTGCCGCCGCGTCCGCGCCTGCGCCCGCTGCCGCTTCCGCTCCCGCAACCGCCTCCGTCTCCGCCTCCGCTCCCGCGCCCGAAGCCGCGCCGCTCTTCACGTGGCTCCACCTCTCCGACCTGCATTTTGGCCTCCCGGGCGCCGGCGACCGCCACAACCAATCGCAGATCCTCTCGATCCTCCGCGACGATCTCGCAGACCTCACCGGGAAAAACCTCCCGCGCCCCGACGCCATCCTCGTCACCGGCGACATCGCCTGGAGCGGCAAGCCCGATCAATACGCCGAAGCCTCGAAATGGCTGCTCGACGTCGCCCAGCGCCTCGGCCTCGCCAAGGACCGCATCTTCGTCGTCCCCGGCAACCACGACGTCGACCGCGGCATCGACGCCGATCGCAATGTAAAGCGCCTCCTCCGCGGACTCCGCGGCGGCGACGACGACCTCGACGACGCCCTCGAAAACCCCGACGACCTCGACCTCCTCCGCCGCCGCCAGGCCGCCTACCTCGATTTCGCCGCCGCCTTCGCCCCCGCCTGCCGTGACCTTTTCTGGTCGAGCACCGAGACCACCCGCGAAGGTTTGTCCCTACGACTCATTGGCGCCAACACCTCGCTCCTCGCCGCCGGCGACGACGACGCCCGCAAGTTACGCCTCGGCCAGCGCCAGCGCGCGCTCCTCAATGACGCCGCCCGCGAGCGCGAACTCGTCCTCGTCCTCGGCCATCACCCGCTCGAAGACGATTGGCTCGCCGAGCAGCGCGACCTCGCTCGATTCCTCGGCAGCCGCGCCCACGCCTATCTCGCCGGCCACGTCCACGACGCCAAGAGCGAGCGCATCGTCACGGGCGGCGGCGCCGACGCGCTCCGCATCATCGCGGGCGCGGTTTATGGCGGACGCGAGCGCGACATCCCCCACGGCCACGCTTACAGCGTCACGTCCATCCACCGCGCCCCGAGCGGCGCCGTCCTCCGCGTCCACCCGCGCCGTTTTTCCTTCAAGAACTACGACTTCCGGCAGGACATCGACAGCACGGACGAGGGCCGCTCCTATGCCGAGCACCCGCTCGCCCGATTGTCGCTCCCCCCCGCGGGCGGGCGCTTCGTCCGTTGAGCCCCTTGATCCGGAGGAGCAGCCCCAGGCTCTTGCCCTTGCCCGTGAGCGTCAGCTTCTCCTTGTCCTCCCTGGTCGCGATCTCCACGTTTGGCAGCGTGAAAGCCGGCACAGGAGGCCGAGGAGGTTCACAACGCACTGGTGTCCGGGACGCGGACGCTTTACACACAAAGCGAATCTTCTCCTGGCTTGCCGAGGCCAACGATCGTAAGCGACGGTCCGGATGACGCTCAAGGAGAACATCGGGAAGGACCACCTGCGCTACGACGCGGCCGCCGGGCTGGTCGTCTTTCTGGTCGCGCTTCCGCTCTGCCTCGGCATCGCGCTCGCGTCCGGCGCGCCGCTGCTCGCCGGCCTCGTCGCGGGCGTCGTCGGCGGCATCGTCGTCGGCTTCCTCTCGGGCTCGGACGTCAGCGTGAGCGGCCCGGCCGCGGGCCTCACGGTCATCGTCGCGACCGCGATTCACTCGCTCGGCTATCAGGCCTTCCTCGCCGCCGTCATCGTCGGCGGCGTCCTGCAGATCGCCTTCGGCTCCCTCCGCCTCGGCGCGATCGCCGACTACGTCCCGACGGCCGTCATCAAAGGCATGCTCGCGGCGATCGGCATCGTCATCGTCCTGAAGCAGATCCCGCACGCCCTCGGCCGGGACCTCGACTTCGAGCTGGACATGAGCTTCATCGAGCCCGACGGCAAGGAGAACACCCTCTCCGCCATCGTGAGGTCGCTGCTCAGCGCGAGCGGCGGCGCCGTGGTCATCTCGCTCGTCTCGCTCTTCATCCTGCTCACCTGGGACAAACTCGTCGTCCCGCGCGCAAAAATCTTCAAGCTCATTCCCGCGCCGCTCGTCGTCGTCGTCGTGGGCACCCTGATCAACGAGGCGTTTCGCCTCGGCACGAACGGGTATCACCTGAAGGGCGAGGACGGGCACCTGGTCTCGCTCCCGATCCTCCGCTCGCCCACGGACATCGTCGGCGAGCTGCCGCGCCCGCTCTGGGCCGCCTTCAAGGATCAACGCGTCTACATCACGGGCGTGACCCTCGCCGCGGTCGCGAGCCTCGAATCGCTCCTCGCCCTCGAAGCCGGGCAAAGGCTCGACCCGTTCAAGCGGATCGCCCTGCCGAACCGCGAGCTCATCGCGCAGGGCCTCGGCAACATCACCTCGGGCCTGCTCGGCGGCTTGCCCGTCACGTCCGTCGTCGTCCGCACGAGCGCGAACGTCTATGCCGGAGGCCGCACGCGCTGGTCGACGATCTTCCACGCCTTCCTCTTGCTCGCGGCGGTCCTCTTCCTCGGCCGCGTGCTCAATCACGTCCCGCTCGCCGCGCTCGCCGCGATCCTCATCGTCATCGGCTCGAAGCTCGCGCCGCGGTCGCTCTTCCAGCAGATGTGGCGCGAGGGCCTCGGCGCGTTCGTGCCGTTCACCGTGACGATCCTGGCGATCGTCTTCACGGATCTGCTGAAGGGCGTCCTCATCGGCCTCGCGATCGGCGTCTTCTTCGTCATCCGCACGAACTCGCACGCGGCGATGATCGTGGTCTCGCAGGACAACTACGCGCTGCTCCGCTTCAACAAGGACATCAGCTTCGTGCACAAGGCCGAGCTCAAGGAGAAGCTCGCGGCGATCCCCGAGGGCACGACGCTCATCGTCGACGGCACGCGCGCCCTGCACATCGATCGCGACGCGTTCGAGGTGCTCGACGATTTCGTCGAAAACGCGAAGTTCAAGGACATCAAGGTCGAATTCAAGAACCTGCGTGGAAAGCGCCCCGACGGGGAGCTCGTGGCGGAGAGGGAATCCTGATGGACGCGTACAAGAAGCTCCTGCTCAGCAACAAGGCCTGGGTCGCCGAGAAGCTCGCCATTCGCGCCGATTACTTCGAGCGCACGGCGACGACCCAGACGCCCGCCTACCTGTGGATCGGCTGCTCCGACAGCCGCGTCCCCGCCGAGTCCGTCACCAGCACCGAGCCGGGCGAGCTCTTCGTGCACAGGAACATCGCGAACCTCGTCGTCCACACCGACCTCAACATGCTCTCGGTGCTCCAGTACGCGGTCGAGGTGCTCGAGGTGAAGCACATCATCGTCTGCGGCCATTATGGTTGCGGCGGCGTCCGCAACGCGATGACGAACCGCTCCTTCGGCCTCATCGACAAGTGGCTGCGCCACATCAAGGACGTCTATCGCGCGCATCGCCGCGACCTCGAGACCCTCGCCGACAACGACAAGCGCCTCGACCGCCTGGTCGAGTTCAACGTCGCCGAGCAGGTGCAGAACCTCGCCGAGACGAGCATCGTCCAGCATGCCTGGGCGCTCCACAACCGCCCCACGCTGCACGGCTGGGTCTACGATCTCCGCACCGGCTTCCTCAAAGAGCACGCGCTCATGAAGCCCGGCACCCCGCTCGAAGACATTTACCGCTTCGATTTCGACGACGTGCCCTCGAAGCATTGACGTCGTCCCCCGAGGGGCGGGGCATGGCCATTTCCAGCCACCCGATGGCCGCCTGCGGCCATCGGGCCCCGCCTCGCGCGTGCTCTACTCGCTCGCATGAGCTCCGAGCACCCGCCTTCGTCCACGACCTGGGTCGCGGGCAAGGCGCTTTGTATCTTCTCGGCCTTCACGTACGGCCTCCTCACGGCGTTGATCGACGTCCTCGATCCGCACCACCTCCGCAATCCCGGTTGGCCGGGGCATGCGCGGTTTCACCTGTTATGGCTCATCAGCGGCGGAGCCCTGGGCGCGCTCGTCTCCGTGTACCTCTTCTGGACCGCCACCCCGCGTTCCCTCTCGCGCATCCGGACGGGCGCCCTCCTCGGGTCCCTCCACATCGGTGGATTCTTCCTGGCCGCCCTCTTCAAGAACGCGGCGGGCGCTGAATTCGACGCCGATGGCCGGGTCCTCTTCGGCTTCCTCCCGCCGGCCATGCTGCACCTGATGATCTCCGCGGCGCTGCTCTTCGTCGGCGTCTCGCTTTGCCACAAGAAAGGGGCTGCGACATGAGCGATCGGACCGTCAATACACCCGTCCTCGTCATCGGCGGCGGACCTTCGGGCATGGTGAGCGCCTTGTGCCTGGCGAAGCGCGGCGTCGATTGCATCCTCGTCGAGCGCCGGCCGGGGCTCGACACGCATCCCAAGGCCCACGAGCTCTCCGCGCGCTCGATCGAGATCCTCCACGAGCTCGGGCTCGGATACGACGAGCTCTCCGCGGAGGCGTCGCCGGCGGAGGACGCGGCCAAGGTCCTCTTCTGCGACACGATCGGCGAGGAGTTCGGCTGCATCGATCTGCGAGCCGGCAGCATCGGGCGCAAATACCGCGAGCACCTCGAAGCGCCCATGCCCTACCTCAATCTCTCCCAGGTCGAGCTGGAGAAGACCCTGCAAAAGCACGTCGCGGCCTCGCCGCGCATCCAGTCGTTCTACAACCACCAGTGGAATGCCTTCGAACAGGACGAGGACGGCGTCGCGAGCCGGATCGAGGACCGGGCGACCGGCGAGACGTTCACGATTCGGAGCCAGTACGTCCTCTGCGCCGACGGCGCGGGGAGCCGGGGTCGCAAGGCCCTCGGCATCGAAATGAGAGGCCCGGACAAGCTGCTCGACGTCGTCAATGCCTACTTCCAGGCCGATCTGCGCCACGTCGTCCGCACCCGCGGCAAGCTCTACTTCATCTTCTCGCCCAAGGCGCCGGGCAGCGTGTTCATCGCCCACCACGTCGAGAAGCGATGGGTCTTTCATCACCCCGTGGCGACGCCCAACGAGAAAATCGAGGAGTACACGCCCGAGGTGATGCAGAAAAAGATCAAGGCGGCGCTCGGGCGCGACGACGTCGACATCCAGATCACCTCGATGAGCCACTGGCGCATGACGGCGCAGGTGGCGGATCGCTTCCGGAGCGGGCGTGTCTTTCTGGTCGGCGACGCGGCCCATCGATTCCCGCCCACGGGCGGGCTCGGTATGAACTCCGGGATCGGCGACGCGCACAACCTCGCCTGGAAGCTCGCCATGGTGCTCGATCGGCGCGCCCCGCCGGAGCTCCTCGACAGCTACGAAGCCGAGCGCCGCCCGGTGAGCCAGACGAACTGCGACGAGAGCCGCCTCAATTACGAGAGAATGGGCGAGGTCGCGGAGGCCTTCGGCATCGACGTGAAGGACGCTCGATGGGTGACGGAGACGCTCTCGAGCTCCACGATGCGCGCCTTGCCCGAAAAACTCCGCGCCTTCGCCGGACGACAGGCGCAGCGCTACGCCGAGAGCGTCCTCGCGCGGTACCACCGAGATCCTTCGGTGCGCGAGCGCGTCCTCTCCGCCATCGCGCACCAAAAATCCCATTTCGATCGGATCGGTCTCGACCTCGGCTACACCTACGAAGAGGGCGCGATCCTGCGCGACGGCACGCCGCCGGCCGCGTCCGACGACCGCGTGTCCTCCTACGTCCCCTCGACGCGGCCGGGCGCCCGATTCCCTCATTTCTGGCTCGATGGCAACGAGCGGCGCCGGAGCAGCCGCTCCATCCTCGATTACCGCGCTTCCATTCTGCTCGTCGGCGCGGCGGTCGAGACGCGGCCTTCGGACGTCGAGGCGCTCGACCAGGTCGAATCACTGCACGGCGTCCGCCTCTTCAAGCTCGGCGCGGCGGAGATCCCTGCTTGTCACGTCGCCGCGGTGCACACGGCCTCGCAGATCGAGCCCGACGGCGCGCTCTTGATCCGGCCGGACGGACACGTCGCGTGGAGACAGCCGCGCGGCGTCACGCTGTCCGTCGCGCTGATCGCCTCGATCGTGCGGCAGGTGTACGGAGCCTAGCTGCGGCGAGGCGGTCGGGGGGTGAGGGCTTGCCCCGTTGCCGGCCGCTCGGGTACGGTCGGCTCCATGACGACCCCCGCCCCTGCCGTGCGCCCCCAGAGCCAGAGCACCGTCGCGGTTCCCACGGCGGCGCCCGTGCCCTCCGGCCGCCTCGCCGTGCTCTCCGCGGCGGCCATGGGCGCGCTCGCCATCCCGCTGCCGATCCTGCCGGACCGCATCGTCACGCGCCTGCGCGGCGCCCTCGCCCACGACACGGCGACGCGCCACGGCATCAGCATCACCACGGATGCCCGCCAGATCCTCGCCAACGTCGACAGCGAGCAGAATGCCGCCCGCGCCCTCGGCCGCAAGGCCGCCGAGGCCATCGGCCTCGCCATCTTGAAGCGCGGCCTCGGCCCCCTCGGCGCCCTCACGAACCTCGCCCGCGCCCTCGAGGTCTTTGCGTTCGGCCACCTCTTCGACCGCTACGTCGCGCAGGTTCGTCGCTCCGGCGCCGTCCGCATCCACGCCGAGGAGGCCCGCAAGATCCGCGAGACCATCGACCGCGCCTTCCTGCACGCCTTCTCCCCGATGCTCCGCCCGACGCCGATCACCTTGCCGGACTCCGTCGAGGATCTCCGCGACGAGTTCACCCGCTGGATCGACACGGCCATCCTCACGGGCGCCTCGCTGCCGAGTTACATCGAGCGCCGCCTCGAAGCCGCCTTCGACGAGGTCGTGAGCCACGATGGTTGAGCGAGACGCGGTCGATCTTTCCCACCCTCGCGCCGTCCTCGGAAAAACACGGCGCGCCATCCTCAAGATCGGCTCGAAGAGCCTCACCGGCGACGCCTGGGACCGCCTCGCCCAGGACGTCGCCGCCTACCGCGGTCACCGCGCCGGCCGTGGCGGCGGGCGCAGCGTCGTCATCGTGTCGAGCGGCGCGATCGCCCACGGCATCCAGAAGCTCGGCTTGAAGAGCCGACCCAAGGACATCGCCTGGCTACAAGCCGCGGCCGCCGCCGGCCAGAGCATCCTCATGCAGCGTTACGAGGAGGCCTTCGACAAGGTCGGCATCCCGGTCGCCCAGGTTCTGCTCACCCACGCCGACCTCGCCGACCGCGCCCGGACGAACAACGCCCGCGGCGCCCTCGGCGCCCTGCTCGAAGCCGGGTGCGTCCCGATCATCAACGAGAACGACGCCGTCGCGGTCGAGGAGATCAAGTTCGGCGACAACGACCAGCTCGCCAGCATGGTCGCGCCCCTCGTCGACGCCGACCTCTTGCTCCTCCTCTCCGACGTCGAGGGCCTGCTCGACGCCGAGGGCCGCCGCGTCCCGCTCGTCCGCAGCATCGCCGCCGAGGCGCGCCCGCTCGCGGGCGGCTCGACCTCGGGCGTCGGCACGGGCGGCATGACGAGCAAGGTCGAGGCGGCACGCCGGGCGACGCTCGCCGGGGCGCACGTCGTCATCGCGCACGCCCGCGAGCCTGGGATCCTCGGCCGCGTCGTCTCCGGCGAGGACGTCGGCACCTTCTTCCCGGCCGTCCCCCAGCGCCTCAGCGCCCGCAAGCACTGGATCGCCTACACCCTCCGCCCTCGCGGCGTCATCCTCGTCGACCGTGGCGCGGCCGAGGCCATCTGCGCCAAGAACCGCAGCATCCTCGCGGTCGGCGTGCTCGGCGTCCGCGGCGTGTTCCAGCCGGGGGACGCCGTCTCCGTCGTCGACCCCGACGGCCGGGAGATCGCGCGTGGCCTCTGCCGCCTCTCGCCGTCCGACGCGGCGCGCGTGGCCGGGCAGAAGCGCGAGGAGGAAGGGGAGGAGATCGTGGTCATCCATCGGGACGACCTCGTCGTGCTTCCGTCCGAATAGCTACTTGCGTTACAGTGCTGGGACTTTTTTCGAAGTCCTGGCCGATGTCCTTCCTTCGTCAACATCCCACGTGGCTCCCGGCGGTTTGGCTGGTCGCGCTGGCGGCGCCGGCGGCTGCGCAGGCGCCATCCGCGTCTTCGCCAGCGTCGTCCGCGTCTTCGCCAACGCCTCCCGCGTCTTCGCCAGCGTCGTCCGCGCCTTCGCCAACGGCGCCCGCGTCTTCGCCGACGCCGTCCGCGCCTTCGCCAGCGTCGTCCACGTCTTCGCCAACGCCTCCCGCGTCTTCGCCAACGCCTCTCGCGTCTTCGCCAACGGCGCCCGCGTCTTCGCCAACGTCGTCCACGTCTTCGCCAACGCCTCCCGCGTCTTCGCCACCGTCTTCCGCGCCTGCGCCAACGTCTCCCGCGCCTGCGCCACCGTCTCCCGCGCCCATCGCACCCACACCCACGCCGGCCCCGGGGCTGACGAAATTCCAGGTACAATCGCACGCTTACAGCGGCCTGCGCTGGCAGGGGTACACCGTGGGCGCCAGCATCCGCGGCGGCGGCGGCATGTACGGCTCCTCGCTCGGCCAGGGCAACCCGCTCGTCACCGGCTACCGATTCGTCGAGCGTGGCGGCTTCATCTCTGGCCTCGTGATCGGCGGCATCTTCTACCTGCTCGGCGCCACCGCGGCGAGCATGCCGGACGCGACCAACGTCTCGAGCTCGTCCTATTTGCGCACGAACAACCGCGGTGAAACCGAGCGCGTCACCACCACCACGTACACCGCCAGGTACGACCGGAGCCCCGAGGCACGCGAGGCCGCCCTGCAGGCGGCGGAAGAGGGCGCCAAGGACCTCGTCGCCTACCGCCAGCAGTCCTTCGAGCTCGACGTCTTCACCCGCGACTGGTTCGGCTCGACCCTCGGCGACGCGCGCGGCTACCGCATGAACTTCCTCCTCACCGCGTACGCGGGCAAGTGGTTCATCATCGAGACGGGCTTCGGCTTCGGCGACGTGAGCGCGATCGTCCCGGGCAAGGACATCCTCGTCGAGGAGAAATACGTCGGCATTCCGATCCGGTTCATCGTCCCCTGGGGCCCGTTTTACGCGCAGGCCGCGCTCGATTTGAACTTCCGCGGCCTCGATTTCGGCCTGCTCGCCGACGACGAGATCGAGACGCGCAACGTGGACGGGCGGAGCATGCGTGTGGACCCCGTGCGGCCGATCCCGTTCACCTTGTCGGTCCATGCGATGCTCTGGCGGCTCAATCTCTCGGTCGGCGTCGAGACGGCGCGGCCGTGGACGGGCCAGTTCGGGTATGTCGCGACGGCGGGGGCGAGGTTTTAGCCATGAGACTTCGCACGCGACCGCTCGCCGCCGCCTCGATTCTGTTTGCCGCGCTCGCCCTCGCGCCCGAGGCGGCGCGCGCCGACGACTGGAGCCCGAGGGACGAGTATTCGAGCGACGACCTCGCCGCGCAGCGCTACGGCCTCGGCACGACCCATTTCGCGAGCGTGGGCATCGTCTACATGCCCGGCTCGATCGTCGATTTCGAGGAAGACGAGCAGAACCCGCCGATCTCGGGCACCGGGTATTTCACGGTGGCGGCGGCCGTCCTCCCGCTCCCCACGCTCTTCGGGGGCATGGGGGGCATGGAGGCGGATTTTTCCATTGGCTTTCCGGCCTTCAAGTCGTACTTCGGCGGCTTCGGCGCGAACCTCGGGCTCGTCGTGCAGCCGATCTCGTTCCAGCACCTGCGCGCGAGCCTCGCCGTGGGCGGCGGCTTCAATGCCCACGGCTATGGCTACGTGAAGCCGCGCGTCGCTTTCACCATCGTACCGGGCTACATCGACGCCGAAGCCACGTACCGCTGGATCCCCGCGACCGCGAGCAACATCTTCGGCGGCAAGTCGGACGGGCTCGAGGACGAGGGCTTCGGCGAGCACAAGCTGCGCGCGTCCTTGTTCGTCTCATTTCGACCGAAGACGGGCGACCTCGAAGAAGATTTCGGCAAGGTGGGCGTGCACCTCTTCTACGAATACACCCGCGTCAGCGGCGATGAAGAGGAGCTCGCCCGCGTCCGCATCCGCCCCGGCGACTACATGAGCTTCGGCCTCGCCGCTGCCCTCTAGTCCCGAGGGGGACGCCTCGCGTCCCCCTCTCGTCCGGGCAAAGCCCGGACGATTCACCCCCCGAGAACGGTTCTAGCACCCCTGACCCGGCGTAACCCGCAGGATCCGCGTCCTGCTGACGACGGATCGGCCCCGTTGGCGCGCGTTGGTGCCACTTCGGACCCCGTGGCCGCCCTTTGGGGCATCCCCAGAGCCGACCCACGGATGGCACTGCTGGCGGTGCTCATCCAGGGTGAGGTCACGGCAGCAGCGGCAGGCGACGCGGAGGCTGCGACGGTCGCCCACGATGCGGCGGCAAGGCTCTTCGGGATGATCCCAGGAAACGATGCCACGGCTGCGGCGCGGGCAGCCCACCACGCCGTCGGCAAGCTACTTCGCGCCACCAGGCAGGGGAGATAGCCTTCGAAAAGAATGTGGAAGCCGGCCCCCCCTCACCCGAAAGGGGGGACCCCGGGTCAGAGTGACCGGAACCCTATCCCGCTACGGGTTCCGTCACCCCTGACCCGGCGCAACCCGCTGGATCCGCGTCCCGCTGACGACGGATCGGCCCCGTTGGCGTGCGTTGGTGCCACTTTGGACCCCGCGGCCGCCCTTTGGGGCATCCCCGGCGCCAACCTACGCAGGACCCTTCTGGCCGCGCTTGTGCAAGGGGAGGTCACCGCGGCAGCGGCAGGCGACATCGACGCCGCGGTGGTCGCGCACGATGCCGCTGGCCGACTCCTCGCGATGATCGCAGACTCCGATGACAGCACAGCCGCCGTGCAGGCGGCGCACGCGGCCGTCGGCAAGCTTCTTCGGGCCATGAAACGACGGTGATCCCCCCGATTGCAGCCCCCCTCGGATCCGAGGGGGCACCACGGCGACGCGCGGCGCGGCCCGAGCGCCGATTCGGCCACGGCGCCCGACGGCGCCGCTTGTCTTACAACGGCTGCTTCACCATCAAGAACGACGCGACATAGCCGGCTTGCCCGCTGCCATGGCGCACCGTGCGCGTGACGCTGCCGACGAGCGCCGGGACCTGGTCGACGCCGCCCGGCCAGCTCGGCACCACGTAGCCATGATATTGATAAACCCAACCTTGGGTAGGACTGTTGTCGATCCCGATCCCCGTCATCACCAGCGTCGTCGGCGCGAGCCCCTGCCCCGCGTAGAGGCGGCCCGAAAGATACATCTGCACCTGACCGCCCCAGCTCAACGTCGCTTTCACCACCTCGTGATCGACGCGCTCGATGGTGATCGTCCCCTCCGCGAAGAACAGAGCCAGAGCCTTCTGCCCGTCGTCTCCGACCGGGCTCGGGTCATTCTTGAAGCTGCGATAGGTCCACTTCCCGAGCAAACCGTTGTTCTGGTCCATCGTCCTCACCTTTCGACAAAAGGGTTCCGAAATGCCCCGCCCGCACCTCCGTGGAAAGGGACGGCGCGTCGTGATCACCTCGGCACACGTCGCGTGGGGGCGGCGCTCGCGCCCGGCCCCCGCGCGGCGCTACCGCACCGCCATCCGGGCCTTAATCCGGTTCACCGGCGCGCTCGCGGACACGCTCGCCGCCGCGAGCTTCCCGGTGCTGCTCACGGCGGGCACGCTGCTCGGCAGGTTGCTGAAGAGCACGCCGTCACGACCGTGAACCATCACGCCGAGATAGACCTCGCCGGCCGACGTAGCCAGCGTGAGCTCGCTGATGCCGGTCGCGGTCGGGGTCACTGCCGCGAGGCTCTCCGGCAGCGGGAAAGTCGCGCTCGCCTCCAGGTGCGTCTGGCAATTGGCGCACCCCTGCACGTTCCAGCGGCTCAACACCGCCTCGCTGCCCAGGTGTTGCGGCTTGCCGTCGATGACGGCGAATGCCGAGATCAAGAAGGATCCGCGGATCCGCGCGCGGTTGACTCCGGAGACGTGGAGCACCCGCGTACCCCGGCTCTTCTCCTTCGTCGCTGCGACCGCGCGCGGGCCTTCGACCAGATCTTCGAGCGACCCGTGGCTGTAGGTGAAGCCGAGCTGTCGCTCGATGTCGATGCAGTCTTTGGAGGTGTAGGCCCGCCCGTTCGCGTGCTTAAACGGATCGAGCGGCGTGTCGAGCGTGAGCCACGTGTTCGGCGCCACGCCGGGGGTGGGGCCCTGGTTGTCGGCCGAGTTTGTCCCGGGGTACTGGTCGATCACCTCCAGGTGATCGGTGCACCGGTGCTTCTTCTGCCACAGCCAGAACACGCGGTCGACGTTGCAGTGATGGAAGAAGAAGATCGGGTCGAGACCGGCGGTGTCGTTCTCGCCCATGTCGCCGTTGGCGCCATCGATCGGAGAGCGATCGAACGACGGGATCTCGAAGCCACCCACCGCGAGGTGAACGCTGTTGTGCGGAGATTCCAGCGAGACGACCCTGCCTGGACCCGACGTCCCGTCGGGGTTCAGCCGGTCATCGTTCCACTGCTTGGCGGACGTCGTGTTGGAGAACACTGTGTAATTGGGCGCGTCCAGGCAATCCTCGTACCTCTGCGCCACGTTGGTGTTGATGCGATTTCCATTGATGACGATGTGCGAGGTCAACCAGTCGACGACGTTCTGATTGAGGATCTCGACGTTCTTTTGGTAGTCCTTGAACTGCGCGTTGTGCTCCTCGGTCGCCTTTCGGTCCTTGTCGGTGCCGACGAGGCCCGAGAGCGGGTAGCGCACGGTCTCGTAGCCGCGGAGCTTCGTGTAGTTTGGGCTGTTAGGATCGCCGGTGTTATCGGCGCTGACGTTGTCGACGATGTTCTTCGGGAAGACGAACGAGCGCAGGGGGTTCGGAATCGTCTGGCCGTCGAGCTCGAAGCTCTCGACGGTGAGCGCCCAGGGAATTCCGTGCGCCAGCGAGTCCTCGCTGGTCTGGTCCCAGTAGGGAAGCGTGACGTCTTCGCAGCCCGGGATGCTCCGGAGCGCCTCCTCCAGCTTCACGAGATACATGCGGTGCCAGGTGGGAAAGAGGATGTTGCCGTGGTGGCAGTATCCGCCCCAGTAGAGGTTGGTGCCCCAGCCGCCGCCGCGGAACGGCTCGCCGTGGAAGCCGCCGATCATGAAGAACGATCGCGGATCCTCCGGTGATAGCTCCTTGACGCCTTTCCACGCGCGCATCAGGTCTTCCAGCGGCTTCTTGTGGCCCTTCTCGTAATCGGCCTGGATCTCTTGAATCGAGCGGCGGACGCGCAGTGCTTTGGTCATGAGTGACCGTCCTTTCGAGACAGTTGAAAACCGGATGTCATGGATCGATCGATGGTGAAGCTGCTGGCGAGCGAGCTCGCGACCATTAGCGCTATGCCGCAGAAGAGGAGCCAGCGGGCCTCGGGGAACAGGCTCCTCCCGCCGAGGATGATGGCGACGCCGGCGAGGCCCAGCAGGAAGGTGCCATATCCCTTCTTGGACGCCCGCTTGAGCAGCAGCAACAGGTTCAAGGCCGAGAGGCCAACGAGCAACGGATGGAGCCATGCCACGTAAGGCATACGCGCCAGCCAGACGCTCCCGAACATGCTCATGTAGGTCGCCCAGCAGACCGGACATTTGGGAAAGAAAGCGATCAAGACGCTCAACAGCGCCGTGAGTATGGGCCGCGAGGCCCTCTCGACCACGGCGGCCGGTGCGTCGACCGGCGGCGCGGCCGCCAGGTGACATTGGCACGTCTGGGCCGCTTCGTCGCTTGGGCATGAGCGGCCTCCATGCCGTGAGGCTTCCGTGCATTCGCTCATGACGAGTCTCACCCCTTCCAATGCTCCCTCCAGGTAGCCCAAATATCGCCCCTGTCGAGTCTCCACGGGCGGATACGTGGCTCTTCGCCTCCACGAGCGCCTGCCGTGCCCGCCCTACCGGCGGAGCCTTGCCGAAAGCTCGCAGCGCTTCAACCTGCCAGCGTTTTGCGCGACGTCGGCACCGTGGCCTGCTGCGGATAGACGATCGGTGCCCCGGGATCGCGGTGCCAGTCGTATTCGGCGCTCAGCGCCGCCGTTTCCGCGACGGCGCGGCCCGCCAGCCGCGAGACCAGGTGAAAAGCCAAGTCCGTACCTGCGGACACGCCGGCGGAGGTGACGTAGTGTCCGGCGTCGACCCAACGCGAGACGTTGTCCCACAGCACCTGTGGACCGAACCCGGTCACCCAATCGAATGCCTGATGGTTCGTCGCAGCGGGCTTTCCGTCGAGGAGCCCCGCCTTGGCCAGCACCGCGGCCCCCGTGCACACGGACGCCATGATAGCCACGCGCTGGTCCATCGCCCTCACCCAGTCGAGGAGCGCGCCCGTCGCACCCTGATCCCCGAGAAGGCGGCCCACCCCGAAGCCGCCGGGGATCATGAGCACATCGAAATGCTGCTCGAGCGCCTGGCTGCGGAAGATGTCAGGCGCCACCCGGGGCCCCTGATAGCTCTTCACGGGCGCCGGCTCCTTGACGACGACGGGGGCGCCCACTTCGTTGGAGATCAGGACCACATCGAACGGGTAAGGCGGTGGATCGGCGTAACCGGTGCCGATAAAACGCGCGATCGTGAACGCTTCGGCAAATCCCCAGACATCCAGCGGCTCGAAACCATCGAATACGAGGATGCCTATGCGCTGCGGGCGGGGCGACTGGCTAGACGTCGACATGTGTTTCCTCCCCGGTACGTGCCGCTTTCAATTACGCAAAAGTACGCCAACGTACCAACGCCCAGCAGACACGATGCGGGTTCGCAAGTCAAGTCTATTCATGCGCCTAGGGAAAATAGCCCGCCGGTTTCACCCCGCGCATGGAAGCCGTCACCCCGCCGCTGGGCCAAACGCGCGCTCCGCGCCCCCAGCCCCCCTCCCGACCCCTGCGGGAGCCCGAACCACAAGATCCGCCTGTCCGCGTAGACGGACTCGCCACGGAGGCGGAAGCCCGTGAGAGCAGACCAGGGCCGTCCCAGAACAACACCAAGCTTCGGAAAGAAGTCGAAGCTCGCACGACGCACGAGCCCCCGACGTAACTCTCCGCGGATTGTCACCTCTCGCCCTCGGCATAACGCCGCGCCAGCTCCGGATCCGGCTCCTCGCCCAGGCTGACGACGAGCCTTCGGTACTGCCCGAAGATCAGCACAACATCCTCTTGCAAGGTCGGAACGGGCGTGAAGGGGGGCAGCACGTATCGGCTGAACCCCATGAACTTCTCAACGTGCCGCACGTGGCCAATCCGACGCCCGAAGCAGAACACGAGGAGCAATCCGTCCTTCGCACGTGCTCGCACGTGGCCGATGCGCTGGCCTTCGGCAAAGACATCCCAGCTCTCGCCGTACGGCCGCAGTTCAACCGTGAATTTACGCTGCGTCATCGTCGACCATCCGGAGCGCAAACGGCGTGCCGAGAAGAATCACCAGGATGCAAACATACGGCTCGGGGCCGGCATCGGTGAACAGCGCGAGAAAAACGACGGCGAGAATTGCACCGACGCCGGCGATGCAGACCACGGCAATGGCGCCAGCCTCCTCGGGGCTCACTTCGCCCGCGCCGCAATGGTGACATTGAACGCCGTTCGGTGGACCTCCTGTGCGACGCGTCCGGCTTCCTTGGGGGTCAGGGCGTAACCCCTGAACACCTTGCGCCCTTCGGGATCGATCGCCCCCTCTTCGACATACACGTACCCATCGCTCCCGAGCGCGAGGCGTTGGAGGCAGGCCCAGCGGAGCAAGCCCTGCGTGCCGTGCTGCGCGCGTTCGTCGGCGGTCAGCGCGTAGCCGGTGAACACGCGTCGGCCTGGCGGCGGCTCCTCCTCGAATCGAACGTAAATCACACCGTCGCTCGCGAGTACAAGCTCGGTCTCCATGGTCGGCGGCTCGGTTGTCATGTTGTCGCACTCCTTTTAGAGGGAAATTCGGAGCTGAACGCGATGGGGCAGCGACGGCGTTTCCTGCGTTCTCTCGATGGCGACAACGCCAGCCTTCTCCAGGCGAATCAGTGCCGGCACGAGCGTCCCGGAGACCGACATGTCGCACAGGATGTCACGCAGCCGCACAAAGGAGATAAATCCATCGGCATCCGGCCGCATCCGGGACAGCGCGTAATGGACGACCCCTTCGGCGTACGCCTCCCTCCCGTGCTTGCGCAGCGCCGTCGCATAGTTGGCGACGTCGACGGCGGCGCGCTGGTAGTCCGGGGCCGAGCGCATGATTTCGAGCAGGAGCAGCTCCCCGCGCTCCTCGTGCCCGACGGCGCCCGCGGAGACCCGCGTTGCCCTCGCCGACCGCGGCGGCGGAAGCGGCGGGAGGCGATCCGAAAGGCGCGGTCTGCGGATGCGCTCGCGCCAATCGTGCAGCAAGGCGCCCGCGAAGGCACGTGCGCGGCTCCACGCGGAGGGCGGATCCACGAACGTGTCCCGCACCGGCTCGGGATGCACCGTGCTCGCGCGCACCCCGCTCTGCGGTGGAAGCGCTGGACGGTCCATGACCGTTGTTTCTGCGTCGTCGTCGATGTCACGCGCGGTATCCATGGGCCTCCAAGCGATTAGGAGACGACCCCCAGGAGGGGGCGATAGGAGGATGCTCGCCCAGAGAACCACTACCCATCGCCCCCTCCTGCGAGTCGTTTCCTTGTTCAGCGTTCGTCAGTCCTCGCCGCTCGAAGACGAGGCGCTGCCACGCGCCACCCCGGGTAACCGGAAATGAGCCAATGGAGCCATGCATAATGCCTTGCGCTGAATGACAGCGCCTCGGCTTCGAGCGGCGAGCGGACCAACGGAGGCGTCGAGCCCTTCGCCCTCCCCAGTGGGGCCGCGATGCTCCGGACAGCCCACGGGGAAGGGGCGGCCTACACGCGGACCCGCTGGGAAGGACGAACGATTCGCCCCTCAGACACAAACAATGCAGGGGCTCGAAGCGGGGTAACGCGGGCGGTGCCGATTTTTTCAGCGGAGGGGTCGGGCCCGGTTCGTCCTACTTGATCTCGTAGAAGGGATGCAGGCAACAGAACGTGACCGCCCTCGTCACGTCACGCACGGCGCTGCCCGTAGGCGTCCCGCCGCTCGCCTCGCAGCTCCCGGGCACGTAGGCGAGGTCCGTGATCGCTTTGCCGGCGATGGCGTGGCCTACGGGAAGTATGTTGACGCACTGGTCGTAGGGGGACTGGAGGCCGCTCTGCTCGGATTGCGAGGAGCATGCGGCGTCGTCGTACAGCCGTATCGACGCCGTGCATCCGCCTCCCGAGGGCTGGCCGCATTCGCACTTGGCACAGCCTCGACCGTCGATGACCCCGTCGTCCGGAAACATCTCATAACGCGCGTAAAGGTAATTGTCTGGACAGGGAACGTCCACGCCTTCACGAACGATGCACTGGAGCCACCCCGGTCCGGGATCGCTCACACAATACTCGGTCCCCCCGTCCGAATAGCACGCATCGTCATTCGTGTTGGACATGCATGCGAGGCCGGCAAGTTTCCACTCCGTTTTCTTCGTTAACGCGGGTGTCTCGCTCTTGGGGGGGCATGACTCGCTCGTCGGACCCGGGAGCGGGGACAACCATACAGATTGAGCACACGGCTCGCCCCCGCACTGCGCACCGGCCGGAAGGGCGTTGTTGCTCGTACACGAGCCATCCCAACCGGCCGATTCGTCAAAAGGGAGGGAGACGACTCCGCTTTCTCCGCACGCACCGGCGCGGATCTCGATCTTCTCGGGCAACCCAGTACATGCGCCGCTCGATGCCCCGCACTCGCACGGCTCGCACTCTGCGGCTGGCGCATCGAGGTCCGCGAAGAGGCGGAACTTCTCGCTCGAAGTGCCCGGGGGACACTCGGTCGGAAGGGCGCCGGGCGCCGCTACGAACAACGAGATCGCCATCTCCGTCCAGTAGCCCGCATTGCCGCTCGGCACGGGAACACAGCGCCCCGTGCATGCAGATTGCCCCGCGTCGGGCTCATCGGGGCCCGCCTCCGCGTCGGTCCCGGCGTCGGCATCCGTGCCGGCGTCGACGCACCAGGGATCGGGGAAGAGTGCATTGGGATCACAGACGAGGAAACCCACTTCTGATGGCGCCGAACAGGCTGCAATGAAACCCACGCCGACACTCGCTGAAACGAGGACAGTAAGTATCAACCGGTTCATAACTAAAACTCCCATCCCCCGGCGACCTGTGCGCCAACCAAGACGGGAGGCTGGTCGACAATAGCCGTTTGGCCGGCGATGATCTTGGTGCCGCTGTCGAGAGCCACCGCGTCAACGCTCGCCTGCATGGAAAAGGACTGCGTGAGGTTGAACTTCGCTCCGATACGACCACCGATCCCCAGCTTGACGAATTCGGGATGCTCCCCCTTGTAGCTGGTCGCAGCTCCCTGGATCCGGATCAGCCCTACATGCCCCAGGGCGCAACCGAAGAGCCAGCGCCAGTGCCCGCACACGCTCGCGAGCCCGCCCACGGTCATGGCGTTGATCTGCCCGCCCTCCACACCCGACGTGAGCCACGCAGCGCGGGCCTCGAGCCCGAGGGACACGTAGTCGTTTGGCCTCAAACTTCCGGCGATCATCGCGCCCACCGCAGGCGACCATGACGCGACGCCGAACACGACGATCGGTCCGCCGCTCACGGAGCCGCGCAAGCCCGCCTTTTTCTGCTCGCCCGTGACGCCCCCGACGATCGGCTCCCGCGACGGCGGCTCATCCTCCGGCGGCTCGTCGAGCGACGACAAGTCGGGCCTCCGCGGGTTCTCGCGCCGCAGCTTCAACGGAGGCGGGAGCGGTTCGGGCAACGCGCGCAACGTCAACGTGACGCGCATCTCCTGCCCCTTCCGCGCCGTGAAGGTCTCCACGGCGTCCTCGTACCCATCGAGACGCGCCCGCAGCTCGTGCTCGCCGGGCGCCACGAACATGGACAAGGCTGAGAACCCATCGCGGTTCCTCGGCTCTCCGTCGAGCGTGAGCTTGGTCCCCGCGTGCGAGATCGTGACGTCGACCCAGGTCATCTCCGCGCGCGCCGCGTCGTACGCCTTCAGGAAGCCCTGACGTTCCTCTGCGGTCGCGTTCGTCGCGCGCTGGATCGCGTCGAGCAGCAGATCCGCGGCATCCACGGGCTTCCCGAGCTGCACGAGGAGAACGCCGAGACGGCCAGCGATCAGCGGATCGTGGCGGACGTCGAGCGCGGCGGCGTACGCCCGCGCCGCGGCCGTCGCTCGTCCCGCTGCGCGTGCGCGATCCCCGTCGATGACGTAGGAGGTGAAGCGCGCCTTCTTCGCTGCGTCTTCGAGCGCATCCGGCGGTACGGGTGACGCCTCGCGGGGTTCGTCGGCGAGCGCGGTAGCCGTAAGCCCGAGAAGGACGACGAGCGCGACACCTAGGGATCGCATGCGCGGCGCACGATACCGCGGCTGCCGGTCGAAGGCGAGAGGGGCGTACGGGACGAACCTCACTACCGCAGGCGGAAATCCAAGCCCTTCCGTCGGGGAAGGTCGAAGGGCTCAGGGTTCGTCGCGGTGGTTCCTCGCGGCGCCGTCGGCTGCGCATGGCTGCTGTGTGGAGCAGGCATCACGTGCGGCAGTGGAGAGGTGACGACGGGAGCGGCCGGGGCGCTGTCCCCAGGCGACGAGCTCGGAGCCGCGACGCGAACGACGTCCGCCGCCGCAGCAGCGACGACGCGCGCCGGGCCCGTGGCCACCGCGTGCAGCTCGGCCGGCGTGGGCGCCGGCTCGCGCGACATGAACGGGTAGAACACGATGGCCATGAGCGCGGCCCATACGTGCCCGAGCGGATACACGTAGTCGAACAGCCTTCGCAGGAGCGCCCGGCGTTCGAGCACTGCGAGCGGTACCGGCGGAAGGATGACGAAGGGGTCGTTGCCGAGCCGCAAACGCAGGTACTTCCGCGCGCGGGACAGCGTCATCTTCGCGGCGTCCTCGGAGATGCCGAGCACCCGCCCGGCCTCCTCGTGGGACCGCTCCTCGACGCCTACGAGGTAGAGCACGTCGACCTGCGAGCGCGGCATGTCTTGCAAGACTTCCATCACCAGCTCAATGGCCTCTCGCAACTCCGCCGTCCGTTCCGGTGAAGCCCCCGGGGCCACCGCTGTCTCGGCGTGTCCTTCGTCCGGCTCGAACACCGCTTCGTAGCGCCGCGTGGCCCGGTGCGCTTCGCGGACGACGTTGCGCGTGATGACGGTGAGCCACGGCTTGGCGCCGTCAGGGTGCGGCGTGTACCTCCAGAGGTTGCGCAGCGCGTTCACGAACACGCGCTGCACCCTGTCGTCCACGGTGTCCCGTGTGTACGCCTGACCATCGCCTGCGAGGCGCGTGACCTCTGGGCGGAGGTCAAGGATCTCGGCGACCAGCTCGGGCGGGTAGTCGGTCGGCTTCGAAGATCTTCCCATGACCAGAACAAGGCCGGATGCGCGAGAGGGTAACAGAAGATCGTCGTACTCCGCGCCCCCGAGTCGGGGGCCGCGAACAGTGCCCGGGGGACGTCGGGCGCAAGGGAGGTGAAGCGCGCCCGGATCGTGGTGAACGGCTGCGACGTCGCCGGGGCGGTCCGCGCGGGGTCGAGCGCTTACATATCCCGAAGCATCTGGGCGAGCGCGGCGATGATTTCAACGGGAGTCGCGTCAGTTACGTAAGCGGATGAACAGCTCACCGTTGCACTGTGCTCCGACGGAACGCCGCTCTTCACGAGGTGGTGCGGTGGCTGTTACGTGCCACTCGCGCCGATGATCCTGGTCTGCGAAGCTGAGGCGCCACCCCGTACAATTCGGTCGAGCAGCCATCGCCTGCTCGCATCCTGCTTTGAATCGTTGGAACTTTTCGTCTGTAAAGGTCATGACGGGATGACGCTAGCAGGCTCCAAGCCTCGCAAACAGCATCGCGAGGCTCGTTCGCCACGTCATGCCCTGGCGAGGGGTGGGTTTCCGTAGATTGAGGGGGTCGTGGCTGTCCCTCGTGGAGGCTGTCTTCCGCGACAAAACGCCGCGCAAACGGACCTGCAACGCGCGAACGAACGCACGAACGAACCCCGGAACGCGCGTATCTGTGCGGCAAACAACATCGAAAGCCGATCGTGCCACGCGGGGTGATCCTGCGCACGTGCGTGTCCTGCCGGGTAGTGCTACGCGTGTGAATGGTTGCGGTAGGTGGGAATCCCAGCGGCGCACGAGGTTCTACATGCACGCCACGAATAACGAAACGGAGCAGAACTCCCCTGACAAGATCGTGCTGGCATTCCCCCATCACATTGGGCCCGGCACGCGCGATCTCACATCTGTCTTGCTCTACCATGGGCGGCTTGCATTGACAGTGCCCGGTTGGCGCTCGCCGGGTCCTATTGAAACCCTGCGCATAACTTTAGAACGAGCGCAGCAGACAGCACATCCGCTGCTGTCGGTGTTTCGTGCGGCTGCGCACTACCTCGACCTTGCGTTGAACCACGCTCGCAGTGAGACAGAGGCGCTTGCCCCATTGGGCGACAAAATCTGTACTGTTCAACTGATTTACTCGGGGACGACCGATGCGTATCGCCAATGGGAACCAGCGCATGACAAATGTCTCACCATTGCGGCGGTTGCGGCGGAGCAAAGTCCACTTTATCGATGCACTGCCGCTGTTGAGTTTGTCTGGCGAGTGTGGGAAGCCGCTCTCGAATTGCGAGCGGGTCTTAATCGAATCGATCCGGACGCCATACTTGAACTGTTCTCGAAACGCGCTTCCCAACTCGGCCACCCGACTCTTCTATTTGCTGAATGCATCATCAACCGATTCGGAATATTCCATAGCGGAGTACCTAGGATTGCAACCAGCTCCGGCTTCAGTATGGACATACTAAACGCGATTGCGGCCGACGTTCCGATCGACGAAGGTTCGGTAGACGCGGACGTCCAGTTAGAATCGCTTGCGTTCTATTTGTTCCGCCACGTTATTGAGAATTTTGTGGGTTCGCTTGCGCCACCTAGGGTACTGGCAATCGCATACATTCTGGATAATCACTCGGACGAACTGCTTCGCATGCGAACGCACTGTCGCCGAGAGGCGGCAAAGCTGCTCGCTCGTCCGCCTCGCCCCGAACTACTACGGCTGGTAATTTTAGACATATTGCAAGGAATGCAGGAAGAAGCGCAGTCGATTGCAAAATCCGATCGTGACACAATGAAGACGCTCTTTTCCAGCCTTGCGCAGGACACCGCCGCATGGGCTACAGTCGCAAACCTGATCGGTCTCACAGTCGCATTGCCGAACGCCGTAGCAGTATCGCTTGGCATTGCCATGTTTTCGCTGCTCGGGGCTAAGGCGGTAAAGGCAAACTCCGAACAGAAGAGCCTGCTCAAAAAGTCTCCTTGGAGCGTCGTGTACTATGCTAAGGCGGCGCTCGAAGACAAAACGACGGGTGGTTGATGATGTGCAGGCGCGAGCGGAGGTGTGTGTCGCCGCTGCGTCGGCCGCCACCGAGCGCCTCCATGCTGGGCGCCCCGCGCCCCGCTCCGATGCGCGGGCGTGCCGTCACGCGGGTCGCCCGAGGGGTTCGTCGATGACACGGCGGGTTGACAGGCGCTCGGTGTTTCTGCTCCCATCCAGAAATGAGACGTCCGCGTTGGCGCCCCCTGCTCTCCCTGGGCCTTCTCGGTTGCCTGACGTTCTCGTCCCTCCTCCCGCTCGGCTGCTCATCGGCCAGGATCTACCGCCCTTCGGTGCCCGATGACGGGCCGCGCGTCCCTGAAGCCACTACAGAGCGGCTGAGGGAATGCGTGGATGAGCTCCGCGGCACGATCGCGCCCGGACACTACACGCTCGACGCCTCGGTGAAGGTCGACCAAAACGGTCATGTGGTGGAGGTGGAGTCGACGGGCCAGCCCAATCCGGAGGTCGGCATTTGCATGCGGATTGCCCTCCGGGGGATGAGGCTGCCCGAGGATGTCTTCGAGCGGGGCCCGTTGCGTATGTCCGCGGCGGCGGACGGGCAAACATTGCCGGATCGGGGGCAAATCGGGGAGGTGGTGACCGTCGTGGTCGTCACGATCGTCTTCACCGAGGTCATCATCGAAGCATTCGCGATCGCCGTCGGCGTGACGGTCACAGCGACGGTCGCGGCGGGGGCGGCGAAGCGGGCTAAGCGGGAGGGAATGTGTATGCCGCTGCTGCACGAATGTCTGGGAAACAAGAAACACCCAAATCCGGACTTCGGCCCCGAAAAAGATTGTGGCGCATGCTTTCGACATTGCAAAAATGAAGGATATTGGCCCGAAGACAAGTGTCCTCGACCGTAAGATCATGACGACCATCGTTCATGGAAAGCGACTCATGACGGATTCACTGCCAAAGGTCTGCTTCTACTGTCGCGAAAAAGAGGCGACCGCGCCATACGTTCACGCGGGGATTGATGAGGTGGTTTGTTCAGTCTGCCTGAAGAGGCTGACGGCTCGGGACGCGCTCGAAGATCGTCTCACAGAAATCGTCACCTTGGAGTCACAGGGGCGATATGATGATGCGCTCGCTCGTCTGAATGTGATCTTCGAAGCAAACCGTCATCTCGACGATGACCAATGGCTCGCGAGGAGCATCGCGATGCATCGCTGTGCGATTTTGGTCGACGCAGAGCGGTTCACCGAGGCGGAGCAGGCTTGTCGGGCCTGGGCGGCGCTTGGATTCGAAACCGTGGATTTGCGATGGTTGCAGGCCTCATACCTCGCGCAGGTGCTAGATGCGCTCGGGCGGCCGCGCGAGGCTTTGGCCGTACTAGAGGAGGCGCTCGGTCATCGTGACCCCAGATATCTGCCTCTTGCGCGGGGTCTCCTGCGTCAGGTGGCAGAGCTGTCCGAGGAGCTCGGCCAGATGGTCGCCCCAGAATGGCGGCACCTCGCCGAAGCCGTGGCGAAACGTTTTCGCGTGGAGTTGCCGGTGGGCGATACGCTCGCCGATTCCATCATCGAACTCGCGAAAATCACTAGGGATTTGAGACCGGCATTCCTCGATGAATGGGAAAGGGACGAGGGCAAAGGGGGCCGCCCTTGAATTCACCCGTCTGCAAGGGCACCTCGCCGAACACGGCGCCGTGCAAATCCACGGGTGAGGCGGAGCGGGGAGAAAAGGGCATGCACCTGGAGAAGGTGAGCGTCTCCGAGCGTCTCCGATGGGGGCCCGCGGCGGTGTGCGCGTGCCCGCGTTCTTCCCGACGATCCGTTCTGCAACAACCCTCGACGCGAGCGCAAGATCGATCTCTGCGATCGGACGTATAATGTCCTAACGCAATGGGGGCGGAATACTCTGCCGGACCGGAAGCGTCCCGCGGCCAAGTTGACTGCAAGGGAGCTTCGAAGGATAGACTCCGCCCATGATCGGAATACGAGTGACGGGAGACATGAGGGTTGTGGGCGAGCCAGATGAGGATGATGGGATCATCACGTGGCTCTACTGCATGATTTACGAGGTGATCGAGAGCGATGACGACGATGAGGGGGAAAAAGAAGTGGAGATCGGCAGGGCAGACGTCGCGATCATCCACGTAGGTCAAGCGGATAATCATGGCGTGTCGCTCGTCGATGCGCTCGACGCGGAAAGTGGGGAGCTTGAAGCCCTTTACTGGGTCTATTTCGACAAGGAGGGCAATTACAAAGACAGGTTCGTCGCGGGTGGTGGACGCGACCTGCTCTATATCTCGGACGTCAGGATCGAAGAACGCTATCGCGAGCGGAACGTCGATCTGGCGATCGTTCGACAGTTAAGCCGTTCGTTCGGCGGAGGCTGCGAGCTGGTCGTGGTCCCGTACGAATCCGAGCCAGACGCGAAGCGATGGTCGATGCTCGGATTCGTTGTCAGCACGGAAGGAGAGCCCACCGGTTTCATGCATCATCAGCAGGCGTTCGTCGCTCCCCGCGTGGTCGAGACCGACGAATCGGGCCGATTCAAGGTGGTTCCCAATCTCACACCGGACGAAATCGAGAAGGTAAACTGACCTCGGCGCATGCTCGTGGCGGTGATCGGCCTCGGGGCAAAGGCTCGTGGACTGTCGAGCGCGACAAAGAGCTGCACGACACGCCGATTGCGGCGGCCCGCGTCGAGGTCGTCATCGCCCCCGGAACGGGCGGCCCGCCGGAGACTGGGCCGGAGGTCGCCACGGTGATCAACGTCGGCATGGTGACCGGAAGGGCCACGACGGGCGCGGGAGCCGCGGGCGACACCGGCTCACGCGGCAAGGGCGCGGCAGCGGCGGGAGGCGGCTGAACCGGCGGCGTTGGGTCCCGCCCGATGCCCGACCTGGCTGCGGTGCTCCGCCACGGCCGTGCCGCCAACGGCCTCCGTCGCGCGCACCTGGGACACGCACGCTGAACGCGGGCCGTTGCCTCTGGCGCGGGAACGGGCGGTTCGGCCCCTGCGGGCGTGGGGACCGGCAGCTCGTCGCGAGAGGGCACGTCGGCGCGCGCCTCTGCCGCTGGCGCGGGAACGGGCAGCTCGGCCCCTGCGGGCGTGGGGACCGGCAGCTCGTCGCGAGAGGGCACGTCGGCGCGCGCCTCTGCTGCTGGCGCGGGAACGGGCGGCTCGGGGACGCGTGCCGGCGCGGTGCCGAGGGCCGTTGCGGGCGGCTCGTGCGCGGGGACCATCGCCGCGGGCGGCGACGGTGCCGCGGGCTTGGGTCGAGACTCGATCAGCATGCCACCGACGGCTGCCGCCAAAAGCTCGCCGTACGCCTCGTTTGCTGGCGAATAGGCGAACGTTGTCACGTCGATGCGCTTGGCACGGCCGCGCGCGACGACGGCGTCAGCCACCGCCCGAACCTTCGGATGCGACAGCACGCGCTGGCACCTCTCGATCCGACCGCCGAACCCGCGGTTGATGTTCTCCCATTCCGACGGAGTGAGCCCCCGATCCGCGTTCTTCACCACAAGGGCCGTGTAGACCACGACTTCCGCGCGGAGCGGTATCGGGGGGGCGTCCTGGCACGCGGCCAGAACTTCGCCGACGACCACCGCCACGAGTTCAGCAGGCACGTCGGATGTCGGAGATAAGGCAAACGTGGCGGCGTTCGCGCAGCCCTTCGCGCGGGAGTACGCGACGATGGCTCCCGCAATGGCGAGCACGCTCGAGTCCATGAGCACACGCTGGCACCTCGCGAACTTCTCGCCGAGCACGAGGTTCAAGTGCTGCCATTCAGCGTGCTTGATCCCTCGGTCCGCGTTCGTCACCGCCATCAACGTGTACAACGCGAGTTCCGTATGCAGCGATATGGCAAGCGGGGCCGGCGGCGGGGGCGGCACAGGATGCGCAGCGGGCGCAGAAGCCGCAGACGCAGGACGCGCGGAGGGCGCGGGCGTGGGCGCGGGGCACGCCGCAGGACGCGCGGAGGGCGCGGGCGTGGGCGCGGGGCACGCCGCAGGACGCGCGGATGGCTCGGGCATGGGCGCGGGGCACGCGGGAGCCGCAGCCGGATCCACCGGGCGTGCAGGCGTGGGCGTGGGCGCGGGGCGCGCAGACGGCGCCGGGGATGCCGCCTCGCGTGGGAACCGAAGCATTCCGAGCAGGGTGTCGGCG
Source organism: Polyangium sp. 15x6 (assembly GCF_029960785.1). Taxonomy (GTDB): domain Bacteria; phylum Myxococcota_A; class Polyangia; order Polyangiales; family Polyangiaceae; genus Polyangium. The sequence continues at coordinate 139,739 of NZ_JASBQE010000018.1, forward strand.
AGAATTTGGAGACGCTCGTCTTCCTCGTACGCGCTCCGGACTCCGGCAAGCCATGCCGGGTCATCCGGGTTGGACACTGGCCTCGGCACGCGCTGCTCGCAGGCTTTGAGGAACGCGCCCGCGAGCAATCCCACACGCTGATCCGCGAGCGTCTCCTGCGCCGCGCGGCGCCATGCCGCGTCCGCGAGGCTGCGCCGGATAGACTCGATCATCGATGCGGGCCCGACGTTCGGAACATCGGCAAGACCTGCCGCGAACGCCCCCAGCGCCGTCCCGAGTGCCACGAGATCCGGCGAGGATTCGCAAACGCCGATGAGCACGACCGCAGTGCACACTGCGGAAGGCTGCACCTCTGGTGTTTGCATTGGCAAACCGGGGCGCACGGCAGCGTCGCTCATACCCATACAGAAGCTCCAGCCGACCACTATGCACATTTGGCTTACCGCGATCCACAAAAATCAGCGGAAAACCGGCGTAGCCTGCTACGTCTGCGCTGGAATGCTTCAAGGCTTGGGGACGAGTTGCTCAAAGAAAACCCGCAAAAGCCGAGCAACGTGTCCGAAATCAGGGAAGAGCCCCCTTGTTTCGTCGCATCAAGACGTGAAAAAGCCGCTCAATGTAATCGGTTTTCGACGAATTTTTCGGTAGAACGCCGGGGCTCGGCACCTCCCCAGGGATGGGCCCTGTACTTCAGTTCACTTTTTCCGACACCGCAAGCACCGTGCCCTCCGTGGACGAACCGCGAAATCGCCGCGTTTGAGCCATACCGGGCGGGTATGCCCCCTTGTTTCACAGGCTCGAAGTCCGAGAAGGGTCCACAAATCGATCCACTTTTTGCTCGCCGGAGCCATGTCTCGGGCCCAGAAAATGTTTCACGGAGCCGGGGTCGGTATCGGACTTCACGTTCGCTGCATGCGCAAGAGCCATGCCCTCCGCGGACAGACCGCGAAATCGCCGTGGTTGAGCCATGGAGGTCGGTTCGGCACCCTTGTTTCACAGACTCGGGGGCCATGGAGGGTCCAGAAATCGATCCACTTTTTGCTCGCCGGAGCCATGGCAACGGGCCACGGAAATGTTTCACGATGTGGGGGGTTCGCGTACCCTGCAAAATCAGCCGGATTTTGCGGACTCGCGACACTCTGGGGGAGGTGCGGTGCATGCCCTTCGGATCCATGGAAAGCCATGGCTTTTCCATGGCAAGAGCCATCGGGTTCGAGTGGCGCTCCGGCCATGGCTTCCGGGGAACTCCCGAGAGCCGGCCGAGCGCCCCCCGAGAGCCCGGCCGAGGATGCGCGCCGAGAAGCGGGCGCCGGCCCAGCATCCGCGCCGTAATACGTAATACGTGTTGATGTAATCTGAATTATATATAGAACGCCGCCTCGGGATTCGATTCCTCTTGGCCCACCGGCGGCAGTTGCGCGAAAACAGCTACACACGCCCCGCCAGGGGGGGCCGTCGGCTATACGTATAGTCGGCTATATATAGAACTCGACGGCGACCTCGATTTTCCCTTGTCTCGCGTCCCCCACGCGCGGGAGAATCGGATCCACGCAGCGGCGCCCCTTCGTGCGCCATGGGAGGGCGGACATGTCCATCGGTGAGTCCCGCAGCCCGGACGGCAACATCACGGCGACCTTGTCGATCCCACGGGGCGTCCTCCAGCTCGTCGCGCCCCCGCCCGAAACCCTCTCGCAATGCAACGTCGAGGCGGTGACCGGCATCCCGCGGCGCGTCTTCCTGGAGGCCATCCGCGCCCCGGACTTCCCGGTCCCCGTCGCGCGGCTCGGGAAGCTTCGGATCGTCAATCGCGTTGCGTTCGTCGCGTGGCTCGAAGAAAACGCGCGCAAGCAGAGCGCCACCCCTTCCTCCCCATCGGCCACGAATGACGCCGCGCCCATCGACGACACCGCACCCGCGGAGCACGCGGACGACATTCTCGGCGCCGTCGGCCTACAACCGCGCCCGGCCAGTCCGAGCCGCGCCCGAGCGACGAACCGCCGTGCTCGGCGCGTCTGACAACCGTCCGGCCCCCGCGGGTTCTAAGGTCGCCTTTGCCTTCTCGCCTCTGCGGCCCGTAGACGGGCCATACCTCCCCTCCCGCGCCATCCGTTGCTTGACACGTGCCGCGATGCCGTCATGGCCCCGGGGGCGACGGGGGAGTATCTCTCGCGTCTCCCATGGCTCCGCGGGAAGGAGCCCAAATCGCAGGGCATGGCCGCTCGGCTGTTCCCTGGATGGTCACTGATTGGAGGAGTTGGAACATGCCCAGGTTAGCCACGGGGAACGTTTACGAGCGGCGCGGCAAGTGGTTCGCGCGGCTCACCATTGGAACGAAGAAGCGGCAAAGCTTCATGCTCGAAACATGCAAGGACGAGCGGAGCGCCGTCGCGCGTCAGGCCATCCTCGCGGAGCTGGCCGCGAAACTCCGCAAATGCGGACGCGACGACATCGCGCCGGACATCATCAAGCGCGCCGCGGTGCGTGACGGGAAGGCATTGGACGAGGTGCGCAAGGCCGTTGATATGATCGCATCGGGGCAGGTGGTGCAGAAGAACCTGACGCCGACGATCGAGCAAATCGGCAAGCGGTGGACGAGCGGGGAGCTGGCGGATCTCTACCCCGATCGAGTCAAGCGACGACGAAGTGCAGAAACCAACCGATACGTGCTCGACAAGTACGTCTATCCAATGGTCGGAGACGTGGCGATCGATAAGTTCACGCTCGACCACGCGGAAGCCGTCATGCGGAGCCTCCCACCGAGGCTCTCGCCAAATTCGCGGCGCTCCGTCGCGCAGCTCGTGTACCGGATCTGCTCGCTGGCGGTCCTTCCACTGCGCCATATCGCCGTGCATCCGCTGCCGCGTGGATTCGTGCCGCGGTATCAGGCAGGAAAAGCGAAAGGGTGGCTTTATCCTGACGAGGACGCGATGTTGCTTGGCTGCACGCAGGTTCCGCTGGAATGGCGCCTGTTTTACGGCTTCCTTCATCGGGAAGGGATGCGTCGCTCGGAAGCCCTTAACACGAGGTGGTCTGAGATCAACCTGGACCTCGGGGCGATCGTGCTCGATGTGAATAAGACGGATGGTGCGACCAGGCAAGTCTGGTCCGAAAGGAATGAGATGCGATAGACTCATGAAATTCGGTTTGCCGTCCGGCGGGTGCGATCCCCGCCCGGCCAAGGGTGGCCCGCCCAGGCCGGTAGCGAGCCTTGCGACGGTCACGGTAACGCGGCCGGCGATGCATAGGTGCGCGAGCGTGCGGGCCGTGGGGAATGCAGCCACGAAAATTATAATCATTCCGGGGGCCGAGGGCGTCATTGCACCCGAAGGCGACGGTGAACTTCCCAGAAGTGGGCAAGGGAAGGGCACTCCCGGCGGGGTGTACGACCACGGCACGTAGGAAGGGGACGGTCCAGAGACCTGGGAGACCCGCGTTCCTCTTCGGGAACAACCGGTGCCACGGAGACCCGGTGATCAATCTCCGACGCGCCGCGCGCTTGCGGATACGCACGCGGCCGGCCGAAGCCATGCTCGTGGCTCCGCACAGAAGAAGTATTCGCACCGAGGTAGGCAGCAGGCAAGGGACAACCGGAGCCGATGCCGACGGGAACGCGGGAGTCGGAGGGCTGAATACGAGCGATGACGTCGGGGAACGGGGTAGCGCCCGGACCCGGCCGAGCAAAGGCAGCCCGTGTTGGTGTGAACTTCAGGAGGGAACCATGCCCGACGCATTGATGTCGGAGAACATGTCACCGGGACTGTTGAAGGTAGCGGAAAGAGCGAAAAGGGAGCCCGAAGGACGGTTCCACGCGCTGGCCCATCTCATCGACGGGCCAGCCCTGGCACGCGCGTATCGCCGCATGCGGAAGGATGCAGCGGTGGGGGTGGATGGAGTCACGAAGGAGCAGTATGGGCTGGACCTGGAGCGCAACCTCCAGGGCCTGCACGAACGGCTGAGGTCGAAGCGATATCGGCACCAGCCGGTCCGGCGTGTCCACATCCCCAAGGACAAGGGCAAGACGAGGCCGATTGGGATATCGGCGTTTGAGGACAAACTGGTCCAGGACGCCGTGCGCGAGGTGCTCGAAGCGATCTACGAGCAGGACTTTCTGGATTGTTCGTACGGCTTCAGGCCCGGACGCAGTGCCCATGACGCCATTCGTGCCCTCGACCGGCTCGTGTACAAGGGCAAGGTGGGGTGGATTCTGGAGGCTGACATCGTGTCCTTCTTCGACAGCCTGGATCGCACCAAGCTGCTGGAGTTGCTCCAGAATCGGGTGGCCGATGGGTCGCTCCTGCGGCTCATCGGCAAATGCTTGCACGTGGGCGTGCTCGACGGGGCGGAGTACTCCGAACCGGATATCGGCACGGCCCAGGGGTCGGTGCTCTCCCCGCTCCTGGGGAACATCTATCTGCACTACGTGCTCGACCTGTGGTTCGATCGCGAGGTCAAGCCGCGTACGCGGGGTGAGGCGCACCTCATCCGCTATGCGGATGATTTCGTCATGGTATTCGAGCGCCAGGACGACGCGGAGCGCGTGATGGAGGTGCTCCACAAGCGGATGGGGCGATTCGGACTGACCCTTCACCCGGACAAGACTCGCCTGTTACCCTTCCAGCGGCCACCGGCCGCACAGACGGGCGGCAAAGGTCCGGCGACGTTCGACTTCCTCGGGTTCACGCTGTACTGGCGGCGAACATTGAGGGGTCGATGGCAAATGGCGTGCAAGACCAGGTCTGCTCGCCTTCGACGGGCAGTCCAGTCCGTCACCGACTGGTGCCGCCGCTATCGGCACCTGCCGGTCAAGGTGCAGCACGCCGCGCTCAAGAGGCGCATCCAAGGGCACTTCAACTACTTCGGCGTCAATGGCAACGTTCGCAGTCTGCTGCTGCTCGTCGAAGAAGCCAAGAGGGCCTGGTACAAGTGGCTCCGCCGTCGGAGCAATCGGGTGCGCCTGAACTGGGAGGGGTTCGGCGAGATGCTGAAGAGCCTGCCTCTCCCCCGTCCCCGCGTGATGGTCCGAATCTGGGGGACGTAGCCGCAAGCCACATCAACGGAAGAGCCGGATGGTGGAAATCTCCTTGTCCGGTTCCGGCGAGGGCCCCGGGGGGCGATCCCCCGGGGCTACTCTACAACCCCGTGCGTGGGCATTGTCGCCTGGGGTCGTCGCGGCGTTGCGCGCCTGGCGAGACCACTGCGCGGCGAGAGGCGTGCGCGTGTCGGGGGACGCGCATGTCTTCGTGTACGACGAAGGAAGCCAGAAGGGACAGCGGCTCACCACGAGCGACACTGCCGGCCGGTTTCGTCGACATCTGGAGTTGGCGGGCATTCGCCGGCCGGAGTTGTTCGCGCGGACGGAGACGAGGACCCGGATCCGGCTTCACGACGCGCGGGCCACGTTCGTCACGCTGGCGCTCGCGAACGGACGAACGGAGGCGTGGGTGCAGGACCGAACGGGGCACAAGTCAAGCGAGATGATCAACCGCTACCGGCGTGCCGCACGCACGGCGGCCGAGCTTGGGCTCAAAGAGTGCCGCCCGCTAGACGAGACGATCCCCGAGCTGGCCCCCCGTCCGATCGACGCGACGAGCGCCGAGCCGGCCCGCACGAAGGAAAGGGCGGCGGAAAGGGCACCACGCTCGCGGCGCGGGCCCCCTCTACCTGTTGAGATCCAGCCAAGATCCGCGGGGTTGGCGACCCCGGGTCAGGATGATCAGAACTTCTCCCCGAGGGAAGATCGCGTCGCGATCTTCCGAGCATCGAACCGGTCGATGCTCTAGGTCGACGGCGTCCCGAACACCCGCCACGCATCGTTCGAAATCCGGGAACCCACCGCCAAGAGCGCTGTCGGTCACACCATGCGCTCGGGCCTCCTCTTCACGAACGGCGTCCTCCTCGCGGGCATCACTTTCGTCCTGGCCATCGGCCCCGGGACCCAGTCGAAGCGTCTCCTGCCCGCCGACGCCCACGCGGCCGAGACCCCCGTCGACATGGCCGCCCTCGAATCGGCCGCCGCGCTCTCCCCCACCGTCGACTCCGTCGTGGCCCTCGCCTCGGCGTACGTCGACCGCGGTCAGCCCGGCCTCGCGAGCGCCGTCATCGAAAAGGCCCCCCGCGCCATCCAGCTCGACCCCCGCGTCGCCGATGTCGCGGCCCGCGCCCTCTTCCACCGCGGGCAGTCGCGAAAGGCCCTCGCGACTGTCGAGGACGCGCTCGACGCCTGCGATTCCGAGGCCGTGGCGTGCCGCTCCTGGCAGGTCGCCAAGGCCCGGCGCCAAGCCGCGTTCCTCCACGAGGTCGTGGCCGCGGGCATCGAGGATCCGATGACGGATCCGGCCGCCGTCCGGGCTGCCTACGAGCGTTCGACGCAGAAGGTCGGTCTTGTCGCGATGCGTTGACGCTGCCGGGGGGTGCCCGCGTCACGTGACGTAAGACGCACCCAAGGAAAATCCGGCAGCGTTGTCGGATGCCCCATCGGCGCCGCCATGTCACGATTCCTTTTTTGGTTCGTCTCAGGGAGCGATGTTCGTGAGCCACCGTCGCTGCGTACTCGGGAGGCAATCGCCAGCGTGCTGAACCGACGCGAACCCCGCTCCTCTCCGCCCTCCTCGCTCGGCGCCCGCCTTGCGAGTGGTCTGCCGTGGGCGACGGTCTTCGTGTCCACCTCTCTCCTCGTCGGCTGCGGCCAGCCGAGCAAGCGCCCGATCGCGACCCCCGCGTCGCACCGTCAGGCCGAGGAGCGCCCCTTCATCTTCCAGCCGCCCGTGGATCTCGACGTCGAGAACAAGATCAACGCGGTCGTGCGCATCGTGGGTGACGTGACGTGCACCGGCACGCTGATCGCCGAGGATCTCGTGCTCACGGCGCACCACTGCGTATCGGAGCGCGACGCAGACGGGCAGGTGCAGAACCACGACAAGGATCCGGAGAGCCTCACCATCGAGCTCGGCGGCGACGATCTGCCCTGGGGCGAGGTGAAGGTGCGCGCGATCGTGAGCCCCGATTGCGGCTACGTGTCCGGCGAAGGCGACATCGCGATCCTCGTGCTCTCGCGAAAGCTGGTCGGCGTTCCCACGCTGAGCCCGCGCATCGAGGAGGCGCCCGCGGCAAACGAGCCGATTTACCCGATCGGGTTTGGAAGGTGCGCGCTCTCGCGGACGCCCATCCACCGCATCGAGCGCGTCGGCGGGCCGATCGGCAAGGTGCGCAGCGGCGACTTCATCGCGGTCGCCTCGGTTTGCCCCGGCGATTCAGGCGGTCCGGCGTACAGCCCGAAGCGGCAAGACGTGGTCGGCGTGGTCTCGGCCTCGGTGATGGATGGCGACGACGCCACGGCAGCGCCCTCGATCTTCGTGCGTCTCGACGCATGGCGCGAGCTTTTCAGCGCGGCCAAGGAGATCGCGAACGGGACGAGCCCGAGCGAGTTGCCGCCGTTTCGGAGCTGTCAGCGCTGAGGGGTTTCCACAGCGCAGCGCCGGGGTTTCACCCCGGACCCGACCAGGGGCTCTTCGCCCCTGGACCCGAACCAGGGCACAGCCCTGGACCTCTGGTGCAAAGGCCGCGGTGCGGTCGATGCAGCGATTGCTGACGGGCGCCGGATGCTCGCCCGCCGGGGCGCGCTTGCGATACGATCCGCGCTTCGATGCAGAAATTCGGCAAAGCGCTCGGCTTCACCGTCCTCGGCCTCGTGGTGGTCTTCGGGCTCCTCCGGGTGCTGCTTTTCAAGACCTGGACCGTGCCGACGACGCTGCGGCTCTCGGCGTCGGTCGCCCCCACGCTCGACGGCGGGGACTTCGTGGTGCTCTTGACCCGAGGCACGCCAGGCTTCGGCGACCTCGTCCGCTGCAAGGACCCCGAAGATCCGACCCAGTACGTGGTCGGCCGCATCGTCGGCGTCGAGGGCGACAAGATCGAGATCACCGGCCGCAACGTGGAGATCAACGGCAAGCGCTACAACCCCGTGCAAGCCTGCCGGTCGCGCGACTACAAGACCTTGCACCCCAACACCGAGGCCGAGGTCGAGCTCGAGTGTGGCGTCGTGGAGATGGGCGGGGGGTGGCACTACCGCGGGCAGACGAAGTCCAGGACGAGCCCCCTGACCTTCAAGGCCGAGGTGGGCGAGGGCATGGTCTTTCTGCTCAGCGACAACATCGACCTCTACGACGATTCTCGCGAGTTCGGTACGCTGGAGCGCTCTTCCTGCAAGGAGCGTGTCGTCTTCCGGTTCGTCGGCAAGAACGGCTGGGGCGACGAGGATGCCCGGATGACGGTGATTCGATGAGCCGGCACGGACGATCCTTGTTTGCTTGACCCTCCTCGCGATCGCCGTTTAGAACCGGGTGTCCCCGAGGAACGACGTTGGGCAACGAGCAGCACGAGATAGGCATCGTTTGCGGTCAGTGCGACACGTGGAGCTCCATGGGCGCCGCGAGCTGCACTGCGTGCGACAACGATCTGGCCCTGTTCGGGAGCCGGCAATCCGTGCTGCCGACGCCGCCTCCGCCTGCGCCCCTGCGCCCGGCGGTCTCGGCACGCCCCGCAACGACGCCCGCGCCGCCGCTCAATCGGCCCGTCGCGCCGCTGCCGGCGACGCCCTCCGTGGGACCTCGCCGCGCCCCCGCGGCCGGCGCCGTTCCCGCGCAGAAAACCCCAGCACGAAGCGAGTTCGCGGACTTAACGCAGGAGGAGCTCATGGAGCAAGCCCGTAACTACGTCTGCCGTTCCTGCTCGAGCGGCGTCCCCTCGGGCCACAAATTCTGCGGGAGGTGTGGGGCTGCGGTTCCCCTCGAGATCCTCAACGCACAGACGCTCTTCTTCGGGGACATGCAAAACCCGGCGAAGGCGAAGCTCATCCTGATCCGCGGCGAAGGCATGGATGGCCTGAGCTTCCACCTGAAGGCCGAGCAGCACATCGTCGGCCGGAACGGTCAGCTCGTCTTCCCGGACGATCCGTTCGTCTCGCCGAAACACGCGAACTTCTTCTACCGAGACGGCAAGCTCGTCGTGCGTGACGAGGGCTCGCTGAACGGCGTCTACATCCGCGTGCGCGGCACCGTCGACATCGTCCCGAGCGACACGTTCCTCGCAGGCGAGCAGCTCTTCCGCCTCGATTCGAGCCCCAAGCCCTCCGACGGTGCTGACCCGGACGGCACGTATTTCTATTCGTCGCCGAAGCACCCGAGCCCGTTCCGACTCACGCAGATCCTCCAGGGCGGCGCCGTCGGCATGACGGTGTGCGCGCGCGGATCGTCCTTGCAGATCGGGCGCGAGGGCGGCGATCTGAACTTCCCCGGCGACCTCTACATGTCCGGCTCTCACTGCCGGATCGAGGAGAGCGGCGGGAAGTTTTCGCTGACCGATCTGAACAGCCGCAACGGCACGTACGTGCGCATCAAGAGCGAGCGCGAACTCGGGCACGGCGACTACCTCTTCATCGGCCGCAAGCTCCTGCGCGTCGAGCTCAACACGAACTAGGCGGTTTGGAGTGACGACGAAGACCCATCGGTCGTTGTGCTTCGCCGACGCATCCGGCGGCGCACTCGCGGCCCTCGGCGCCGCGGTCGCGCGCGCGCTCGGGCACACGGACGCGGTGGCGGCGACCGCCGGCGAGGCGTCGCCGCTGCCCGCCGAGGTGCCGGCGGTGCTCGCGGAGATCGGGCTGGAAGCGCCGCCGATCTCGAAGCTCGAGGAGGCGCTGTCGAAGCCGCACACGGTCGTGTGGCTCGCGGAGGGAGCGGCGCCGGTGGCGGATGCGCGGGCGCTCCCGTGCAAGCTCCTGCCAGCGGACGCAGGCGAGCTCGAACGTTTCTCGACGGCGCGGATCGCGCGAGATCGGATCGAGCGGATGCTCGAGATCGATCTCTCCACGAACTAGTCAGCGCTTGCGGGTCGCGCGGCGCGTGATGTCGTCGCGGGTCGCGGCGATCGTGTCGGCGACATCGAACGCTGTTTTGACCGCGGTGCTGATCGCGCGGAGAACCGGCTCGGGGATGAGGGCGATGAGCCGCTCGAGGTCCACCGGGCCGTCCGTGTTCGGAACGTAGCGATCCATCAGCTCGGCGAAGAGGTCGTACTTGCGCGAGAGGTCGTCGAGGCGCTTGCGGAGCGCGCTCGCCTCGTCGCCCTGCGCGTCGCCGAGCAGGCCGAGCGCGCGGCGCGAGAGGGCGCGTTTGTCCTGCACGACGCGGCGCAGGCGCGCGAGGTAGGCGCCGATGATCACGTCAGGGTACTTGCCCCGCAGCGTGTACGAGTCGTGCCGCGCGCCGGATTCGCGGCGGCGCTCGATGATGCCCGCCGCTTCGAGGCCGCGCAGGTTCGCGAAGATGTTGCTCTTCGAACGACCGAGCTCCATCGAGAGCTCGTCCATCGAGCGCGGGCTGTCGGCGAGGTAGAGCGCGGCGACGACCTGGCCGCCGAGCCGCGTGATGCCGGGGAACGAGGCGGCGATCTCCGCGCCCACGCCTTCGAGCAGCGCCTTGCGTGCGGCAACGACACGTTCGTCGGGCGTGCTCGGTTCTCCGTCCCCGTCTGGCCTGCGAGAGGTCATCGCGGGCGCCAATGTAGCGTCAGGAGTCGTCCATGCACAGGGACGCGTGTTTGCCGCGGGGCACACCCTGGATGAACTCGACGGGGCAGGCGAAGTCGAGGACCGGGCCCGAGGGCTTCTTCAGCATCTCGCCGATCTCGATGGCGGTCGCCTCGGACCAGTCGCGCGCGCCGTCGAAGCGGGCGCGGATGATGCCGTTCTTGTCGATGAGCCAGGTCTCGGGGAAGAGCTTCGTGCCGTAGCGGCCCCCGACGATCTCCGAGTCGGCGTCGAAGAGCACGGGGAAGGGCGGATCGCCGTCGAGCAGCACGCGCAAGAGGTCACGCACCTTCGTGCGGTCCTCGTCGATCGTGACGGTCACGAGGACCATGTCCTTGCGGCCGTGGAGCACGCGCGCGAGCGTGGCGAGCGAGGGCATCTCCTCTTTGCAGGGGCCGCACGTCTCGGTCCAGAAGTTGAGGAAGACGATCTTGCCGCGGAACGACGAGAGCCGGACGGGCTTGCCGTCGAGGTCGGGCAGCTCGAAGTCGGGCGCGAGGCGGTCGCGGCCGGCATACGCGGGGCCGAGGCCACACATCGCGGTGCAGCTCGCGCGGACCTGATCGTTCTTCGCGGCGGTGACGAAGCCGAAGACGGCGATGGCCGCGGCCACGATGAAGAAGATCTGCAGGAGCGTGGACGACTTCATGCCTCGACCTCCATAGCGCAAGGGCGCCCCTCCGCCCACATGCTCAAGGCGTCTCCTCGCGGAGCAGCCGCAGGAGCCGCGTCTCGTCGACGCGGTACTTCATGATTTTACGCCCGTCGAGCTCCACGACGGGCACGTCCCAATCGTAGGCGACGCGCTTCTCGGCCGGGGCCTCGCGGTCGAGGTCCAGGATCACGAGCTCGAAGGGCTCCGTGCGGCGCACGCGTTCGAGGGCCTCTTCGGCCACGTCGCAGAGATGACATCGCACCCGCGTGTACAGGGTGATCGTCTTCATGCGCTGGCGACGATGGAGAGGCTCTTCTTCGGCTTCTTCGGGGTGAACGCCTCGAACGCGCGTTTGTAGGCAGCGAAGGCGCCGCCGGCATGCACGGCTTCGATCACCGCGCGGCCCTCGGCCTCGCCGCCTTGCGCGAGCACGGCCTCGACCCAGGCCCACTTCGCGCTCGTCGAGCGCACGTCGGCCCGGCCCTTGAGGCCGCGGCGCAGCCGTTCGAGCCGCGCGTTCACCACGTCGATGCCCGCGAACGGCGCATGCGCGAGCGGCGTGTTGCGCTTCGGGCAGAAGGGCGCGATCCCGAGCGCGATGGGGACCTGCTGCGAGAGCTCGGTGACGAAGCGGACGCACTCGTCCACGTCGACGTCCTCTTCGCCGGGCACGCCGATCATCAGGTAGAGCTTCATGCGCGGCATGCCGTGCTTGCGCGCCATCTCGGCGGCGCGCTCGAGGTGGCGGATGCGCGCGCGCCGGTCGAGGATCTCGCGCACGCGCTCGCTCGTGCCGTCCATCGCAGTCGTGAGCGTGCGGTAGCCGGCCAGCTTGAGCGCGCCGACGAACTCGTCGGAGAGCTTGTCCGGGCGCAGGCTGGAGAGTCCGACCTCGCAGCCACGCTCGGCGAGGGTGCGGACGATCTCCACGATCTTCGGGTGATCGCTGACGGCGGCGCCGACGAGGCCGATGCGGCGCGCGTCCTCGGGGATGAGGCCGAGGATTTTTTCCTTCGGGACGATGCGCATGCCGCCGTTCGTCGAGCGGCGCATCACGCAGTAGGTGCAGCCGCGCGAGCAGCCGCGCTCGGTCTCGATCAAGAACATGTTCGAGAGCTCGGTGTCGGGCGTGCGGATCGGGGCCCACGCGGGGAGGAGCTCGTCATCGCACTGCGCGATGCCGGGCATGGAGGCGCCGTGGCGCGAGGGGACGAAGACGTGCGGGGTCTTCGCGAGCGCGTCGAGCGCGGCCTCGCGCGAGGGCGTGTCGCGCAGGATTCGAAGCACCTCGACGGCGAGCGTGTCCGCTTCGCCCATGACGATGGCGTCGGCGAAGGCCGCGAGCGGCAGCGGGTTCGAGTTCGTCAGCGGGCCACCGGCGAGGATGAAAGGATCCCGCGACGAACGCTCTTCGCGGAGCGGCTTGATCCCCGAGGCTTCGAGCAGGCGCACGATGCCCGCGGTCTCGAGCTCGTAGGCGACGCTCATGGCGATCACGGGGTAATCGCGGAGCGGGCGAAGCGACTCGTACGTGAGGGGGACGGCGCGCGGGCCGTGCTCGTCGTCGGGCAGGAACGCGCGATCCGCGGCCATGTCGGGCTCGTGCTGGATCGACTTGTAGATCTGCAAGAAGCCGAGCGAGCTCATGCCCGTGCGGTAGGGCGACGGGTAGGCGAGCGCGACGCGCCAGGGCGCATGTTTGTCGAGGCGTCCGACCTCCTCGGCGAGGCGCCGCCGGATGGTCGCCACGGTGACGTCACGTGACATTCGCAAAGAGACTCCTTCAGCAGGCCCGGTGGCGCAAGCGATCACAGCCAATTTCCTCACGGAAAGACCCGAGATCCCCGCGTCAGCGGGCGGAGGGGCGTGAGAGGTGCACGGCCTCGCCGTCGGTCTCCCAGACGACGTCGCCGCCCCGGTCGGTCCGGGCGATGGTGATGGCGCGGGCGCCGAGCGAGGCGAGGACGCCAGGGTCGGGGTGGCCGTAGCGGTTGCGCACGCCGGAGCAGACGAGGGCCACGCTCGGGCGAACGGCGTCGAGGAAGGGCGGCGTCGTCGAGGTGCGGCTGCCGTGGTGGCCGAGCTTGAGGAGATCGGCGCGGAGCGCGGCGGGGTGTTTTTCGAGGAGCGCGCGCTCGGCCGCGGCCTCGGCGTCGCCGACGAGGAGCGCGGCGTGGCTCCCGTAGGTGATGCGCAGGACGAAGGAGTTGTCGTTCGCGCTCTCGTCGGGGACGAACCCGGGGCAGGGGGCGAGGACTTCGACGGTCGCGCCGCCGATGACGTGTTTGCCGCACAGCGTGTCGGGCCTGCGAATGGGAATCTCACGGTGGCGTAGGTTCGCGAGCATCGCGGCGTAGGTCGGTCCGGAGCCGTGGTCCTCGCCCTGGCCCGTATCCCAGAGCTCGCCGACGTCGATCGCGGGGAGCGTGGAGACGAGCCCGCCGAAGTGATCCGGGTGCGGGTGCGAGAGGACGACGATGTCGACGCGCTCTTTGCGGAGCGCGCGCAAGACGGGGAGCACGACACGCGTGCCCGTGTCGACGGGGCTTCCCATGAAGCCGCCGCCGTCGATGAGCATGGTTTTTCCGTCGGGCAGATCGACGAGGATCGAATCGCCCTGGCCCACGTCGAGGGCGCGCACGCGGAGCAAACCTTTTGAGCTCCCAGCATGTGCGGCGCCCTGCTCGAGCACGAGGAGCGCGGCGAACCCGAGCGCGAGGGCGGCGCCGCGGCGAAGGGCGTCCTTCGCGAGGGCCGCCGCGAGCGCGGCGACGGCCACGGCAGCGAGCTGCGAAGGCGTGGGCGGCGGGAAGGTGACGATCCCGCCGAGATCACTCGTCACGCGAGCGACCGCGCGCACGGCGAGGAGCGCGCCCGAGCCGAGGAGGGCCGCGCCGCGCTCGACCGGAGGGGCCCACGCGAGCGCGGCGTGCAGGAGGCACACGGGCAGCGCCGCGAGCTCGCCGATCGGCGCGGCGAGGAGGTTCGCGAGGATGCCGAGCAGCGACAAGGAGGGCGTCATCATCGCGAGGAACGGCGTACAGCCGACCATCGCGGCGAGCGTCGTGGCGATCGGGCGGAGCACGGCGCGGACGGGCGCGGGGCCACGCACGAGCCGTTCCGCGATGGGACGATCGAGCCCGAGCAGACCCGCCGTCGCCGCGGCGGACAGGACGAACGACGGGTCGCTGCCGACGAGCGGGTCGAGGATCGCCGCGAGGAGGAGCGAGCCGCCGAAGGCACGCACGCCGCTCGGGCGACGGCCGAGCGCGCGCACGAGCATCACGACGGAGAGCATGCCGGCGGCGCGCAGAGCCGAGCCGCTGCCGCCCGCGAAATCGGCGTAGAGCCACGACGTGGGGATCGCGAACGCCGAGGAGACGCGCCCCACGTCGAAGCGCGCCGAGAGCGTCGTGACGCGCAGGAGCAAGGCGCGCGCGGCGGCCGCGAGGCCCGCGACGGCGAGGACGAGGTGCGTGCCGGAGACCGCGAGCAGGTGGGACAAACCGCTGCGGCGGAAGGCCTCGTTGTCGGCCTCGTGCAGATCCGTCTCGCCGAGGACGAGGGCGCGCGCGAGCGGCTCGGCTTCGGGGTGGAACGTCGCCTCGATGCGGCGGCGCACGTGGACGCGGGCGCGATCGATCCACGCGGCGATGCCCTGGCCACGCGAGACCCGTTCGAGATCGACGAGACCCCCCGATGCGGCGACGCCGCTCCGCGCGATGGAGGGACGCGGGTCGGGGAGGCTCTCGTTCAGGAAGAGATGGACCGGGGCGAGATCCGCGACGAGACGCACGCGATCGCCACGCGCGAGGTCCTCGGGCGCGCCGTGGAGCCGCGCGCGGAGCGGCCCTTCGATCGGGCCACGTTCGCAGGCGGCCTGGGAAAACTCGACCTCGATGCGGGCCTGCCCGCGCTCTTCCCCCGGAGGCGCGGATTCACGCTGCACCACCGGCGAACGCAGCACGATGGCTTCTCCTTCGCATCGACCCGGAGGCCCGAGCGCCTCGGTCACGCGCGCGTGCAAGGCCGCGGCCTCGTCGATCGCCGCGCGCGCGCGCAGCGCGCCGAACGCGAGCAAGAGCGCGAAGCCCACGAGCGCCCACCGTTCGAGGTGACGGCGCAAGAGGAAGAGCGAGATCACGGCCGCGAGCGCGGCGGGAAGCGGCGCCCGTGCCAGGGCGGAACCCGCCGCGAGCGCGAGAGCGGTGAGCAGCAGCTTGTCGGTCACGTACCGCGATGCAGCAATCGCCAGGCCGCCCTCGAATCGGCCGGAATTCCGCGCGATCGCTCACCCGAAACCATGGCGCCGCCATGGCGGGCCCCGGCGCCCGCCACCTTGGCGAGGGTGCGCGCGGCGCGCTCTCCCCCACGTCTTGCAATCGGATTGCAGGATTCCGCGCCGCGTAAAACTCACATGGTGCGCGGCATCGACGCACAGAGAACGCGTGCGCGTCCGGAAGCGCCTTCCTACAATGGCGGCTCTCTTGCGCGTGCTCTCCCGATGCATCGTGGTGCACGCGCCTGCCGCTCCCTGGAGGTCGCCGATGTCCCCGTGTCCGCCCCGCGCTCGTTTTGCCTTGTTGTTTGGCGCTCTCGCGCTCGTCGCCGGTTGCGGCGACGTGTCGCAACCGGCGCCCGAGGGCGCCGTCGGCGAAGCGGAGCTCGACATCAGCGGCGGCTATGCGGATGACAAGGACACCGCGGTCGTCGGGCTTTACGCGACGAACCTCGGCGGCATCTGCACCGGCTCGCTCCTCGCGCCGAACATGGTGCTCACGGCGCGCCACTGTGTGTCGCAGATCAACAACGACCAAGGCACCGTCGAGTGCGGCGTCACCAAGTTCGCCCCGCCCGCCGCGCCGAGCAGCTACCTCGTCACGACGGGCCCCGAGCTCTCCCAGGATCCCTCCGTTTACCGCGCCACCAAGGAGGTCGTGCTCCTTCCCGCAGGCGACGACTTCTGCGGTCAGGACCAGGCGATCCTGATCCTCGCGGAGAACATCCCCGAGGCAGAAGCGAAGCCGCTCGTGCCCCGCGTCGACGAGCCGCTCGTCGCCGGCGAAAAATACTCCGCGATCGGGTTCGGCGCGACGGACGGCGCGGGCAACGGCGCGGGCGCGCGTCGCCGCCGCGACGACCTCACCATCACCTGCGTCGCCGACGCGTGCCCTGACTTCCAGGTCAAGACGACCGAGTGGATGGGCAACGCCGGCGTCTGCCAGGGCGACTCCGGCGGACCCGCGATCGACGCGAAAAACCGCGTCATCGGCGTGACCTCGCGCGGCGGCTTCAACTGCTCGACGCCGATCTACGGCTACGTGAAGGCGTGGGATCAGTGGATCAAGGACACGGCCGTCAAGGCCGCGGAGATGGGCGGTTATCCCGTCCCGACGTGGGCGAACGGCGCCCCCACGAACCCCGACTACACGTACACGCCCGGCGACGCCTGCAACGAGCCCGCGGATTGCGCCTCGGGCCGCTGCGTGAACGACGGCAAGGAGCAGTACTGCACGCGCCTCTGTAGCGAGCAGGCGCCTTGTCCCGAGGGCTGGTACTGCGACAGCGACAGCAACGGCCAGGGCGTCTGTTTCAAGCAAGAGGGCGCGTCGTCGGGCGGCTGGGAGGATGGAGAGGAAGACGGCCCGCAGCTCTCGGAAGAGGGCTCCTGCAGCATGAACGCCGATCCGACGAAGCCCGTGCCCTGGCGCGGCGGCATCTTCGCGCTCGCGCTCGTCGCGCTCGGTCTGCGGCGCCGCACGCGGTGAAGCGCCGCTCGTTCCACCTCGCGCTCGTCGCGCTCGCCCTCTCCGCGTGCTCGCGCGGCTCCGGCAAGGACAAACCTCTGCGCGTCGTGTCGCTCTCGCCGAGTACGACGGAGACGATGTTCGCGATCGGCGCCGGAGGCTTGCTCGTCGGGCGCTCGCGGTACTGCGACTACCCGAAAGAAGCCGAGGCGCTGCCCGTCGTCGGCGGCTACGCCGATCCGAACGTCGAGGCCATCATCGCGCTCGCGCCCACGCTCGTCGTCGGCGCGCGTGGCCCCGCAGGTCCCGTGCTCGAAGAGGGGCTGCGCGCCCACGGCATCGACACGTTTTTCCCCGAGACCGAGTCGCTCGACGGCATCACGAGCATGGTCGAAGAGCTCGGCCGCCGCGTGGGCCACGAGGCCGAGGCGAAACGTGTCGCTCGAGGCATCGAGGACAAACGCAAGGCGCTCGCCGCGCTCGTCGCCGGAAGGCCCAAGAAGCGCGTGCTCTTCGTGTTCGACGCGTCGCCGATCGTCGTCGCCGGCCCCGGCAGTTTTCCCGACGAGCTCGTGCGCCTCGCGGGCGGCGAGAACGTCATCACGCGCGGCGGCGCGTACCCGACGATCGGCCTCGAGCATTTGCTCGCGCTCGATCCGGACGTCCTGCTCGACGGCGCCTCCGACATGCGCTCCACCAAGACGCTGCGCGAGCGCGTCGAGAACGCCCCCGGCTGGCGCGAGCTCCGCGCCGTCCAGAAAGGCCAGATCCGCGTCGTCGGCTCCGACGTCTTGCGCCCAGGCCCCCGCATCGGTGATGGACTCTTTGCCGTCGCCCGCGCCATCCACGGCGACTCCCTCGCGCCACCACCATGACCCGCTCGCCCGCCCGCGTTCGCGCCGATGCCCTCCTCGTCACCCTCGGCCTCGCCGAGAGCCGCGCCCAGGCGCAGGCCCTCATCATGGCCGGCAAGGTCACTTGTAGCGATGCGCGCGTGGACAAACCCGGCGCGCTCCTCGCGCCCGACGCGCCCCTCCGCGTCGCTTCGCCGCCGCGCTTCGTTTCCCGCGGCGGCGACAAGCTCGACCACGCGCTCACGTTCTTCGCCGACCAGGGTCTCGACGTCGCCGGCCGCCGCTGCCTCGACGTCGGCGCCTCCACGGGTGGCTTCACGGATTGCCTGCTCCAGCGCGGCGCCGCGCTCGTCGTGGCCGTCGATGTCGGCTACGGACAGCTCGCCGAGAAGCTTCGCGCCGACCCTCGCGTCGACGTCCGCGAGCGCGTGAACGCGCGCGAGCTCAGCCGGAGCGATCTGCCCGCGGGCGTCGATCTCGTCGTCGTGGACGCCTCGTTCATCGGCATCGGCAAGCTCATCGCCGCCATCGCGGCCTTGCTCGATCCGGGCGCGGATCTCGTCGCGCTCGTAAAACCGCAGTTCGAGGCGGGTCGGGAGGCTGTCTCGCGCGGGCGGGGCGTCATCCGAGATGAAGAGACGCGGCAGGCCGCGATCGCCGCAGCGCGTCGGGCCGTCGAGGAGGGCGGGTTCGAGGTCGTGGCCGAGGTCGACAGCGCGGTTCATGGCCCGAAAGGCAACGTGGAGCGGTTCGTCTGGGCGCGCCGCCGCGCCGGCTGATCCCGAGGCCGCGCGCGCTCGGGGCTGACGACATGCGGCGATGATGGTACTCATCGGCGCGGCACGGGCATCGCGCGGTTTTCGCGGCCCTTGCCGGCGAGGAGAGGTCGATGCTCGGACGACGGCGTTGGGTGATGGCGATCGTGGCCCTCGGCGTGAGCGCGCTGGGGCTGGCCGCGTGCACCCAGAAAGACGCGCCGCAGAAGGATGCCGCGGGCAAGGATCCGAGCGTCCCCGCGGCGGCCGAGCCCTGGAGGGTCGGCGCGTACCTGAGCCTGTCGGGCGCCGAGACGCAGTTCGGCATCGAGACCAAGGAAGGCATCGAGCTCGCGGTCGACGAGGTGAACAAGAAGGGCGGCGCGAAGGGCCGGCCCGTGAAGGTCCTCTACGAGGACAACAAGTCGAACCCGCAGGAGACGAACAACAAGGTCCTGCAGCTCATCACGCGGGACAAGGTCGTGGCTCTGCTCGGCGAGGTCGCCTCCTCGCGCTCCACGATCGGCGGCATCGTCGCGAACAAGCACAAGATCCCGATGATCACGTCCTCGGCGACGGCGCCCGAGGTCACGCAGATCGGGCCGTTCGTCTTCCGCGTCTGCTTCACGGACGACATGCAGGGCCAGATGGGCGCCGAGTTCGTGGTGAAGACCATGGGCAAGAAGCGCATCGGGATCCTCTACGCCTCCGACGATGTCTACTCATCGGGCCTCGCCGCACAGTTCCGCGACGCGGCGAAGAAGCTCGGCGGCGAGATCGTCGTGGAGAAGAGCTTCATCAAGACCGAGACGAACTTCACCACGTACATCAACGAGATCCACGATGCGAAGCCGGACCTCGTCTACGCGCCGATCTACTACAACGCGATGGTCCCGATCGCGCGGCAGGCCAAGGCCGCGGGCATGCCGGGCAGCATGTTCGTCGGCGGCGACGGCTGGGACGCCGAGACGCTGCTCCAGGACGCGGGCGAGGAGATGGAGGGCGCGTACTTCACGAACCACTACGCGCCCGACGTCCCGTGGCCGAACGCGCAGGCCTTCCTGAAGGCCTACAAGGAGCGCTTCAAGCGTGATCCGTCGAGCCTCTCGTCGCTCGGCTACGACTCGGCGTTGCTGCTCTTCGACGCCATGGGCCGCGCCAAGGGCGACACGCCCGAGGCCATCCGCGACGCGATCGCCGAGACCAAGAATTTCCAGGGCGCGACGGGCGCGATCACCATCGACCCGAACCGCAACGCGGACAAGTCGATCGTGATCGTTCAGATCAAGAACAAGAAGTTCACCTACTTCGCCACGGTGAACGACAAGGCGGCTGCGAAGCCCTGAGGGTCGAGTGATTCCATGGCCATGAAGATCGTCAACGCCCTCATCACGGGGCTCGCGCAGGGGTCGATGATCGCGCTCGTCGCCCTCGGCTACACGATGGTCTACGGCATCCTGAAGCTCATCAACTTCGCCCACAGCGAGGTGTTCATGATGGGAGCCTTCCTCGGCTTCTTCGGGATCACGGCGCTCGGGGGCAAGGACTCTCCGCTCGTCGCCGGCGTCGGCGGGACGCTGCTCGCCATGGTCTTCGCGGGCCTGCTCGGCATGCTCGTCGAGCGCATCGCCTACGCCCCGCTCCGCACACGCGGCAAGGGCAAGGCGAACACCCGCGTCACCCCGCTCGTCACGGCGCTCGGCATGAGCGTCCTGCTCCAGAACCTCGCCCAGCTCCTCTTCACCGCGCAGTACCGCGGCTACCCGCAGCTCTTGCCGATCGAGGACACGCGCAAGGTCATCTTCATCTCGGCCTTCTCCGTGATGATCGCGCTCC
Source organism: Polyangium sp. 15x6 (assembly GCF_029960785.1). GTDB lineage: Bacteria > Myxococcota_A > Polyangia > Polyangiales > Polyangiaceae > Polyangium. The sequence continues at coordinate 160,171 of NZ_JASBQE010000018.1, forward strand.
AGTTCCTCGTGCACAAAACCTGGATGGGCAAGGCGATGCGCGCGCTCAGCGTGAACATCGAGGCCGCGCGCCTCATGGGCATCCGCACGAGCCGCGTCATTTCGATCACGTTCATCACGGGCTCGGTCCTCGCCGCGCTCGGCGCCGTCCTCTACTGCCTCGATCAGTCGCAGGTCTATCCGACGATGGGCGTCGTCATCGGCACGCGCGCCTTCGTCGCCGCCGTCATCGGCGGCATCGGCAACATCCCGGGCGCGATGCTCGGCGGCCTGCTCATCGGCATCATCGGCGAGATGACCAAGCTCACGGCGTACTCCGGCCTGCAGGATGTCCTGGTCTTCACGGCTCTCATCGCCGTCCTGCTGGTCAAGCCCACGGGGCTGCTCGGAAAAGCCTCGATCGAGAAGGTTTGATGCGCGTCAGGCCCTGACCGACGGGCCGCTTGCGTACTATCCTTGGGCTGATGATGCGGCGCTTGATCCTCGCCTCCGCCTTGGTCCTCGGCGCCTGCGCGCCGGGCGCTCCGGCCAACTGGGCCCGCGGCGGCGCGATGCTCGACGTGCCCCGCGCGCGCTGGGTCGTCGGCACCGCCGTCGTCGACCTCTTCCCCGACGGCCGCGTGATGCTCAACGAGACCGAGGAGTTCACCGTCGACCGCGGCGGGCGCGTCTACGATCCGAACAACGACCCCGTCGCGCTCCTCGAGCCCGGCGGCAAGCTCGTCGGCCCCGGCGACAAACTCCTCGGCAACGTCGGCATCCTGCACGCCTCACAGGGCGACGAGCCGCACGCGTGGCTCAGCGTCATGCCCACGGGTGAGGTCGTCCGCTACGAGGGCGACGGCGGACGCAGCTCGCTCGGCGTCTGGATCGGCTGCAACCAGACCTATCTGCAGCACCAGACGTGCACGCTCGTCAGCCATCTGCTCACGCCGCGCATCGTCGCGCAGTCGCGCAACGCGAATACGCTCATGCCGAATGGCCTGGGGTACGGCCCCGGCGGCTACATGCCCGGCATGGGGTTCGGTTTGCCCTACCGTTGATCGCCCAGTTTTCCCGCCTGGAACGTCATCGTTCCGCGCAATCCTTCGCGCCCCTGGGCCATCGAATCCGGCGCACGGGTGGTGTCCGGCACACGTTGGGCTGACCCATCCTCCCAGGACGAACCTGCGATGCAGGCCCCGGGAGACGTGTGGGCATCGGGGGGGTTGTCGGCGCGGGCGGGCGACGCCTCCGGATCAATGGAGGTTCGGATGAACGTTCGTAACATGGTCCTCGCCTCGACTCTGGTGCTGGTCGGCGTGGTCGCCGCGCAGGCCTGCGGCGGGAGCGACGAGGGCGGCGGCGGGAAGGGCGGGACCGCGGGCGCGGGCGGCGGGACCGGCGGGACCGCAGGTGCGGGCGGCGGGACGGGCGGGACCGCGGGCGCAGGCGGTGGGACG
>NZ_JASBQE010000190.1 GCF_029960785.1 Polyangium sp. 15x6
CCTTTCAAGTACCTGGGCAAACCGGGCGCAAGATTTGGAGGACAAAGTAAGAAACAAACGACACAACCCCACCCAGGACCCGCTCGAGCCCGCGCAGAGGTGGATGAAGGTCCCGCAGTAGTGTTAGTCAGCCCCCACCCTCGAAGCGGCGGCGCCTGAAAAGCTCAAACCAGGTATTGCATTCACGAGCGGAAGGACCTTCGAGGTCGCACTCGAGGGGTCGATGGTCAGCATCAATCCTGCCCGCGTGAAGCCATACAGCGAATCACCCGCATACGCCAGCCCGTACACGTCGGACTGCCCCATGGGCCCCACGAGCTTGGAGAGAGCACCCGTACCGGGGTCGATCTTCACGAGGCAGTCGTTGCAGCCGTCGCCTTTGATGGTCAAGTACGTCCGCCCGTCCTTGGTCGTGACGATGTCTCCGCTCGACGTGTAGCCGGCGCTGAGCCCCCCCACCAGTTGGATTCCGCCCGTCGTGGGATCGATGTGGCAGTAGGACGAATCGCGGTAACCAACCAGCAACTCGGCCCCTGCGTTTCCTTCGGGCACGAAGCCAAGAGAGTTCGGAAAGAAATCATTTCGAATCAATGTGCAGGTCCCGTCAGAGGGGTCGATTCGATAGAGCCCATTGAAAGTCGTTGCGTATACGATGCCAGTTCGATTCACCGCAACATCAATGATCTCTCCTTCGCAGCCGGAAAGTGGTACGCTTACGAGAATTTTCTTGGATGCCGGCGCCACCACATAGAGCACGCTGTTCCCCGTAGCGTACACCGCAAGCTCCGGTGGTCCCCCGCCCCCGTCCACACCGCCTCCACTTGCACCACTCCCTCCCGCGCCGCTTTCATTACCTCCTGATCCTTGCGGACTACCATCCGCCCCCTCACTATCCGCTGCGTCACGCCCAGCAAAACCCATGTCGAGCTCTGTCTTTGCACCACAGCTCCATGAAGCCAGGGGGACCATGAAAGTTGCCAGTCGCACCTTCCACATCGAAAAATCTCCTACGAAAGTCTACGAAGAATTTCGTTGTGTTTTCATGCATCCGTGCGGTGCCCGCTGCAAGCTCGTGTAGGGGGCCGGCTGCCCCGTCTCCGAGGAGCGAGGCTCGCGTTGCGTGTGCTCCGGCACACGAGTTGTCCGCGCGTGGCCAACAGCCCTCGCATCCTCGATATAGGGATACGGAGTGGCAGGCGAACTCGTTGGGGGCCGCGCTGTTGATTCCGGCGCAGGGACTCGTGACACTTGAGCGCGAAGTAGGCAAGCTTTCCTCCGCCGCAGTGCAGGAGCGGTTCAATGTGTCGCTACAAGCGGCAGAAATTCGCCTCAGGCTTTACGCCGAGCGGCGCCAGGAATTACTGAACGACAGGTAAAGAAGTCCCCATCTGCCAATCGGGAGCATCACAGTCCGCTCGCTGGGGGGAGAGCGTGAAATGCTCTCACGCAGAAACAACGCGGCGACGAAGATGTAGTGTGTCCCACCGATTGGCTCGATCTCCGCATCGATGCCAGATGCTCTGGATATCCACGACGAAAGGACGCAACTCGGCACCCGCTCGTGTCGATGGAAGGGCATGCGCGTTGGTCGAGGTCGATGAGGACGAGTGGACCGATGGAGCTTGCCCCGGGCCTGGAGCTGCGAGCCATCGTCCCGTGGGACGGGATGCTCGTGCTTGGCCTGTGGTGGGGAGGGGAGCTGCTCCAGATGTGGGAGGGCGCAGGGGGGAGGTGTGAGGCCTTGGAGGCCCTCCGCGAGGTTCTGGCGCCCGTCAAGTCGGTTGGCAGGGCTTAGGAAATGATGGATGGGGGCGCGAGGGAGTCCTCGCTAACCCCTGAGAAGGACACCGGAAACAGCATCATTCCAGGCACTCTTGCGAAGTTTGACGGGGGCGGGGGAGGCGACATGGCGAGACGTCTGGAGACGGGCGCGAAGCGCGGCTCCGGCGACGGCAGGGCCACTGGCGCGTACACAGCGACCACGGACGGGCGTGACAAGTGCGCTCTCCGCGGCAGAGGAGCAGGCACGTGACGCGTTCGCCCGGATCGGCTATGGAGCCTCCGATGCCGTCGTGGCTCGGCTAGGTCTCGAGTGGGCTCCCGGAGAGTGAATGCTCCGCGGCCATCATGACTCTAGGGAACGAAAAAGTTTCTTCCACTCCTGACCGAGCCTTTTCGGAGGTCGTCGAGATGACGATGCGTCCTCGGGGAGAGCGTTCTCAGCGCTCGACGGAGGCGCGGCGAGGCGGGGTGTGATCGATTCCGCGCACCTGCCCATCGAACCAGGCCACGCCGATGCTGCCGCGGACTTCGCCGTCGTCACTCACGATATAGAACTGGTAGTACGGCACCATGTCCGAGCCGCCAAGGCTGCGTCGCGGGTTCCAGGTGAGCGTGCCGCCGACGAGCTGCTCGTCCCTGGCCAGTACATCCTGTGCGGCGAACGCAGCTTCCTGGGGAGTAACGCCCATGAAAGGCACGGGGCGGGTCGGCACCCAGATCGCTTCGAACGAGCCATCTGCCATGGAGAGCCGCACCATCGCAGCGACCTCGCCGCGCTCTTCGGAAAGGAACGGCACAAGGTAGTAGTCCATGGGATTGCCGTCCATGTCCTCCGCATACACGGGCGAGGCTGCGCCCACGTGGGCACTCATGATCCGGCGCCACATCATCGGATCGTCAGGGACATCGGCGGAATACAGCGCATCCCATACACGCTCTTCGGCAAGGAGCCCGTCCATTTCCTCGTCGTCGAACAGGACGCTGGGGTAATGTGCAAAGTTCACCTGCGATTTGTTCTCCGACAGCAACGATCCCTTGGGCGGGTCGTATGCCAGGACGTACTTCCCGCAGTAGGGGTTGCACCCAGGAGGGGATGCCAGAAGGAGATAGTACTCAAGCTTCCAGATAGCGCCCGACACCTTCTTGACCCCGTCATGGTATCCATTGCCTTTCGCGTCAGACCACGGATCCATGGGGTCTGGCCCAGGAGTGCCCCCGTCGAAATACTTCACGTACTCGACGGTGTAAGTTGAATTCGAGCGGTCCGCCCTGATCTCGAATATGGTGGCGAAGTGGTCGGTGCTCCCGTGGAGCGGCACGAGCACGGGACTCTTGTAGTAAACCATCGCATCGATCTGTTTGTTGACTGCCGCATTCTGCCCGGTGCTGCTGCCTTCATAGTTCGCAGCTCCCCAATTTTGGCCGAACGATGCATTCACTGCACGAGAAATCCCGTAGATGTCGCAGCCTCCAGGCCAGTTATTCCCCGCCGTGCTGTAGCCCGGGCATTGGCTCGTGACAGTAGCTTGTTTGCTGAGAGCCGTCGTCTTCGTGAAGCCTCCGAAGTACATCCCGCCCATCAGGCCAGACGCGATGAGGGTGGCATTGGTGGACGCAGGCGTGGTATTGCCTGGCCCGGTGAGGCTGATCTCGTCGCTGGGTGACGTCGGGGGGGCCTTGACCGTGTAGGTCGTCATCTGGGCTCCCGCCGTCGCGGAGGCCAACATCGCCGCAGCGAACGCAACGAAGGTCAATTGGGTGCGATGCATCATTGTCTCATGTCCCTTTCGCGAAAATCCGGCGTGCGAAACCATCTATGCAGCCAGTGGCGTTATGCCTCTGTTCGATGCTTCAGTTCTTTGCAAGCTTCATTACCGCGCCGACCGACGAGTAGCTCGTCCAGTAAATGGCGTCGGCATCCACTGCAATGCCTGACGGGGATACTTGGCCCGCTGCCAGCGTGACCGCTGCGCCTCCGCTTCGGGCTGCGCGCATGACGGTGCCGGCAAGCTGATCCGTCCAGTAGACGTAAGCGTCGTCCGTCGTGAGCCGCCATGGCTGTTCCCCCTCAGCCAGTTTCTGGGCTGTTCCGCTCTGCGGGTCGAACTTCATCAGCGTGCCGTCGCCCCCATTGGCCCAGTAAACCTCATCGGCCACGACCGCTATTCCCGACGGCGCGGCCTGCGCACTGGCCAGGGTTACCACGGTCCCCCCTGCGGTCGCGACTTTTCGGAGCGCGCCAGCGCCACTGCTGGACCAGTAAAGCCATCCCCCGTCAACCGCGAGCATGGTCGGGCTACCTTGCGCCGTGGCGAGCGTTATCGGGGATCCGCCCTGGATCGGGACCTTTTTTACGGTCCCTTCGCCCAAGCTGGTCCAATAGGCGTTTTCGGCATCGACCCCAAGCCCGTAAGGTTGATTTTCCATCGACGCGAGTTGTTCTGGGGAGCCACCGCCCACACTCAGGCGCATCAGCTCTCCGGGATAAGCCTTGTTCGTCCAGTAGACGTATCCCGCGCCGACAGCGATGCTCGTGGGGTTGTTCTGTCCGCTGGCGAGCGTGATCGGTACGCCCCCCCCCACCGGAATCCTCATGATCGTACCGTCGTCGGCGTTCGACCAATAAACATATCCCCCGTCGAGCGCGATGCCGAGCGGGCCTTTCAGCCCGCTCGCCATGGCGAGCGGTTGACACGATCCCCCCTGGCAGATGCCACCCAGGCAAGAGTGGCCGCAGGCGCTACAATGCTGTGAATTGGTCGCCGTATCCACGCAGATCGTGCCACATGCAACCTCGCCGGTGAGGCACGTGGGTTCACTGCCTCCGGCACCGCCCGCGCCGCTTGCCCCGACTCCGGTCGAAGCTGGGGCCGAGCCTCCCTCTCCGCCATCCGCAGGCGATTCCACCCGAAGATCAGGTGCGCATCCGCAGTACATCAACCATACGGCGAGACACGACGCGGTGAGATGAGCATGTTTAGTCGATCTCGTCAGGATGCTCATGGCGCGATGAGCATGTTGCCGGGGGGCACTCGACACAGGATCGCTCGACAACCGAACGATGTACGCAAGGCATTTGCCCATATGACCGTTCACCCTGCCACAGAACTGTCTCACATGTCTACAAAGTGTTCATCCCCCGCGGAGCGCGGGCTGCTGACGCTGCGCTTCCAAGGGGCTGATTGACGATCGCCTTGAGCGCTCCGGGGCTAACTCGGCGGCGTCGGTGACCACGATTGCCTTCCGGGGCTAACTCGGCGGCGTCGGTGACCTAACTGTTGGGTCTTGAGCGCGTCTGGGGCTACTCGGCGGCGCACGTCGAAGTAACCCCCCCGGTGTGGCGTTGTCCTGATGACGCGGCGACACCATTCGGCGCCTACTTCGACACCGGTGTGATCCGCACCGGTTTATGCCACCGCTGCACGCTTCCTCGCGAATACCTCGACCGTGACGTTGGACGCAACGCGGTGAATTTCCTCGGCTGCGCGTGTTGCCTCCTCCGAGGTGGCAGCAAAGCCGCGGAACACGTCGCGCCCTTCGGCGTCGATGAACCCCTCTCGCACGTAGATGCACCCGTCGCTCCCGAGCGCGAGGGGCTGGACGAGTGCCCAAAGGAGCAAGCCCCCGATGCCAAACCTCCTGACTTCATCGGAGCGCAATGCATAGCCCACGAACACCGCACGGCCCGGCGGCGGGGCGCTCTCGAAGGTAAAATAGAGCTCTCCGTCGCTGGCGAGCGCGAACGCCGTGGCCAACTCCGCAGATTCGGCTGTCTCGGACTCGGGTATCTTTTTCTTGGGCGTGCTGTTCCTGGACATGATGGTGTCTCCTACGTTTCAAAGGGGGACCCGGAGCCGGAGCTGCACGCGCTCGGGTCGAGCATGGTCTATGGTGAGCGAGACGATGCCCGCTCTTTCCAGCCGAAGCACGGCGGGCACGAGCGCGCCCGAAAACGACAAGTTCGGGAGTCTGTCCCGCAACCGTGCGAGCGAGACGAAGCCGTCGCTGTCCACCCGCATCCGAGACAGTGCGAAGTGGACGAGGCCCTCGTCGTGTGCATCCTCCCCGAGTTTCCGAAGCTCGCACGCGTAATACGCGACGTGGATCGCGGCTTTCTGAAAGGCAGGCTCCGCGCGCATGAGATCGAGGAGGAGCTGCTCGCCGCGTTCATCGTGCGCGACAGCGCCCGCGGCAACCAAGGTGGACCTCGCCGAGCGAGACAGGGGAAGCGGTGGGAGCCGATCCGAGAGCCGGCCCCCGCGCAAGCGCGCTCGTACACGGTAGACGAGGGCATGGGCCAGAGCCCCGAGGCACCTCCAACGCGACGGAGGATCAAAGACCGTATCTCGGGGCGGCGGCTCTGAATGCACGACGTTCGGGCGAATGCCGCTTGGTGGCGGCGGAAGCAGAGCTTGGCGGACCATCACGGCCGTAGCGGCGTCGTCGTCGGAATCCTGTAGGGCGCTCATCTTTCCTCTCCGTTTGGCGTCGCCGATCCGAGGCGACGGCGAATCGATAGCGTGCGCGAGAACGGCGACAAACGACCCCCAGGAGAGGGCGAAGGGCTGCGCTCGCCCAGAGCATGCCCATCGCCCCCTTCTGCGGGTCGTTTGTGTCTTGTGAAGGGAGCAAGATGCTCGCCCCTTCAGGAGACAAACAATGCGCGAGCGGGAACGAGGTAACGCGACCGCTGTCGTTTTGTGGGAGAGTGTCGTACCCGAGAGGCGGGTATCAGTTGATGAGGTAAAACGGGTAGAGGCAGCAGAAGGTGACGGCCTTGGTCATGTCCCTCTTGGCCTCGCCCTTCGGCGCTCCGCCGGTCGCGGCGCACGTGCCGGGCACGTATTCGAGGTTGGTGATCGCCTTGCCGGCGAGTGCGTGGCCCGGCGGACCTATGTTTAGACACTGGTCATGGGGAGACAGCATGCCGAATTGCTCCGATTGAGAGGAGCAGACCGGCCCCTCATAGAGGTGAATCGATGCGGTGCATGCACTCCCCTCGGGCGGCCCGCATGCGCACTCCTCGCAGTCGCGTTCATCAATGACGGCATCCTCGGGGAACATCTCGTACCGGGCCCAGTTGTAGTTGTCCGGGCAGGGGGCGTCGGCCCCTTCGCGAACGACACATTGGAGCCAGCCGGGCCCGGGATCGCTGACGCAATACTGCGTCCCTGCATCTGCGCAGGCGTCGTCCACCGTGTTGTTCATGCACGCGAGGCCCGCGAGCTTCCACTCGGTCGTCTTCGTGATAGCGGGCTTCTCGCTCTTAGGGCTGCACCCCTCCTCGTTTGTCGGCCCGGGGAGCGGCGAAACCCACACGGACTGGGCACACGGCTCCCCGCCGCACTGCGCACCGGCCGGAAGGGCGTTTTCGCTCGTGCAGGAGCCATCCCAACCGGCCGGACCATCAAAAGGGAGGCTGGCGGCCCCGCTTTCCCCGCACGCCCCCGCGCGGATCTGCATCGTCTCCGGCAGTGCTTTGCACGCGCCGGTCGAGGGGCCGCACTCGCAAGGCTCGCACGCGGCGGCAGGGGCGTCGAGGTCTGCGAGGAGGCGCCACTTCTCGGCCGAGGCCCCCTCTGGACACTCCGGAGGTTTTGCCATCGCGTTTGGCGGGTACACGAGGAGCGAGACGGCCACCTCCGACCAGTAACCACCGTTTCCGCTGGGCACCGGGACGCACCGGCCGGGGCATGCAGATGGAGCTGCATCGGGCGGCCCCGCGTCGGCGTCGGTGCCAGCATCGGACGTGCCAGCATCGACGCACAGGTCCGACGGCACAAACCCGTTCGGATCGCATTCCGCTCGGTTGAACTCATAGGGAGCGGTACAGGCGCTAGAAACCACAGCCAACGCGACACACGCGGCAAATCGCATTGCTAGAGCTCCAGTCGACCGGCGACGTTCAGGCCGATCATAACAGGGGGTTGCTTTGATATAATGGTATCGCCGACAACGATGCCCAGCCCTCGGGTGAGCGCGAGCACGTCCGCGGTAGTATGTAAAACGAAGTTGCCGGTCACCGGGATAGTGCCCCCGAACCGCAGCCCGCCACCCGGTCGAATGTTGACGTAGGAAGCCGGCTTGTAAGTCTGACTCGGAATGTCAATGTTGATTACCCCTAGATGACCTAGCGCGCAGCCGAGAAACCATTTGTAGTGTCCGCAGACGCTCGCGATGCCGCCCGCCGTCATCGCACTGATTGGCTGGTCCGCGACGCCCGTCGTCAACCACGCGACACGCCCCTCCAGCCCGATCGACACGTAATCGTTGGGCCGCACGCCTCCCGCGATCGTCGCCCCCACGGCCGGCATCCACGAAGCCACGCCAAACACCACCACCGGCCCCGCCCCGACGAAGCCGCGCAACCCCTTTCTTTCGCCTTCGTTTGCGGATTCCTTGAGCTGGTCGTCGTACGCGAACGGGTCTTCCTGTTTCGTGAAGCTAGGCCCCGAGACCACCGCCGATAAGGTCGTGGTCGGGTCCTTTTCGGGCACATAGATCGCCGGAGCTTGCTCTGCCGTGCGCTCCGTTCGCTCTACCGTGCGTGCCGTCAGGGGAACGGAAACCTTCATGTCCTTTCCCTTCACGGCCCTGAACTTCACGACCGCCTCTTCGAATCCGTCGAGCGTCGCCCGGATCTCGTGCTCTCCTCCCGCCACGAACGTCCAGAAGGCCGAACGCCCCGCCTCGTTCCGATTGATGCCGTCCACCGTCACACGCGCGCCCGCGTGAGAGACGAATATCTCGACCCACGAGCCATGAGCGCGCGCCACCTCGTGCGCCTCGAAGAAGCGCCGGCGCTCTGCACGCTCCGCGGGCGTCGTAGCCGGGGCCTGATGGAGCGCGTAGAGCAGAAGCTCGGCAGCATCCTCGGGCCTGCCGCCCTCGACCAGCACGAGCCCGAGACGCCCCGAGACGAGCGGATCGGGCCGCACGTTGAGCGCCTGGCGGT
>NZ_JASBQE010000191.1 GCF_029960785.1 Polyangium sp. 15x6
ACCCATTTACAAAAGGTCGTCAGCGTACTTCTGAAGTATCGGTATACGCGTCAGAGCAAGGTGATTGCAATCCGAGCGGCCCGTGTTGCGCAGCGGGTGAGCGCCTTCGTCAGCCAGAAAGAGGACGAATGGCAGAATCTGCGGAACGCGCGCCAGAGAGAGGGGCTGCCTGACACGGGTCACGCCTTCAATGCGAGCTTCCGTCAACAGGTAGAGTCGTTCATCAAGGAAGCTTGTGCAATGGCCGAGCTGCCCGTCGATTCGGACCAGTGCGATACAATCTTGGCCGCTGCGCTCGACCCCGTAAGCGTCGAGGGAACGAAGGGCCGGTTCGAGCGTATCGTAACCGCGATGCATCAACTGCGTATCACGCCCGTAAAGGCGCGCACGAGCCAGTCTCTTCTCAGCTTGCTCGAAGGCCGCGAGCAAAGCAGCGGCCTGATGCGATACCCCAAAGAGGCGGAGCTCGTGCATGACTATGACCCCTTGTTCACAGTCTACCTGCTGGAATACCTGGTCCGGCACGCGGAGAAGGGCATGCACGGGTTCTTCGGCGACGCGTTCAAGGAGCTCGACCACGAGTCGCGGCGCGTAGAGGTCGCATCCTGGCTCCGCAAAATAGCGGACGAGCTGACCGCCCCTCGTGTCGCACAATCGCCATCCTCGAGCGCCAGCTGACGCTCCTGCAACAGACGCCGCGCCCCTTGCAGGACCCGCTGCTCCACGCAGCGCTACGCCCTCTGCATGGGCAACGACGACCCCACACCCCTCGACGCACCCTTTGCCGGGACCACGCCGCCCGTCCAGCGGCCACACGTCGCCAAGGCCGGCACCCGAAGGCGAGCCCACCCCCGCCCCCGACCTCCCTGCCGTCCTCACCGCGGACGAACTCGCCGCCCTCCTCCGCGTCGATCGCAAGACCGTCTACAATCTGATTACGCGCGGCGACATCCCCGGCGTACGTCGCCTCGGTAAAACCATCCGGATCTCCCGCGATGCGGTGCTACGCTGGCTCTCCGAGGGTCAAAGTCGCGTCTCGCGCTCAAGAGGTGCACGATGAGCGTGAGACGTAGAAAATGGCGCGATCCGGAGACGGGCGTGACCAAGGAATGCTGGATGATCGACGTGGTGGTGGAGCACAAGGACGGCCGGCGGGAGCGGGTGCGGAAGGTCGCCCCGGTCCAGAACAAGCGGGCCGCCGAGCAGTACGAGCGCGAGCTGCGCGCCGAGCTGGTCAATGGCTCCCCCAAGGTCGAGAAGGAGGTGGTGGAGGAGGCCCCGCGGTTCGAGGCATTCGGCGCGGAGTTTTTGTCGACGTACGCGAAAAACAACAATAAGCCCAGCGAGGTGCGGTCGAAGGAAGCAATCCTCCGGGTGCATCTCGTGCCCGCATTCGGCAAATTGCGCCTCGACGCAATCGGGCCGAAGGAGGTCGAGACCTACAAGGCCCGAAAGCTCACGGAGGGTTTGTCACCGAAATCGGTGAACAATCACCTCACGGTCCTGCGCCGGGTGCTCGCACTCGCCGTGGAATGGGGGAAGCTCCGGACGGTGCCGGTGATTCGTTGGCTCCGCGTCCCGGAACAACCCTTCGATTTCCTGAGCTTCGAGGAGGCCGCCAGACTCGTCAGTGCAGCGGATTCGTCGTTGTGGCACACGATGATCGTCGTGGGCCTGCGGACGGGGCTGCGGCAGGGCGAGCTCCTCGCGCTTCGGTGGGAAGACGTCGACCTTGCGGCCGGGCGGCTGCTCGTTCGCCGCTCGGTCGTCGATGGGATCGTCGGAACCCCGAAGAACGGGAAGGGCAGGGAAGTGCCGCTCGGGGAGGAGGTGCTCCGGGTTCTCAAGGCATTCCGTCACCTCCGCGGTCCCTTCGTCTTCTGCGCCGAGAACGGCCGCATGCTGACGAAGGGCGAGTGCAAGCACCCGCTCTGGCGGGCGTGCCGTCGCGCCGACCTACGTCGGATCGGCTGGCACGTGCTCCGTCACACCTTCGCGAGCCACCTCGCCATGAAGGGGGTCGCCCTCAAGGCGATCCAGGAGCTACTCGAGCTACTCGGCCACGCGACGATCGAGATGACGATGCGCTACGCGCACCTGTCCCCGGACGTCCGTCGTGGTGCCGTCAAGCTCCTCGACGGTCCTTCCACGCCCGACGAGGGCGCCGTGCAAGCTCACGGCACATACGCGGCACATGAGCGGAGGTCGAAGCAAAAGTAGCGAGGTTTCCCGAAGAAATTGAGTGGAGGCGCCGGGAATCGAACCGAGTGGAGAGCGTATCGAAACGCCGCTTTCCGCGGGTTTCCCGCATGTCGAGGTCGAGCCGAACGTGCGGACGTCGACGCCTAACTCCACGGAAGCACGTGGCGCGGACGAATGCCGGACGAAACCGGACGGGGGCCGAGCGCGCATGCTGGCGAACCTGGCGGCCGACATGCGAGCGGCGCTCGACGCGGGCGACCTCGAAGCGGCGCGGGTGGCCAGCGATGCCATGGGACGGCTCCTCGCTGGTCCGGTGGGCCAGCCGGGGCAGGTGGTCCGGTTCAGGTCCGGCCGGCGCACGTAGCGAACCATCCCCTATTCCTTTCGGCGAAACATGGGTGGACCGACGAGCGGACGGTGGGCGGGGTGGGGCCGGGCGACGTGCGATGCTCGGCCCCGTCTCGACGTGCGCGCGGTGGTGCGCGAGGCGCGGCGCGAGCCGGCGCGCTCGTTCGCCGCGGTGACGTGCTCCGGTCGCTCGACGGTCCTCGCGCGCATCCCCGCGCGGCTCGACCTCGACGCGCGGGTGCTCGTGCTCGATTACGAGAGCTTCGGGGCGTGCGTCGAGGTGCGGGTGTCGCTCGACGTGACCTCGCCTCACTTCGGGGGCGTGCGGTGGTGGGCGCGGTGCCCCGGATGCCGCGCGCGGGTGGCGTTCCTGTACCTCGACCTCGACCTCGCGCGCGTCGAGTGCCGCACGTGCGCGGGGCTGGCGTACGCGAGTACGCGCGAGTGCCCGCTGTTCCGGGCGCTGCGCCGGGCGCGGAAGCTCGAAGAGCGGCTCGCGCGGCGCTCGTGGGGGTCGACGCGGGCGCGGCTCGTGGCTCGGGTGGAAGCGGCTTACGAGGCGATGGGGGGTATGCTCGGGGCGGGGTAGGGGGCGCGGACGCGGGGACGGATTCTCATGGAACAGTGAACGGGTGGTCGGCTTCCACGAGCGAACCGTCGCTCTTCTTTTTCACCAGCCTTCCTTTCAATCGCTCTCCATGGCGTCCGATCACTGCCTGGACCTCTTCGGGCTGGTGTTCCGAATAAGGCATCAGGACGGTAGCCCAGTATTTGCCAGCGTTCAGGGTTCTTGGGGACGGTCCGGTGCTGAAGCGGCCTCGGACGACCGTGTACGAGGAATAGAAGTGCTGGCCGTTCAGGCACGGCTTTTCAGGATCACACTTGCGCCAGGCTTCATCCTCGTAACCGATCATCAATTTTGTCTGGTCGGGCAGGTTGGTTTCCCCTGCAATGATCGGCTTGCCGGTATCACTCTTCTCCACGGAGATGTTCACGACCACCCCAGCGGCAAGGGGCGGCAGCTTCGGGGGCGGCAGGTCCGGAACCGTCGCGGGGCTGCTCGCCGGTAGGGCATCGGGCGGCGCTGGCGTGGCAGGCGGGGCCGGTTGACTCGACGGTGGCGCGCTCGCTTGGGTGGCGCTGCCGTCCGTTTTCCCGCAACCGAGAGCGACAAGGAGGGGCGCAGCCGCGCCGAGACGAAGGACCGTTCGCATCGCCCTTGTCTTATCACGAGGGTGTCCCCGCTGCGTAGAGAGGAGCCCGTGCTCCGCCCGGGAAGTGGGCCATCCCCGGGGCAGCCCTCTACCCTCCGCGCCGATGGCGACGAAGCGCGCGGCGAAGAGCACGAGCAGCCGGAAGCGAGCCGAGCCCGCGGCCCCCGCGGTGCCCCCCGCCCCTTCCGAGCCTGCCGAGCGCGGCCCCGTCGAGCCCACGCCGGCCGAGCCCGTCGCCCCCGTACCCACGCGTGAGGCGCACATTCTCGCTGAACTCCTCGCGCAGCCGAGGCAAAGCCCCGCGCGGCTGGAAGCCCTTCGCGATAAATTCAATCGGGGAGGACGGTACAAACCAACCATCGAAGAGCTTGCTTGTGCGCGGGATATAGCCGAAGCGGTGGCTCGTGCGTTGATCATCGGGAACGAGCGAAGCTGGAAGGCTATTGCCGAGGCGTGGGAAGTCGTGCGTGGCGCCCGCATTTTGAGGGACCGGGTGATGCGTCAAGTAGACGCCGTCGCTTCCACCATCGCGCAGTGGAACGCGAGCAAACCCCACAATGCTGGCCGGATACGCGTGGGCGCCGCTACGCGCGATGCCAACCCCCTCGTGCTCATCCACAACCTACAACGGGCACTTGCACACTGGGATCCGGCTTTCGCGCAGCTTGAACTGTACACGCTTCGCCGCGAAATCTCCGAGGCTCGCCAAGGTCGCGGGGGCAAAGGCGGGAATAGCCATATCGGCGCGTGCGGGGTTCTCGCGCGCTTATCCGTGTTGTACGGGGCAAATAATGCAAAACGCTTAGATCTTCGTACGGCCGAGGGGCAAAGGGAGGTCGCCAAAATGAATAACCGGATAGGGTCCTACGACAGCCGGGGTCGCGGTCCCGGGAAGCCCGCACCGAGCGCCCTTTCGCCAGGCAACCCCCGGTCCCAGGCGTTACCCCGCGAGTAACCCTTACCTTGCGGGTAACGCTTGGCGTTCCGCCGCGGTCGTACGGCAGCCTTGCGGCATGAACGGTTCACCGAGGCTCGACCTCGACGCCCTCCTCGACGCCCTGGCGGAGCGGCTTGCCGAACGCCTGGCGGAGCGGACATCCCCGGGGCCGGCGTACTACACGAGCGAGGACAACCCGCTCGGCAGCCGGCGCGCCTTCCTCGATGCCGCGGCCCGCGGGGCGTTCCCGTCCTTCAAGGCCGGTCGACGCGTGCTCGCGAAGCGTGAGGACGTGCACGCGTGGATTGAATCCCGCGGGCGGAAGCGCGAGACGCAGCCGGACGCGGGCGCGAGCGACGAAGAGCTCCTCGCGCGGGCAGGCGTGCGGCTTCCGGGGAGGCGGGCGTGATGACGCGCGGCTCCCCTTCGTCGGCGCTCCCCTTCGTCCTCGCGTACGCGCGGCGCGGGTGGCGCGTGCATCCGGTCCACTGGCCCACGCGCGCGGCCGACGGTGCGCGCTGCTCGTGCTCCGCGGGCGAGCGTTGCCGCTCCATCGGAAAGCACCCGATGCTCGAAGCGTGGCCCCGCGTGGCGACCACGAACGAGGACGTCATCCGCGCATGGTGGCGCGAGCATCCGTCCGCGAACGTGGGAATCGCGACCGGCCCCGCGTCCGGGCTGCTCGTCCTCGACGTCGACCCGCGAAACGGGGGAGACCTCGCGCTCGAAGCGCTGCTCGCGTCGCATGACGGGCTCGAGCCCACGATGCGCGTCGAGACGGGCGGCGGGGGCGTGCACTTCTACCTCGCGCACCCGAGCGGCGGAGCACCGCTCCGCGGGGCGCTCGGCAAGGGGCTCGACGTCAAGGCAGGGGGCGGAACCGTGGTCGCTCCGCCGTCCCTTCACGCGAGCGGGCGGCGCTACGCATGGGCGGCCGGCGCGTCGCCTCGCGACCTCGCACCCGCGGCCCTTCCCTCGTGGCTCCTCGCGCTCGTCACGGTGCGCCCGTCCGTCGAGCCCCGTCCGGCGGAAGCGAGGGCCGCACGACGTCCGCGCCGGGTTCTTGGCGACGAAGAGGCGCTCGACGTCCTCGTGCACGAGTGCTCGTTCGTCTCGCATTGCGCGAGGGACGCGGCCTCGCTCTCGTATGACGAATGGTTCAGCCTGGCGACGATCCTTCACGTTTTCCGCGAAGGGCCGGCGCTCTTCGAGCAAATCAGCCGGTACGATGTAGCGCGCTACCGCCGCGGCGAACCGGCGCGGAAGGTCGCCAGCGTGCGCGGAGGGCCGCGGCATTGCACGAGCCTCGGATGGTCCTGCCCGCGGCTCGGCAAGTGCTCCGCGCTCGGGGTCCGTTCGCCCGCGGGGCTGCCCTTCAAGCTGCGAAAGGCGGGGGCATGAACGAGGCGGAGCAAGCGCTTTCCGAGGCGCGAGCGAGCGCGGCAGAGGGGTGGAAGACCCCGGCGGAGCGGGCGCGTGGGCTCGGCGCGCGGGGCGCCCGGTTGCCGACGGGGCTCGCCACGCTCGACCGAGCGACGCGGGGCGGGCCGATGACGGGGCGCGTCCTCGTGGTGGGCGGCGCACCCGGGGCAGGGAAAACCGCGCTGCTCGTGCAGCTCGCGCACGGGTACGCGGGGCAGGGGCATCCGGTGGCGGTTCTCGCGGCCGACGAAGAGGCGGACGGGTTGCTCATACGGTGGGGGCAGCAAGGCGGGTTGTCGCGGGAAGCGCTCGAAGCGGGCGACGAAGAGGCGCGGAGCGTGCTCGGCGCGCGCGTCGAGACGCTTCCGTTCCTGCTCGTGGACGCGGAAGAGGACGACGCCACGGTGGAGGACGTCGCGGAAGAGCTCGCGCGAAGGGCAGCCGGGCGGCCCGCGGTGCTCTTCGTCGATTCGTTGCAATCGGCGCGCGCGAGGTCGACGGGGCCGGACATGATGACCCCGCGCGAACGCATCGACCGGGTGATGCGTACGCTGCGCGCGCTGGCGCAGCGGAATCGCCTGCTCGTGGTCGCCACGAGCGAGGTTTCCCGCGGCTCGTACGCGGGCGGCTCGTGGCAGGTGAACGACCTCGCGGCCTTCAAGGAAAGCGGCGGGATTGAATACGGGGCGTCGATGGCGCTCGTCATGCGCTGTTCGTCCCATGAAGCGAACCTCTTCGAGGTCGGCATGCCGAAGAACCGGCTCGGCCCGCGTCTCGGTTTTTGGCTCTCGCTCGACCCTGAACGAGCGACCTTCCACGAGGTCGACGCACCCGAGCGCAGTCGCCAGGATGCCACGGGGGCCCCCCCGCTTCCGCCGCGGGAACGGGTGCTCGCGGCGCTGGCGGGTGGGCGGACGTTCCCGAACCGGAACGCGCTCGTGGCGGGGGCGGGCGGCGGGAATCGGCAACGCATGCTCGGCGCGATTGCCGCGCTCGTGGACGAGGGCGTCATCGAAGAGACCCCGGGGTGCGTGAGGCTCGCCCCCTCCGGTTTCGAGCCGGTTCCGGTTCCGGGTTCCCCTTATAGGGGGGGGAACCGGGAACCATGAGAACCGGGGGCAGCGGTTCCGGTTCCGGTTCCGGTTCCGATGCCGGGAACCGGGAACCGCATGGCAGGGGGCAAGGGGCCCTCGACCGGGCGCGTCAAACCCCCTCCGTCAACATGACGTCCGTCCCGTTGACGTCGGGCCGTGTCCCGGTGCCCTCCCATGCATCCCATGTCAACGCAACGGTTGACAACGGGAGCCTTTGGGATACATTCGCTCCCATGACGAGCGGGCGAACCAAGGTCATCGGTTACGTGCGGGTCTCGACGGAGCACCAGGCGGACGGTGGCGTCTCGCTCGACGCGCAACGGGCGAAGCTCGAAGCGTACGCGCTCGCGCTCGACCTCGACCTCGTGGCTATCGTCGAGGACCCCGGCGCTTCCGCGAAGAGCATGAACCGACCGGGGCTGCGCCGCGCGCTCGCCATGCTCGATGCGGGCGAGGCGGAAGCGCTGCTCGTGGTGAAACTCGACCGCCTCACCCGCTCGGTGCGCGACCTCGGCGATTTGGTCGAGCGCTACTTCGCGGCGCGCTGCTCGCTCCTCTCCGTCTCCGATTCAATCGACACCCGCACCGCGGCCGGGCGGCTCGTGCTGAACGTGCTCACGAGCGTCGCGCAATGGGAACGTGAGGCGACGGGCGAGCGTACCCGGGACGCGCTCTCGCATCTTCGCGCGGAGGGCGTGCGGCTCGGTGGTGAGGCGCTCGGGTGGCGTCGCGGCGATTCCAGCGACACGAGCGGCCGGCGCATCGTCGAGGACGTCGAGAACGAGGTCGAGACGGCGCGTCGTATCTTCGCGCTCCGGAACGAGGGCAAGTCGCTCCGTGATATCGCGGCAGCGTTGACCGCGGAGGGCCGCACGACGAAGCGCGGGGGCGCGTGGGCGGCCGAGACGGTGCGAAAGGTGCTCGCGCGGGTGGCTGCGTGACGCGAGCGACGGCTGAGACGATATGGGGGGCCGACGTCGTGCGGCTCGCGCTCGAAGAACCGGAGCACGAGCCAATCACCGAGGCCCTCTTGTCGGCCATCCAAAGGCAGGCGGACCCGCCCGGCGCGTTTCGCGCGTGGGCGCTTTCGCAGCCATGGTCCCGGTTTTGCGCGATCGTCCGCGTGGTTGCGGGCGCGATTGACGAGGAACAGGAGGACCGATGAATGGGTGAGGACGACAAGCTCGAAAAGCAGATTGCGATCCGGCTCAGCGAAGAGGACGTCGGGCGGCTCGACGCGCTGGCCAAGCGGATCCCGATCGCCTCGCGCAACGCGATTGCGCGCGCGGCGCTCCGGATCGGGATGGCTGCGATCGAAGAGGATCCCGCGCGCATCCTGTCCGCCGATGCGCCGGTCCGGAAGCCCCGGAAGAAAGGCGGGTGAGGGCGGACGGTAGCGCGGGGGGATGACGAGCGCCCACGGTGCGCAGGGCGCAGCGAAGAACGCGCACGATGATGGAAGGAAAACGCGGACGCGCCGATACCTTGGCCGGAACAGCGCGCCCGCGGGGAG
>NZ_JASBQE010000192.1 GCF_029960785.1 Polyangium sp. 15x6
CGGGGCGGCCAGGCCGGCGGCGCGCGAGGGGCGCAGAAGGGGATGGCGCGCGGCGGCAGCGCGCGGGGTCAGGCGTCGGCGGCGCCGCGCAAGCAGCGGGCGCGGGGCTAGGGCTTCGTGGCCTCGTGGATGGCGGGTTCGGGGGGGCCTGCCATCGACGAGCGCGTGACAATCGCGGGTGGCGGGTTCGGGGGGGCCCGCCGGCCCGCGAGTGTCGAGGCCAATCGTGAATGACGGATCGGTGGGGTCCGCCATTCACGAGCGGGTAGCAAAATCGTGGGTGACGGGTTCGGGGGGCCCGTCATGCGCGAATTGCTTCGCGAAACCGCGCAGAAAATTTCGCAGAACAAAGATTGAATAAAACCAGGGATCCGCATTCAGCAGTTATCGCGTCCTGAACGGCCGTTTTCGCTTGACCGGGCGGACCATTTCATGTGCTTTTGGGGGCCTCACCCTTGTCTTCACGGAGGTCCCATGGCCCGGATTACTTCTTATTGCATTGCGGCAAGCGCCCTTCTCCTCCTCGCCCCGAGCGCCGCGCTCGCGCAGGAGGGTGAGGCGACGCCGCCGCCCGCGCCCGAGGGGCAGGCTGCGGCGCCTGCGGCTGCGGCGCCTGCGGCTCCGGCGGCCGCGCCTGCGAAGGCCGAGCCCAAGGAAGATCTCGAGGACAAACCCGCGCCGAACTCGATCTATGCCGAGGGCCTCGGGGCAGGCCTATGGTACTCGCTGAATTACGAGCGCCGCGTCATCGACGACCTCGGCGTGCGCGTCGGGATCAGCTACATCTCGATCGGGGCGACGGTCTCGGCGGGCAGCTCTTCGTCGAGCGCGAGCGCGAGCCTCTTGACCTTCCCCATCACGGCCAGCTACCTCGGCGTTCGCAGCGGCAAGCACGCGCTCGAGGTCGGCGGCGGCGTGTCGGTCACGTATGCGTCGGCGCAGGCCTCGAACAGCTTCGGCGCGAGCGCGTCGGGCTCGGGTATAGGCGCGTATGGTAGCGCGATGGTCGGGTATCGCTTGCACCCGGTGGACGGCGCAGGCTTTCAGTTCCGCGTCGGCGCGATGGCGCTCATCGGCCCGGGGTTCAATGTCTTCGGCGACGATCCCACGGCCTTCGGCGTCCTGCCGTTCGGATACATCAGCCTCGGCGCGGGGTTTTAGGCTGACTCCCGCGGCAGAAGCAGCGGATTGAACGGCGCTTCCCCCATGCTCACGCGCGCCGCGTAATCATAGGCGTCGTCCGTCGCGGCGATGTGTTGCGCGGCCGCGTGGACGTCCCGGAAGCACCGATCGAGCACCGTCCCCGCGTAAATCGCGCTCGACCCGCCCGCCCGGAATGCGAACGACGTCACGTCCGCGGCGACCTCGGTCGTATACGTCGTCGCCGCGCGCACGGCCGCCCAATCCTCCGGCGACAGCGCCCGGCCCGCCTCGGCCCTTTGCATCGACAGCTCGATCACCTCGCGCCCGAGCGCCCGCGCCGCGTCGAGGGCAGCGCGTTTTCGGCCGAGCTCCACGCGGAAGCTCGATTGCGTGCCGAGCGCCTCCCCGGTCCAGGCCTTGATCCGGCGCGGCGCGACGATCGTGATCTCCTCGAGCGCCCGCCGCGCCACGCCGAGCGCGAAGCCGATGTGCCCCGGCGCCACGAGCGCGATGAACGGCAGCTCGAAATAGGCCTGACCCCGCTTCCGCGACGCGCACGGATACGAGCACGTGAATGCCTCGTCCACGAACACCGACTCCATGCGGTAATGGTTGCTCCCGCTCCCGCGCAAGAACGCCGTGTTCCACGTATCCTCGATCGTCACCCGCGAAACCGGCACCGCGACCTGCACGAACGACGGCGGCCCGACCTGCGTCGGCTCCTCGATCATCGCGGCCGTGTAGACCCAGCTCGCGTGCCGGATCCCGCTCCCGAACCCCCACCGCCCCGTCACCTCGAATCCCCCGTCTACCCGCCGCGCCTTCCCCGTCGGCACCTGCAGCCCGGCCGACGTCGTCATTCCCGCGGCGAAGATCTCCCGCGTCGCCGCCTCTGGCAGATAAGCGCCCATCATCCCGTTCATGATCGCCCCGATCATCAGCGCCCAGCCTGCGGACGGGTCCGCGTGCGCCATCGCCTCGTACACCACGAGCTGCGTCCGCCCGTCCGCCCCTTGCCCGCCCACCTCCTTCGGCGCCGCGAGCGCGAAGAGCCCCTCCTTCTTCATCACCTCGACCACGGCCGGATGCAGCGTCGCGCCCTCGTTCGACGCGTCCGCGTGGGCCTCCGCGACCGAGCGCACGCGGGCGACGGACGCGAGCAGGCTGGTTTCGAGCACGTTCTCGGTTCCCTTCGTCATGACGGTTCCCTCCGGCGACCGGGGTTCTTGGCCGGTCATGTCCATGTAGACAACGACAACATCCCGAAGTTTCCACCGTCAACATGGAATGTTGCGACTGTCAACATCCGCCACGGACGTGCTAGGCTCGGGGCCGTGCCTCGACGCCCGCCTCGCCCGTACCACCATGGGGATCTGCCTCGCGCGCTTCGGGAGGGCGCGCTCGCGCTCATCGAGGAGCGCGGGCCGATGGGGTTCACGCTCCGCGAGCTCGCGCGCCGGATCGGCGTCTCGCATACCGCGCCGTACCGGCATTATGCCGACAAGCGGGCGCTGCTCACGGCGCTCGCGGCCGAGGGCGCGCATCGCCTCGCGGACACGGTCGACGCCGCGCTCACGGCGGCGGGCCCCGACTTCCGCGCGCGTTTCCTCGCGGCCGCGCATGCGTACGTGCGCTTCGCGATCGACCATCCCGGGTATTTCCAGGCGATGTTCTCCGCCGACGCCGACCCGAACGACCCCGCGTACGTGAACGGCCGCGAGCGCAGCCTCGGCCTGCTCTATCGCTACATCGCCGACGCGCAGGCGGCGGGGTATTTCGGCGAAGGCGAGGCGCTCTCCTACGTGATCCCCGTCTTCGCAATGCACCAGGGCCTCGCGGTGCTGGCGATGTCGGGCGCATTCGCCCCGCTCGGCATGCCCGACATCCGCGCCGCGTCGGACCTCGCGCACGGGCGCCTGCTCGACGGGCTCGCGCGCGCGCCCGAGGCGAAGGGCAAGCCGCGTACGAAAGCGTGAGCGGCGAGCCCCTGCGATCTTCCGCGATCGCGCCGTGCCGTGCCATCCTGCGGACAGCATGGTGCGCACGAGGATCCTTCTGTCTTCGATGGTGGTGGGCCTCATCTCGGCCGCGAGCGCGTGCTGGCTCGGCGACTACCAGCCGCCCACGGGCCACGCGGGCGGCCCGGCGCAAGGCCACGAGGTCCGCTGCGGCGACGACGCCTGCGGCCCCTCCGAGGTTTGCTGCGTCGAGCAGGGCGACGTCCCCACCGCCGCGTGTACCCCTGTGAACGCCTGCATCTCCCTCCCGATCCCGTGCGACGGCCCGGACGACTGCGCGCACCTCGGCGGCGTCTGCTGCGGCCTCTGGGACGAGGTCACGCACAAGTACACAGCCGTCGAGTGCTCGGGCGCCTGCAGCAGCAGTGATCGTGTCCCCATCTGCCGCCTCGAGCACGACGACGCCGATTGCCCCACGGGCCTCGATTGCAAAGAGGAACGCCTCTTCGGACCGGGGTTCGGCTACTGCGCCCCCTAGCGTCCGCCCCGTATCCCCGCCCCCTGACGTTCTGGCCACGCCCGTCTGGAAACGTCCGTTCTCAGGGCCCCCGCGTCCCTTGGCAAACGCCGGGGCCCCGGGCCCTCCCTGCGATGGCCTTGCCCTTGCACGGAGCGGGGGCACACGCCAGGTAGCCACTTTCCAACGCCTTCGCCTCGGGATATCCCGCCATGATGCGCATCTTTACGCAGCTTCTCGCCGTGGGCACCGTTCTTCTCTCGACCTTCCACGCGAGCCTCGCCCAGGCGCAGTATTACCCGCCGCAGCCTTACCCGTATCAACAGCCTTACCCGTACGGGCAGCCCGCTCCTTATCAACAACCCTACCCGTACCAGCAGCCTTATCCCTATCAACAGCCCTACCCGTACCAGCAGCCGAACCCGTATCAGCAGCCTTATCCGGCGTACGGCGCGCCGAACTACCTCGACACCGGCAATTCGCGCAAACCCAAGCACCAGCTCACCCTGCGCGTTTCGCCCGGCGCGAGCTTTCATTTCATCCCCGGAAGCTCGGCAAAGCCGGCCTTCGCCCTCGACGCGGGGCTCGGCTTCCGGGCCGGCGTCGCCTCCTATACCTCCGTCTGGACCGAGGCAGGCTACTCCTACGACACCCAGGGCCCCGGCCATTTCGTCGCCGTCGGCGTCGGCCCGCTTTTCGGGACGAACCAGACCTCCGTCGGCATCCTCGAAAAACTCGTCATTGGCGACGTCGCCGGCGGCTTCGCCGTCGGCCCCCGGACGAGCCTCGTCCTCATGCTTTACAATGGCAGCCTCGCGGCCGAGGTCGGCCATCAATGGATCTACAGCAACGTCGCGGGCTCGGGCCACAACGAGCTCCGCCTCCAGGTCTCGGTCGACCCCATCAGCTTCCTGATGCGCTTCATGGGCCGTTAGCCCCTGCCTCTTCCCCGAACGGATCGAGCCTCGGGCGCACGCCTCGTCCGTCCTTCAGCCCGAGGCGCACTCCGCCCCGGCAAAACCCCCCGTCACGCGCCTTTCTGCGCTCCCCCCTTGCTCTCGGCCCTTTTTCCTGAGAAGCCTTCCGCCGCGCGGCCTCCGGATCCCTTGTCTCAATCTACGCCGCTCCCCAAGGTGACCACCATGGCAGACAGCTTCGGTGCGAAGAGCACCCTCTCGGTTTCCGGCAAGTCCTACACGATCTTCCGCCTTCGGGCCCTCGCGAGTGATGCCGAGCTCGCGCGCCTCCCGGTCTCCCTGCGCATCCTCCTCGAGAACCTCCTCCGTCACGAGGACGGCCGTGTCGTCCGCAAGGAGCACGTCGAGGCCGTCCTCCGCTGGGATCCCAAGGCCGCGCCTTCCCAGGAGATCTCCTTCCACCCCGCGCGTGTCCTCCTCCAGGACTTCACGGGCGTCCCCGCCGTCGTCGACCTCGCCGCCATGCGCGAGGCCTTCGCGGGCATGGGCGGCGATCCCAACCGCATCAACCCGCTCTCGCCGGCGGACCTCGTCATCGACCACTCGGTCGAGGTCAACTACTTCGGCACCCGCGACTCGCTCGTCCGCAACGCCGAGCTCGAGTACCAGCGCAACGAGGAGCGGTACGTCTTCCTCCGCTGGGGCCAGCAGGCCTTCGAGAACTTCCGCGTCGTCCCGCCGGACACCGGCATCTGCCATCAGGTCAACCTCGAGTACCTCGCCCGCGCCGTCATGACCGACGCCGAGGGCCGCGCCTTCCCCGACACCCTCGTCGGCACCGACTCGCACACCACCATGATCAACGGCCTCGGCGTCGTCGGCTGGGGCGTCGGTGGCATCGAGGCCGAGGCCGCGCTCCTCGGCCAGCCCGTCACCATGCTCGTCCCCGAGGTCGTCGGCTTCAAGCTCACGGGCAGCCTGCGCGAGGGCGCCACGGCGACCGACCTCGTCCTCACTGTCACCGAGATGCTTCGCAAGAAGAAGGTCGTCGGCAAGTTCGTCGAGTTCTACGGCCCTGGCATCGCGTCGCTCTCGCTCCCCGATCGCGCGACCATCGCCAACATGGCGCCCGAGTACGGCGCCACGATCGGCTTCTTCCCGATCGACGGCGAGACCCTCTCGTTCCTGCGCTTCACGGGCCGCTCCGCGGACCAGGTCGCGCTCGTCGAGGCCTACTGCAAGGAGCAGGGCATCTTCCGCACCGAGGGCATGCCCGACCCCGTCTTCAGCGACACGCTCGAGCTCGACCTCGGCGCTGTCGAGCCCTCGATCGCCGGCCCCAAGCGCCCGCAGGATCGCATCCGCCTCGCCGCGTCGCGCACCGGCTATCGCAAGAGCTTGCACTCGATGATCGAGAAGAGCTTCGCCGACGTCGACGCGGCCTCGCTCGCGAAGTGGTGTGACGAGCCGAGCGCCGACAAGCCCACGGACGAGGCCGTCGCGGCGCGCATGCTCGTCCGTGACAAGGTCTTGAAGCCCGTCGCCGTCGAGGAGGGCGACACCTCGTACAACCTCCGCCACGGCTCGGTCGTCATCGCGGCGATCACCTCCTGCACGAACACCTCGAACCCGGCCGTCATGCTCGCGGCGGGCATCCTCGCGAAGAAGGCCGTCGAGCGTGGCCTCTCGGTCAAACCCTGGGTGAAGACCTCGTGCGCGCCCGGCTCGCAGGTCGTCGCGGATTACTACGAGGCCTCGGGCTTGCTCCCGTACCTCGAGGCGCTCGGCTTCCACCTCGTCGGCTACGGCTGCACCACGTGCATCGGCAACTCCGGCGCGCTCCCCGACGCGATCGTCGACGCGATCAAGAAGGGCGACCTCGTCGCGGCGAGCGTGCTCAGCGGCAACCGCAACTTCGAGGGCCGCATCAACCCGAGCGTGCGCATGAACTTCCTCATGTCGCCGCCCCTCGTCGTCGCCTACGCGCTCCGCGGCGACATGGACTGGGACCCGTACTCCGAGCCGATCGGCAAGGATCGCAACGGCACGCCCGTCTACCTCCGCGACATCTGGCCGACGTCGGAAGAAGTCCGCGACACCATCCGCTCGGCCGTGAAGAGCGAGCAGTTCAAGACCCGGTACGACAATGCCCTCGTCGGCGACGTCGCCTGGCAGAAGCTCAACGTCCCTGCGGGCAAGACCTTCTCCTGGGACGACAAGTCCACCTACGTCCGCAAGCCGCCGTTCTTCGAGAACCTCGGCAAGCAGCCGCAGCCGATCACGGACATCGTGGGCGCGCGCGTCCTCGCGCTCCTCGGCGACAGCGTCACGACGGACCACATCTCGCCGGCGGGCAACATCTCGAAGACGAGCCCTGCGGCGCGTTACCTCATGGAGCACGGCGTCCAGCCGGCCGACTTCAACTCGTACGGCGCGCGTCGTGGCAACCACGAGGTCATGATGCGGGGCACCTTCGCCAACATCCGCATCAAGAACGCGCTCCTCGGCGGCGAGGAGGGGCCGAACACGCTCCACCTCCCGGCGGGCACGAAGCTCAGCATCTACGACGCGGCGATGAAGTATGCCGACGAGAAGGTGCCGCTCGTGGTGCTCGCGGGCGTCGAGTACGGCACGGGCTCGTCGCGCGACTGGGCGGCGAAGGGCACGAAGCTGCTCGGCGTGCGCGCGGTCATCGCGAAGAGCTTCGAGCGCATCCACCGCTCGAACCTCGTCGGCATGGGCGTGCTCCCGCTCGAGTTCGCCGCGGGCGAGGACGCGCAGACCCTCGGCCTCGATGGGCGCGAGACCTTCGACATCAAGGGCATCGCCGAGGGCGTCACGCCCTTCAAGAAGCTCGAGGTCGTTGCGACCAAGGCGGACGGCACCAAGAAGACCTTCACGGTGACGGCCCGCATCGATACGCCGAACGAGGCGGACTACTACTTGAACGGCGGCATTCTGCAGTACGTGCTCCGGCAAATGGCGAAGTAACCGCTCGACCAGCACCCGCGCCCGGGACCCCTCTTTCCTGCGTGGGAAGAGGGGTTCCGTTTTTCAGCGCCGATCATTTGAACTGCGCCGTCCCCTTGTACGTCTCGCCGTCCTTCCACTTCGCCACCGTCTCCTCGACGGTTTGTCCGTCCGCCGCCGTGATTCGCAGCGTCACGGATTGCGAGCCGACGCCTTTGGCCGCGGTGAAATAGTTATCGTCCGACCGCGTCATCTCGACCCATTCGTCGCCCTTCTTGAAGGCCACGCTCTTGATCGGCATGCGGTGATTGCGCACCTGGATCGAGGTCCAGTGGATCGAGCTCGTCTTCTTGAAGCGCAGCTCCAGATTGCCTTGCACCGCGCAGGGCACGGGTTTCCAGCTCACCTCGGCCTTGCCGGCCTTCGTGCCGGCGATCTTCACGAACGCGGGCTTGTTGATGACCAGTCGATCCGGCGGGCAATCGTTGCAGCGATCGGCGACCATCACGACCTCGGTGCCCTCGGAGCCCGTGATTTCGAGGCACTGACCACATGCCTGGATCTGGTTGTAGACCGCATTCGGCGCGGACAACACGGCGGCGTCCCGGCCGAACGTGAGCGAACAGCTCCCGCGGGCGTTCGCGTCGTAATACACGGCCTCGCCCTTCGAGACCTTCACCTCGGGCTTCGGCGGCTCGGCGGGCTTGGCCTCGGCTGCCGGCGCGGGCGGCGGCGCGGCGGGCTCGGCGGGCGCGGGGGCGGCCGCCGGGGCTGCGG
>NZ_JASBQE010000193.1 GCF_029960785.1 Polyangium sp. 15x6
CGGACATCGGCGGCGGCGTGACCGAGCGCGGCGGAGGACGCACCGACGGCGGGCGCGACGGCGGCGCGAGGAGGTCGCCTTCCGGGGCCGGCGGCGGCACGGGCGAGACGGGCGGCGGGAGCGGCGCCGCGGCCGGCGGCGGGACGCTCGGCGAGGGAGACATCACGAACGGCGCGGCGGGCGGCAAGACCGAGGGCGGAGGCGGCGGCCGCAAGGAGCCGGGCGACGGCGCGGTCAGGGCGCTCTGCGGAGGAAGGGGCGGCGGCGCCATCGAGGGGGGCCGCGCGGTGACGGGGACGGCGGAGGGAGGTTGCGGCGTCGCTTGTGGCGGCGGCACGGGCGGCGGCGCCATCGGCGGGAGCGGCGGCGCGGGCGGCACGATCGCGGGCCTCACGTGCGCGGGCGGCGGCGTGCCGGTGTTGGCGTCGAACTCGATGTCGAACGACGGCAGCGGCGGGCGCGGCGCGGGCGGCGCGTCCATCGCGGCGGCGGAGAGGGCGTCGTCGAGCTCCTGGGCGTACATCCCGAGCTCGGAGGCGCGGAAGACGTTGCCCGAGGACTCGGCGGCCTCGGCCGCGCGACGGAGCCACACGACGGCGTCTCTTCGCTCACCACGCGCCCACAGCGTTCTCGCAGTCGACAACCCCCAGACGACATCCTCCGCGTCGTCGGGGCGCGCCTCGGGAAGCGTCACCGAAAGCTCGGCCATGACCAGACCACCCCTACCACAGGCGGTTTCTGGTCGGTGCGGGAAGTGCCGCCCCTTGGATCGCGTGGAGGCGACCGTCCTCTGCGCCGGCATACAGGACCCCGCCCGGGCCGAGGACGACCGGCGCGTCGACGTCGCCGGTCACGGGGACCGCAAAGAGGCGCGATCCGCGGGAATCCAGGGCGTAGACGTGGTCGTCGGCCGCGCCGAAGTAGAGGCGCCCCTCGGCGTCGACGAGGGGCCCGCCGTGAACGCCGAGCTCGCGCGGGCCGCCCTCCCGTATTCGAAAGGCAAACCGCTCGGCGCCGCTCGTCGGATCCAGGGCGACAATCCCTGGTCTCGGGCCGTACACTCCCGCGATCACGCTTCCATCGAGGCCGAGCGAGAGCCCTCCGCGGACGAACCCGCCGACGTCGGCACGAAACCGGAGCGCGCCGCTCTTCTCGAAGGCGAAGACATGGCCGCCGTCGGTGCCGACGAAGATCGCGCCGTCATCGCCGACGAGCGGCGCGCAGTCGACGTCGGCGCCGAGATCGCGGCGGAAGACGCGCGCGCCAGAGAGCGCGAACGCGTAGAGGTGATCGTCCTGCGCGCCGACGTAGATCGTGCCGTCGTCGTCGATCGCGGGCGAGCCGTAGATCTTGCGCTGCAAGCGGATGCGCGTGCGGAGCGATCCGTTCGGCCGGATCACGTAGAGCGAGCTGCCGGCGGCGATCACGATCGATCCGTCGGGCGCCTCGGCCGGCGCGGTGTCGGCGTCCCCGTCGACGAGGAGCTGCCAGAGGATGCGGCCGTCCGAGAGGCGAACGGCGACGACACGATCGGCGTCGGAGCCGATGACGGCGTGATCGCCCGTGACGAGCGGGCTCGTGTAGATGCGATCGCCGAGATGGAGCTTCCAGCGGAGATCGCCGGTGGGCGAGAGGCGCACGAGCGAGCCGTCGAGCGACGCGACGAGGAGATCGCCACCTTCGAGGATGGCAGGCATCGCGGCGATGGAGGCTTTGGCCTCGTGGAGGACGGTGGCGGTCGGGAGCGCGCGTGGGCCGTGGAAAGGGCTTCGATGCCGGCGTTTCGCGTCACCGCGGAAGGTGCGGCTCGGAGGACCTCGCACCACGACCTCGGGCGGCGGAGGCGGCGGAGGCGGCGGGAACGCCTCCGCGAGGCGAAGCGCGGGATCGAGGATCGCGTGTTCGGTCGAGCGCGCGCGATCACGAGCGACGCCGGCGCGCGTCCTGCGGAGAGGGCTGCGCAGATCGTCGCTGCAGCCGCGGACGCGAGGAGCGGCCCCGGCTTGACCTTCACCGCGCGCGACGACCGCTACTCCGCGACGAACCGCTGCGCTTCTCGGCGGCGCGGCTCTTCGCCGAGCTCGCGCCGTTCAGACCCGACGCACCGTGCGCGCCGTTCTTGGCCGCGCCGTTCACGCCGTTCACGCCATGCGCGCCGTTCATCGTGTAGCCGTGCTCCACGCAGCGACGCATCATCTCTTCTTTTCCGGCGAGCGAAACCGACTCGCCGGGCATGCGCCGCGCGAGCCATGCGATCAGCGTGAGCCCCGCTTCCCGCGCGGCGGGCGGCAGCGAGTTTTCCCGAAGGAGGCTCGCGATCTGGCCGATGAGCCGTGTGCGCTCTTCTTCGCAGGCCATCTCGAGCGGTTTCTCTAGCACGCGGGGACGGAAAACAAATAGCGATCAGAGGGGCGCGATCAGCACCTCCCGGTCCTTCGCTCCGTTCGCAGGACCGACGATCCCACGCTTTTCCATGGCCTCGACGATTTTTGCCGCACGGTTGTAGCCAACCCCGAGCTTGCGCTGGATCCACGAGGTCGAGCAGCGCCGCGTCTCGGCCACGATCCTTACGGCAGCGTCGTACATCGGATCGTTCTCGGCATCATTCGTGTCGGCCTCCTGGCCCTCCTCGTCGCGCGGCTTGAGGATCGCCTCGTCGTAGACCGGTTCGCCCTGGAGGCGCAGGAAGTCCGTGACCCGCTGCACTTCCTCCTCGCTCGCGAAGGGGCACTGCACGCGGCGCGTGTCGGTCGCGCCGTTCATCTTCACGAGCATGTCGCCGCGGCCGAGCAGGTGCTCGGCGCCCTGCTCGTCGAGGATCGTGCGGCTGTCGACCTTCTGCGCCACGCGGAACGCGATGCGCGTCGGGAAGTTCGCCTTGATCATGCCCGTGATCACGTCGACGCTCGGCCGCTGCGTCGCGAGGATGACGTGCATGCCCGCCGCGCGCGCCTTCTGCGCGAGCCGCGCGACGCTGGCCTCCACGTCCTTGCCCTGCTGCATCATGAGGTCGGCGAACTCGTCGACGACGATCACGATGTACGGAATCTTCTCCGGCAAGGCCACGTCGGTTCCGTCCTTCGCGGCATCGACCTCGACCTCGAGCCCCTCGGCCGAGATCGCGGCGACCTTCTTCGGCGGACGCGGGGGCTTCGCCTCGCCGCGCGCCACCTTCTCGACCCACGCGTTGTAGGTGCCGATGTTCTTCGTGCCCGCGTTCGCGAAGAGCTGGTAACGACGCTCCATCTCGTCGACGGCCCACTTGAGCGCGTTCGCCGCCTGCTTCATGTCCGTCACGACCGGAAGCAGCATGTGCGGGATGCGATCGAAGGGCGCGAGCTCGACGACCTTCGGATCGATCATGAGCATGCGGAGCTCGTCCGGCGTCTTGCGGAAGAGCAGGCTGACGAGCATGACGTTGAGGCCGACGCTCTTGCCCGCGCCCGTCGCGCCCGCGACGATCACGTGCGGCATGGACGCGAGGTCGGCGAAGTACGGCGCGCCGATGATGTCGCGGCCGAGGACACAAGGCAGCGGCGCCTTCATCTCCTGGAAGCGTCGATCCTCGACGAGCTCGCGCAGCGACACGGGCATGCGCCGCTCGTTCGGCAGCTCGAAGCCGATGCGGTTCTTGCCCGGGATCGGCGCGATGATGCGCACCTTGCGCGAGAGGCCGAGCGCGAGGTCGTCGGCGAGGCTCGCGACCTTCGAGACCTTCGTGCCCGCCGCCGGCGCGACCTCGAACGTGGTGACGGTCGGGCCCGGGTGGATCTCCTCGACCTTGCCGCTCACGCCGTAGTCCGCGAGCGTCTTCTCGAGGAGCGCGGCGTTGTCGCGGAGCTGCTCTTCGTCGATGGCGAACTTGTCGCCAGGCGAGGGCGGTTCGAGCATGTCCGTCGTGGGCAAGCGGAAGCCCTTGCCGACGGCGGGCACGACCTTCACGACCTCGGGCGCGCTCGGCTTCTCGGGCGCGGGCGCGATCGCTCGAGGTGCAACGGGCGCGGCGGGCGCGGGCGCGGGCGCAGGCGTCACGGGCTTGGCGATGGGCTTCGGCGGCTCGACCTTCACGGGCGCGATCGGGCTCTCGTCGATCGCCTCCTCCGGTTCGTCCTCGCCCACCTGTGCTTCGCGCTCGAAGTCGCGCTCGTCCTCGTCGTCCGTTTCGTCCTCTTCGTCGTCGACCTCGTTCACGACCGCAGGCTCGGGCGTGGGCGTGGGCGGCGGAGGCGGCGGCAGCGGCTTCGCCTTCGGCTCGATCGCGCGAGGCTTCGTGGTCGTCGGCTTGGGCGCTTGTGCCTTCGGCGGAGCCGCGGGCGGCGTCGGCGTGACGGCGGCGTCGAAGAACGCGTCTCCCGCGGCCATGTCCGAGACGGCGACGATCGCCACGGGATCCGCGGGCGGCGCGAAGATCGCGGGGCCCGTCGATTCCTTGACGGTCGTCGTGATCGGCGCGGGTGCAGGTGCACGCTCCGCGGGCGCAGGTGCACGCTCCGCAGACGCGATCGGGGCAGGAGCGATCGCAGCAGGCGCAGCCGATACAGCAGGCGTGATCGCAAGAGGCGCAGGCGCCGCCGATGCAGCCGGCGTGATCGACCGCTCGACCTCCGCCTCCGCTGCCGCCGTGTTCGTCACGATCACCGGCGCCGCCGCCGCGTTCTCCTTCGTCTCCGTTTCGGCCGCAGGCTTCGCCGCCTGCGCGCGCCGCTTCCGCTGCTGCGGCTTCGGCGCATCCGCCTCGACGAGCGCGCTCGCGATCACGCCGCCGTCGTTCCACGCGACCGGCAGCGCCGGGTCCGACGCGCCCTTCGCGATCACCACGTTCATCGCGTCGGGCGTCGCGTCCTTCTTGATCTCGTCTCCGTCGTCGCCGGCCGTCAGCGCCGCGATGATCGCGTCCGCCGCGGGCGTCGCCACGATCTTCGCGTCGCCGGCGCGCTCGGCCTTCTCGTCCTTCGTGCTCGCGCGCTCGATCTCGCGCGCCTTCTGCCACGCCGACGCGAGCGCCTTGAGCCCGAACGCGCCCTTCTCGCCGGCCGTCTCCAGCGTCTTCTGCATCCGCAGCACGAGCTCGATGAACGAGAACGTCGCGCGCTGGACCAGGATCAACGACACCACCGTCAGGCCGATGATGTACGAGCCGATCGCCGAGAACAGCGATCGCATCACCTCGCCGAAGAGCTCGCCCACCGCGCCGCCGAGCGGCATCGCGCCGAACGACGTCGCCACCGGAAAGGCCACGTGCGCGAGCGCGGCCAGGATCACGATGACCACGATGTCGCCGCCGAACCGCGACACGCTCGCGCGCGACGGCTTGCCCCCGAGCAGCGGCGCCGACAGCGCCACGAGCTCGAGCGGCAGCGCCCACGCGACGACGCCCACCGTGCTCGCCGCGAATCCCGCGAACGCCGCGCCCACGGGCCCGACCCAGTCCGGGCCCACGACCTCTGGCCGCAGTGGATCTCCTCGGAACGAAGCCAGCGCGAGCGACGTGTAGAGCGCGGACGCGAGCAGCACGAGCGCCGCCGCCTCCCGCGCATACGTGTGGCGCGTCGGCGCGGCCGTCGCCGCGGACGCACCCTCGCCCTCGCCCCCCCGGCCTCCGCCCCCACGCGTCTTTTTCGTGGGCGACGAAACAGTTTCACCGGGACCCGGGGCGGTCTGCACACGACGCGGAGCGAAGAGGGGAACGGTCATGGCCTACCTGAACCTACCTTGCCTACATATTCCCACTCTTCCCTCTATGCAAGTCCCTGGTGGCGAAGCCGGCGGGACGCACCGGGTTCGTGGTCGGGGGCACAGAGGATCCCCCTCTTCGGCGCGGCGCGGCGAGGTCAGGCCTTTGTTAAGGACCCGAAATTCTTTGAGCCTGGGACGCCCCGAGCGGTACCATCGCCGCCATTCCCAAGGACAGCATGCGAAGCGTTGATGGAGCAGGGCCGCGACCCAAGACCGCGAGGGTTCTCGCGACGTGCCTCGTGGCCTTGGGCATGGGGCTCGCGGTGAGCGGTTGCCGTGTCGACGACAACGACATCCACCGCTGGGAGAACACGGCCCACGGCCCGAAAAAGCTCTGCGCCGTGCTCCTGTACGACAAGTACGACACCTCGCTCCGCGTCGAGAGCGCGCTCGCGCTGATCCGCATGAAGCCGCGATCCGGCAGGCGTCTCGCCTTCACCCAGATCGACGGCGAGAATCCGCCGGAGAACGAGGCCTGCAAAGGCAGCCTCGTCGAGGTGCTCTCGGGCCTGCGCGCCGAGGTTCAGGCGCCGATCGTGTCGCAACTCGTCTCGTCGATCATCGTCGAGCTGAAGCGCCCGCCGCCCGTCGCACAGCCGGGACAGCCGGCGCCCGCGGACGGATCGTTCCCGTACAAGGACGCGGCCTACGCCATGCTCGTGGCGGACAAGCCGCCGCTCATCACGGACGAAGGCCTGAAGCAGACGCTCCGCGGCGCGCTCGTGGAGTGGGCGATGGCGGACTTCGAACGCCGCCTCGAAGCGCGCGGCCAGGCCTACGGGATGGAGCAGCTCCTGCGCGTGATCGGGGCGGAAGCGGTCGTGGGGCTGCCGAAGCTCATGACGAAGGACGCGCGCAAGCTCGACTCGATGGCCTCGCTCGTGGCGGAGCTCGGCGACGCGAAGACGAAGGAAGGCGCGTCCGCGGCGCTCGTCGAGGTCGCCAAGTGGATCCTCTCGGACGACTGGACGAAGGTGCGCACGCCCGAGCTCAAGGACTCGAACGCGGCGCAGAAGCTCACGCCGACCGAGGAGCAGTTCAAGAAGCAGATCGAGACGCTCCAGGACGACGAGCTCATCAAGGTCTTCGCCTCGATGCGCAGGGTCGGCCAGCGGCCCGTGGTCGACCACCTGCTCGGCTTCGCGGCGCGCAAGGATCAGAGCGAGAAACGAAGGCAAACCGCGCTCGCCGCGCTCGAGGGGCACCTCAAGAAGGACAACGCCGACGACGTCAAGCGGATCCTCGAGATCGCGGGCAGCGACGCGCCCGACGTGGTCCTGGATCAAGCCTTCCGCCGCATCGGCGAGCTGCCCCGCGAGGCGGTGGTCGAGAAGCTCTACGCCCTGTTCAAGACCGACAAGTGGAAGGTGCGCCGCGCCGCCGCGACGACGGTGCTCAAGATGTCGACGGTCAAGGACGTGGGCGAGTTCCTCGGGAAGCTCCCGGACGACAAAAACTTCGCCCTCGGCGAGGCGCTCACGTATGGCGCATATCTGGGCGAGTTGAAGGAGGGCACGCCCCTCGACGCGCTGAAGAAATACTTCGGCCCTGGATCACCCGCAGCGCGCACGAGCGCGATCGCGTATTATTTCACGTACGGAACCTCGGCGGACGTCTCCGCCCTGTCCTCGCTCGAGTCCGACGAGAGCAGGGCCCCGAAGTGCGACAGCGACCCGGACTGCAAATGGGTCTGCGATGTCCCCAAAGAGGGCAGCCAGGAGCGCGAGCAGAAAGAGATCAAGACGATCGGCGAGTTCGTCCGCCACTGCGTCGTGCCGGCGATGAAGGAGCGCAAACCCGAAGCTTCCAAGGAGCAAAAGAAATGAGCGGCACCGCACGCCCCGCGAGCAGCAATCGCAGAGCGTGCCGTACAGGTCTCGGAGGATCGGGCTTGCCGGATCCTCAGCACGGCTCGGAACCATCGACGACGATTAGGGAAAAATGAGCGCGGATCCGAACAAGAAGAGCGCAAGGACATTCCAGTGCCGCGACGTCCTCTGGGAGACGTTCGAACAGATGGCACGCGAGCTGGAGTGCTCGATCGACTACCTCATCAACGAGTCGATGAAGCAGTACGCGCGGCAGCGTAGCTACAGCCCGCGTACACCGTTCCCCGGCGCGGTCCGCAACGAGTCGGCCCCCGGAAGCGGCAGCCCGATGTCGACGCCGGGGATCCCCGCGCCGCCTCCGTCGCCGCCGCCCGGGTATCCGCCCGCCCCGGGCCCCACCACCGGCGTCTCGATGCCCGCAGCGTACAGCTCGGCCCCGATCGGCGCCGGCATGCCGCCCGCGCCGCCGCCCATGGTCGGCGCCCCGACGCAGCCGCCCGCGCCGCCGCCCATGCTCGGCGCCCCGCCCGCGCC
>NZ_JASBQE010000194.1 GCF_029960785.1 Polyangium sp. 15x6
GATGCCGCCCGCGCCGCCGATGCCGCCCGCGCCGCCCGCGCCGCCGATGCCGCCGGAGCCGCCCGCGCCGCCGATGCCGCCGGAGCCGCCCATCCCGCCACCACCGGAGCCGCTCTGCCCCTCGGCCGTGCACGCGGCGCTGCACCCGTCGCCGTTCATCGGATTGCCATCGTCACATTGCTCGACCCCTTGCTGGACGAACCCGTCTCCGCAGGCTGCGGGCGCGCACCCAGCGACGCAATCATCCGTATCGTCGGTGTTCCCGTCGTCGCACGGCTCGACGCCGTCGTGCACGAAGCCGTCCCCGCAAATCGCAGCGACGCACCCAGCGACGCAATCGTCCGCATCGTCGCTGTTTCCATCGTCGCATTGCTCGACGCCGGCGCGCACGAAGCCGTCTCCGCACGATGCGATCACGCACGTGTTCAGACAAGCATCGCCATTCGAGGTGTTTCCGTCGTCGCATGCCTCGCCGGCCTGCTGCACGCCGTCGCCGCACGAAGGCAAAGCGCAGGTGTTGCGGCAGGTATCATTGTCGACCTGGTTGCCGTCGTCGCATGCCTCCACGCCATCGTGCAGGTAGCCGTCGCCGCAGCTCGCCTCGACGCAGCCGACCAGGCAGGCATCCGTATTCGAGGTATTGCCATCATCGCACTCCTCGACGCCCTGCTGCACGTATCCGTCCCCGCACGTCGCGGTTTTGCATGCATTGGTGCAAGCGTCGGTGTTGCTCGTATTGCTGTCGTCACATTGCTCGACGCCCGTCTGCACGTAGCCATCTCCGCACGTCGCGGCCTTGCATGCACTCGTGCACGCGTCGGTGTTGCTCGCGTTTCCGTCGTCGCATTGCTCGACGCCGGCCTGCACGTAGCCATCGCCGCACTTCGCGGGCTGGCACGCGCTCGTGCACGCGTCGGTGCTGCTCGTGTTTCCGTCGTCGCATGACTCGACGCCGGCCTGTACGTATCCGTCCCCGCACTTCGCGAGCTGGCAGCTGCTCAGGCATGCGTCGCTGTTGCTTCCATTGCCGTCGTCGCATGTCTCGACGCCCTGCTGCACGTAGCCGTCGCCGCAGCCCGCGGATTTGCAGGAATTCAGGCAGGCGTCCGTGTTGCTGGTATTGGCGTCATCGCATTGCTCGACGCCCGACTGCACGTAACCGTCGCCGCAGGTCGCGTTCACGCAGGAAGCGAGGCAAGCGTCGTTGTTGCTGGCATTGGCGTCGTCACATTGCTCGACGCCCGCTTGAACATGGCCGTCGCCGCAGCTTGCAGATTTGCAGGAATTCAAGCAGGTATCGTTGTTGCTGGTATTGGCGTCGTCGCACTGCTCGACCCCCGCCTGCACATGGCCGTCTCCGCAGCTCGCCGACGCGCAAGAAGTCAAACAAGCGTCGTTGTTGCTGGCATTGGCGTCGTCGCATTGCTCGACGCCCGCTTGTACATGGCCGTCGCCGCAGGTCGCGGTCGCGCAGGAATTCAGGCAAGCGTCGTTGTTGCTGCCGTTGGCGTCATCGCACTGCTCGACCCCCGCCTGCACATGGCCGTCTCCGCAGGTCGCGGCCACGCACGAGCCGAGACAAGCGTCGGTGTTGCTGGCGTTGCCGTCGTCGCATTGCTCGGACCCGTTCATCACGCCATCCCCACAGGATGCGCCGAGCCCGGAGCAATCGGTCTTGCATTTTCCGTATTGCCCGTTCAGGTACCCGTCGTCGCACGCCTCTCCCGCGGCGATGGTCCCGTCGCCGCACGACGTGTACTCGTACGCGCCCATATCGAAGAAGATATTGGCCGGCCGCGCCTTGCCATCGGCATCCGTGGTCGGAGCGCCGATGGACACGCCCGCGTCGATCGTCGGGCTCCCCGGCTTCACGCGCAGGTTCGTTGGAGCCAAAACGTAGAGCGGATCCGCAGAGATGCACGCGGCTCCCGGCGTCACGCCGGAGTAGTTCGTCGTCGTGTTCCCCCAGACGTCGGAGTACGTCACGGTCATGTTGGCGTTATAGTTGTAGATCCCCGTCCCGCCCCGGGTGATGAGCGAGTTCTTCACGCTCAGCGTTATCGCCGCGGCATTGAATTGAAACGCGTAAATGCCAGTGCCGTTCTCATGGAACGTGCAGTTGGTCACGCTGACGTTCGACGTGGACCCATTCGAGAAAACCCGGGCATGAATCCCGGTGTCGTTGTTGCGCAGCACCGAATTCGTGACAGAGCCGCTGCCGCCGGGCTCGAACGAGATCCCGTTTTGGTTCGTATGGGCCGTGAGGCCATGGATGGCCTGGGTCCCTGTCGGGATCAACAATCCATCTTTCGCCTCCGTCACGACCATGTTCGCGAACGCGTTGTTCGACGACGTGGGATCGAGCCGTATCCCCTGCCATTGCCCTTTCCCGCTGCCCGCAGACTCCAGCACGATCGGCGAAGCAGGCGTCCCCGCCGAGCTCAGCGTGCCCTTGACGATGAACTCCGAGAGCGTCTTGTCCTTGCCTCCGGCCATCGCATCGTTCAACGGAAAAATGATGGCTACCCCTGGATCCAGCGTCAACGTCACGCCGGGCGCCACCGTGAGGTCCCCCGTCGGCTTGTACGGCGAACCCGCGATGCCCAGCGTCGTATGGCTCCAGAGCACGCCGAGCAGCCCGTTCGTCGGATCACCCGCGTACGGCAGCGCGCCGATGTCCGTGCCCATCTGGCTCGCATAACGACACGGCGAGTTCGAGGTGATCGTGAGGTTCGAGGGCGCATTCACATAGAGTGGATTCTCCGAGAAAACGCCAGAAACCGACCCGTTTGCAATGAAGTCGTTGCCATTGCCCCACACATCCGAAAAGCTCACGGAGGCGTACGCGTTTCCTCCTGCTGGAGTCGCGTAAACCCCATCGCTCTGGTTGTTGGTCACGATCGAATCATTCAAGGCGACGGTCGCCAACGAGGGGTACACCGCTTCCGCGTACGCCCCGCGACCGCCGTTCTGGTGGATCGTCGAGTTCTTCACGCGCGCAATCGTGGACGTGGACATCACCTGATTGCTCACGTGGACCCCGTCCTTCGTGTTGTTGCGCAACACCGACTTCGTGATCGTCACATCGCTCTCGGCCAATACATGGACGCCGTAGTTGCAGGTATGGACGGTGGCGCCGTTCAAGGTGGTCGTGGCCGAACGGAAGCGGAAACCAGAATCGGCGTCCCGGACGAGGAGGTTCGCCGTGTTCAACGACGCCTGCGCCCCGATGACGTAGACGCCGTACCAGAGCGCCGCGCCCGAGCCCATCTGCGCCTTGAAGACGATCGGGTTCGCCGCCGTGCCCTGCGCGTCGAGCGTCCCGTACACATGCATCTCGGTCTTCGTGGTGCTCGCCCCGGTCGCGAGGGCGTCGCCCGGCGCAAACCATACCTCGGTACCAGGCTGGATGGTCAGCGTCGTCCCGGGATTAATGGTGATGTCACCCTCGACGACGTAGGGGCTGCCGGCGGGGGTCCAGGTCTGGCCGTCGACGTTGCCGCTCACGAGCGTCGCCGCCTCCGATAGGCGCGGCGCCAGGACGACCAGGAGCGCGACGAGGAGAAGGAGAAGCCGCGCGCCGAACCCGCGCGAAATGAATGTCGATATGCTGATCCACCACCCCATACTCACCCTCGCGATCCTTGTACCTCCAATGAGGCGGTCGCCAGAAAGCACGGAGCATGCCGAACAGGCCGCATGGGCAGCCGGCCGTCATGCTGTCACGCGCGCATGACGGTCGTTGTCACGCGCGCGTGACAGGTGTCGTGGCGGCGTGACTCCATGGTCGCCGCCCGGTGATAGGCTGGTCCCTCGCCGCCTGCTTTCGGGGTTGTCGAAGTCGAGCCCGCCGGCCGCCTACTTCAGCGGATGTCGAAGTCGAGCCGCTCGACCGCTTCCCGGGTGGCCCCGCCTTACACCATCGCGCGATGGTACAGGAGAGGAATCGCGCGATGGTGTAGGAGAGGAAGACACCTGCCTGCTAGGACTTGATGAGCGAGCGCACCTCGATCTCCAGGTTTTGCTCCTCGGCGACCGCGTCCATCGCCTTGCGCAGCTTGCTCACGCCGATCGACTGGGGCACGTCGACGCGCGCTTCCATGCGGAAGAGCTGCGAGCCCGTGACCGGCGCGGCGTACGCGGTGGCCTCGAGCGACACGATGTTCACGCTCGCGTGCGCGAGCGCCCGCGCCACGGCGCGCACGATGCCCTCGTGATCGAGCGCCTCGGCCGTCACGGAGCAGGGGATCGTGGGGGCGCGGCGGTGCTCCTCGGGGGCCTTCGTGCGGCGCACGAGCACGGTGAGGCCCGTGCTCTTCTGCAGCTCGCCGAGGTCCTTCTCGATGGCGCCCACGGTCTCCGGGGGACCCGAGGCGAGCAGGAGGATGCCGAACTCGGCGCCGAGGATGGCCATGCGGCTGTCCTCCACGTTGCCCCCGTGCTTGGTGAGGTACTCCGTCACCTCCGCGACGAGCCCCGGCCGATCGGGTCCCAGGCAGGACAGGACCACGTACACGTCTTGTTGCGTCATGCGGCGCATCCTAGAACATCGAGCGGTCTTCAACCGCTCGATGTTCTAGTTTTGTCCCGAGGGGGACGCCTCGCGTCCCCCTCTCGGCCAGGCAAAGCCCGGCCGATTCACCCCCCGAGAACAGTTCTGGCCCCCCTGACCCGGCGTAACCCGCTGGATCCTCGTCCTGCTGACGACGGATCGGCGCCGTTGGCGCGCGTTGGTGCCACTTCGGACCCCGTGGCCGCCCTTTGGGGCTCCCCCGGGGCCGACCCACGCAGAACCCTTCTGGCCGTCCTCATCCAGGGGGAGGTCACGGCGGCGGCGGCAGGCGACCTCGACGCCGCGATGGTCGCGCATGAGGCTGCCGGCCGGCTCCTCGCCATGATGCCGGACACCGGTGACGACATGGCCGCCGCGCGGGCGGCGCACAGGGCCGTCGCTAAGCTTCTTCGCGT
Organism: Polyangium sp. 15x6; assembly: GCF_029960785.1. GTDB lineage: Bacteria > Myxococcota_A > Polyangia > Polyangiales > Polyangiaceae > Polyangium. The sequence continues at coordinate 4,969 of NZ_JASBQE010000194.1, forward strand.
CATGAAGCGACGGTGAGACGGTGACCGCGGCGGGCCCCCTCGCGACCGAGAGGGGGCCTCGCACAACGTTTGTCCTCGGGGTTTGTCTTAGCCTGCGAGCCGTGGTAGGTGTCTTGGACACCCTCACGCGCGAGCAGGGAGGCAACCGTGCCGAGACGAACCGAAGCAAAGCCAGTCTGTCTGAAAGTTGGGGCTCGTATCCGCGAACTACGAAAGGAGCGCGGCATGTCCTTGCAGGATCTCGCCGACGCTGGCGCGCTGTCGAAGGGCCACCTGTCGAGCATCGAGCAGGGCCTCGCGGCGATCACCATCGAGACCGTCGAACGCATCGCAACCGCGCTCGGCGTGTCCCCGTTTTGCGTCATCACGTTCCCGGAGGACGACGAGCTGGATCGTCTCGCGGACCTCGCCCGCAAGCTATCGAAGGGCGACCTCCGGAAGCTCCGGAAGGAACTCCAGACGCGCACGACGCACGAGCCCCGGACCTAGCTCCGGCGCAAGCCCCCCGCCGCATTTGGTGCCACTTCGGACGGTCCCGTGGCCGCCCTTTGGAGCCCCCCGGAGCCGACCCACACCCCCTCGCATCCCGGGCCGCATCCGGGGGGGCTCGCGGGGACCTTTGTCCAGGGGGCTCCCCGGCCGGTCAGCGCTTCGGCTCGGAAAATCGCCGCGCCAGCTCCGGATCGGGCTTCTCGCCCAGGTTCACGACAAAGCTGCCGGTACTCATTGAACAGCAGCGTGATTGCCTCTTGCAAGGTTGGGACGGGCGTGAAGGGGAACACCACGTACCGGCCAAAAGCCATGAACTTCTCCGCGGCCCGCACGTGGCCGATCCGCCGCCCAAAGCAAAAGACGAACAGCAACCCGTCCTTCGCGCGTGGTCGGACGTGACCGATGCGCTGGCCTTCGGCAAAGACGTCCCAGCTCTTGCCCAATATATAGGGCCGCAGTTCAACTGTCATTTTTCCCGGCGGCATCTTCTCTCCCCTTCTACCTAAGCATGTCTCGCCAGTGCTCGATGACCTCTGGGAGCGTGGCTGTGTTGAGGCAACCTCCCTGGTGGAGCTGCCACTCATCGAAGGTGAGCGGACACATCGCATACACCTCGACCAACGTGCCGGACAGGGTCCGAAACGCCGCGTGCTGCCCAAACTGCCGCGAGGGAGCAACGAGAAGCGCGAACACGTGCGGCGAACCATGAACGGTCTCCGCCGAGTTGAAGACGACGCCACCCTCGTCCGGCGCTAAGCCACCGGCCAAGATCGCGGCGGATGCACGCTGGAACATGTAAGCGGGCCATTTTTCACTGGGGATCCAGTCGTCGGGCAGCGACATCACGAATTCGAAGCGCCGCTCCTCCCCCTTGCGCCCTTCCAGGACGCGGAGGCTCGCGCCAATGGTGCGCAGAACCCAGTGCGTACGCCCCTCGCATGGCGGGGCGCCGTAGATGGGCAGGTGCCTCGGGATGAACAAGCCTCCGCGTGCACCCCTCAGCACGAGCTGTCCCCTTCCCAGATGCCGCTCGAAATGGGCAGCCACGGCTCTTCGCAGCTCACTCGGATTCATGATCAATGATGCGCAGCGCGACGGGCGTGAAGAGCAGGGCGATCAAGATGCAGACGTACGGCTGGGGACCGGCATGGGTGAACAGCGCGAGGAACACCGCGGCGAGAATTGCACCGATGCCGACGATGCCGATCACGGCCGCATCGGCCGCGTCCTTTTCGGGGTCGGGGGTCGCCTTCACTTGGCCCGCATCGCTATGGTCACGTTGAATGCCGTCCGGTGGATCTCTTGTGCCACGCGTTCGGCTTCCTGCGGGGTCAGGGCGTAACCCCTAAACTCCTTCCGCCCTTCGGGCTCAATCGCCCCCTCTTCGATGTACACGCACCCGTCGCTCCCGAGCGCGAGGAGCTGGAGGCAGGCCCAGCGGAGCAAACCCTGGGTACCGTGCTGCGCACGCTCGTCGGCGGTCAGCGCATATCCAGTGAACACCCGTCGGCCAGCGGGCGGCTCCTCCTCGAATGAAACGTAGATCGCACCATCGCTCGCAAGTACAAGCTCGGTTTCCATGGTCGGCGGCTTGGTTGCCATGACGTCGATTCCTTTTTTTAGAGGGGGATCCGGAGCTGAACTCGCTGGGGCAGCGACGGCGCTTCCTCGGTTCGCTTGATACGGACGACGCCAACCTTCTCCAGGCGAAGAAGTGCCGGCACGAGGGCCCCGGAAACCGAAATGTCGCACAGAATGTCCCGAAGCCGCCCGAAGGAGACGTATCCATCGGCGTCCGGCAGCATCCGCGACAACGCGTAATGGACAACGCCTTCGGCGTGCGCTTCGCTCCCGCGACTGCGGAGCGCGATGGCGTAATTCGCGACGTAGACGGCGGCGTGCTGGTACGCTGGGGCCGCACGCATAATTTCGAGAAGGACCATCTCCCCGCGCTCGTCGTGACCCACGGCGCCCGCGGAGACTCGCGTTGCCGTTGCCGATCGCGGCGGCGGAGGCGGCGGGAGACGATCGGAAAGGCGCGCTTTACGGAAGCGCTCGCGCAAGTCGCGCCACACCGCGCCCGCAAAAGCACGGGCGCGGCTCCACAGGGAGGGCAGGTCCGCGATGGTGTCTCGCGGCGGCTCTGAATACGCCACGCTGACGCGGGTTCCGCTCTCCGGCGGCGGAAGCGCTGGACGGTCGATGACCGTCGTTGCCGCCTCGTCGTCGATATCACGCACGGGATCCATGAGCCTCCAAGCGAATTGAAGACGACCCCCAGGAGGGGGGCGATAAGGAGGATGCTCGCCCAGAGAACCACTCCCCATCGCCCCCTCCTGGAGGTCGTTTCCTAAATTGAAGCTCGTCGCTCGAAGACGGGGCGCCTTTCGAGGCAACCCACCGCTCCCTTTTCGTACCACCTCGCCCACCCCCGTCCTGACACCGACGGCTCGCTCCTCCGACGCTGGTGCCCCGAAGGGAGCACCCGATGCGGAACCATCAGCGAGCGGCGGCGATTCGTGCAGAGATCGAGCAGGAC
>NZ_JASBQE010000195.1 GCF_029960785.1 Polyangium sp. 15x6
ACAAACCAGCGCAAGGCGAACCGCTGGGCCAAATTTTTCGCGATGGCAGACAGCCGATGCCGGCAGATCCAGCTCGTCACGCGTCAGGTGGCGGGTATGAGCGGTCAGGATGGCAGAGTAGTGCTAGGTGGAGGCGCACGGCGCAGCCCTCGGGGCGCTCTCGGCGCTCGGCGCGGCCGTGCTCGATCCCGCGTGTGGATCCGGGCGATTTCGCGCCACGCAGTCTCAGGCGTAGGAGCACCGAGCGCGTGTGCGTCTAGGCGCAGCCCTCGCGACGCTCGGCGCGATCGTGCTCGACGGGCAGCCCTCGGGGCGTACTCGACGGGACGGGCGGCGAGCCCTCGGGGCGTGCTCGACGCTCGGCGCAATCTACGCGGCACAGAAAATTTTATAGGGTGTCGAGAGCTTTCTGGACCTTATCGATCAAGGGCTGCGGTATGGGGCCCTTTTCGGTAGCCATGATCGCCATGCAGAGCGATTGCGACGATGAAACAAGCGACGCCCGATTGTCTGTGGTTTTGAGCGAAGCGCTAGTCGTAACCTTGTCGAACTTTTCCTTTTCTGCGACGCAAACAACGGCAATTTCGGTCTTGTCGGGCATGTGCAACGCAGTTAATTCGCCCGCTTTACATTCGCCAGGGCCGCCCAATGCAACACGCATACGATCGCAGAGCTTCATGTTAGGATTGATGACACAATCCTTGACAAGGACGTTCATTAACAGCCCGTCGACGCGCCCGATTACCGTAACATCCTCCCCCTTATTCAATGCCGCCGCTGCCTTGGCCTCACCGTCTTTTACGAAGCACTGGACCTCCGGAATTTCCAGCGTTGCACCCGTTCCCACGGTAACGTAAATACTATCCGTGATGTCCTTTTTTACGTCCCCGACTTTACCGCGAATCTGGACAATCTTGTCTTTAAATTTGCCGTCGGCGCGCACCTCATTGTTCTTATATTCGTCGAGGACGTCTTTGGCCGAAACCATTAAAGACGGTCGACCCGTGAAGTCTCGCGCGGGCGCGGCTGGCGCTGGCGTTGGCGCGGTGGATGCGGAATTGGCTGCCGTTCCGCTCTCCGACGACTCTGACGAGGGCGGCGACTTCTTCCCGAGGTTGCAGCAGGCTGCAAGCGAGAGTGTGAGGAGCGCGAGTGCGATCTGTCTCATGATGGCCAGCGTACACGCCCATCGTCAGCCGCGTCAACCCTCGGGGGTGACGCTCGCTTGCGTCATCACGCGTGCTCGACGGCACAGCTCCTCGCGAGGCGCGGCGCGACGAACCCACGGTGTAGCCTCGCGAGGCGCGGCACGACGAACCCACGGCGCAGCCCTCGCACCGCTCGGCGCAGCCGTCCCACGGAAGACTCGCTAGGCGCGGCGCCGCCACTCGCATGCGAGTAGCCCCCCTCGGGGCGCTCGGCGCGGTCGGGCTCGACGGCACAGCGCTCTCAAGCTCACGCGGGCGCAGTCTCACGCGTGAGAGCGCGCCTTGCGTGAGCGTGTGAGGGACCGCGCCCGCTCGGGCGGTCCCCTCGCGTGGACCGCTTACGCTAAGCGTCCCGCTCGGCGCGCAGTGTGTCCCGCTCTGTCGGTGTGTCGTGGCACAGTGGACCGATCAGCACACCCAGCACACCGCGGCGCGCCGCGACTTATCGTAAGTCGCGCTCGGCGCGGTCGGGCTCGACGGCGCAGCCCTCGCGACGCTCGGCGCGACGCACGGGCACACGGCGCAGCCCTCGGGGCGCTCTCGACACTTGGCGCGGTCGTGCTCGACGGGCTAGTTCGTGCCATGGCACGAAATCGGCCCTGGCACGAAAAAGGTGCTCTCGACACTCGGCGCGATCGTGCTCGACGGCGCAGCCCTCCCGGCGCTCGACGCGACGCACAGGCGCACGGCGCAGCCCTCGCGACGCGTGTCAAGGGGGCGCGACGCTCGGCGCGCGTGTTTCTTGTCTCGGTTGTCACGCGCGCGCATGTCTCGCGAGACACATGACCGCGAGACATGCGTGACAACACAACCGCGAGGCTTGGACGCTCGGCGTGGTCGTGCTCGACGGCGCAGCCCTCGCCCCGCTAGCGGCTCGCAAGGTGCGGATCGCGCGACTCGCATGCGAGTCGCGGCGCGCAGCCCTCGGGGCGCTCTCGACGCTCGGCGCGTGCTCGGCGCAAGGGGCGTGCGTGCGCTTGGCACTTGTGAGCCGTGCGCTTGCGGCGCAAGCCACTTGCACGCGCAAGTCGCAAGCCCGAACGGAGCCGAATCGAACGGCGCACACTTGACGGCGCAGCCCTCGCGCCTTGCGCGGCCTGCTAGGTGCTCGGCGCGCGTGCTCGATGGCGCAGCCCTCGCGGCCCTCGGCGCGGTCGTGCTCGATGACGCAGCCCTCGCGGCCCTCGGCGCGACACCCTAGGCGGCCCTCGTGCCCGCTTTTGTTTCTTCGCCAAAGATACGTGGCCCTCGATCCATACGTAACCGCGTGACATGTAGGCAGAAGGCCCGGATCGGCGCGCTGTTCTCCGGTGCGGAAAACGGGGGGACGGCGCGCCCCTCGGGGCGTGCTCGACGCTCGGCGCGCATGCTCGGCGCGGCGAAGCCCTCGGGGTGCGCTCGACGTTCGGCGCACGCGTTCCGCGTTCCACTGCCGAACAAATCGCGCTCCGCCGGCTCCGCGCCCGCGATTTTGAGTTTTCCCGGCACGCAAGCGGCGCGATCTCGCCCGGTTCACACGTGCTCGGCGCGTAGACCATCGACAGCGCAGCCCTCGCCACAAACGGCGCAGCCCTCGGGGGGCGCTCGGCGCTCGGCGCGGTCGTGCTCGACGGCGCATCCCTGGGGGCGCTCGGCGTGGTCTTGCTCGACGGCGCACGCTTGGCCCGCTCCAGGGCTCGCACGAACGCCGGATCGCCCTCGACCTTGCGCGGAAGCGCTGGCGCGCGTTCGGCCTTTAGCGCTGCAATCGCCGAGCGAAGCGCGCCCTTTGCAACCTCCTTCACGGCGGCTCGCCTGCTCCGGTCCTTCATGAGAAGCCCGGCCACGATTGCGCCTCCCGCTAGGACCAGGCTCGGATCGATGCGCGCGCCCCGTTTCCTCGTTTTCAAGTCAAGCGCCATGGAGGAAGGCTACTGGGCCGTTCCCGTGCAACGCAAGGCGCAAGGGCGCACGGCCGGACGAATGTACTCCGCGCGGAGTACATCCCCCGGCGCAGCCCTCGACGGGGGCGCGTCAAAATGCGCGGAAGGGCCACGATCCCGGCGCTTTCAGCGGGATGTACTCTACGTAGAGTACATTTCGGCAGAACGACGCTTTCCGGAATGATTCTAGATGGTTCCCGAACGACTGCGCGTGTTCTCACAGAACGCACCTCTGGGGCGGGGCACTCCGGCCAGAGTTCCGCCACGATGCCCGGCGCTTTCGCCATTGATTCCCGGTCCTTCCAAGTGTTAGAGCGGTGTTCCTCGATGTTTCGTCCAAATGACGCAATGCGAGGTTTTCAAGACACGCGAACGGTACCCGTTATTACGATACCCACGGGGCGGGTTATTACAGTAAGAGCGGCCGATCCTGAGACGGCGCACAGGATGACGTTCCGGCGCTCGGCGCGATCGTGCGCGCACGGATCCGCGCGCACGTGTCAACGGCCATCACGCAGTCAAGAGGCGGAAGGGGGCGCTTCCGTGTGACGTGTGATCACTGGTCCGTGTGATCCGATCACACGGACCAGTGATCACACGTCACACGCGGGACAATGCGCGGCGCGGGGGATCTCCCCTTGCGCGCTCGGGCGCGTTCGTGCTCGCGGCGCGCAGCCCTCTTGACATGCGCACCCCGCACGCCCCGACGGCGTAGCCCTCAGGTGTGCTATCGATGCGCGGCGCGGTTTTCCCTCGATCTGCGGATCCAAAGGCGTAGAATAGCGATCCGCCCATTCGAGGGCGAAAAGGAGACCGCGCATGCAATCGAAAGAGCTTGCCTCGGATGTTATGGGGATCGGGCAGCCTGACGCATTCGTGCCGTATACGACCGAGGATGGATGGCGGGTCATTCTTCCCGGCGAGGAAGGCGGGCGTCGCCAAGCCGCCGGAAAGGTCCTCCGCGCATTCACGAAGGTCGAAATCACGCTCACGAGCAAAGAGGACCTCGAATCGTGCGTCCGCCATTTGGAAGAATCGGATCGCCGGTTCGCAGCGAACACCGAGAACCCGTGGGATTGGGCCAAGGTGATGATTCGCGATTTGCAGGTTCGCTTCGGCGTCGCCTGGTATGACCTCGAATTCTTCAGCACGAAGAAGGAGGCTTATTCCGATCCCAAGCATATCGGGCTCTACGCCAAGTTTGGAGCCACCCTCGACAACTTCAAAGTCGAGCATTTTCTCGTCGATGAGCGCGGACAGATGACCGCGGCAAACTGAACGCTCGACAACTGTGCCCGCCTGTGCGATGATGCGCCATCGCACCAATGAAACGCCCCGAATTCATCACCAATCAATCGGACATCCCGCGCCGAACAGCCAAGATCATTTCAACGGGCGAGCCACTGGGTTCCGTCGCGGACCTCACGGAATCAGCGGGCCTCCGGCAATTGCGTATTCAGCACGAGATCCTCCCTCCGGGGCACCGATCGTCGTCGCCTCATGCCCATACCATGCGCGAGGAGTTCATCTACATTATCAGTGGTGAGCCCGACGTGTGGCTCGATGGCGAACTCTACCAACTGAGGCCGGGTGATTGCGTTGCGCTGTGCGCAGGGACGGGAATAGCGCATTCGTTGCTAAACAACAGCGACAGTGACGTCCACTATCTGGCTATTGCTTCCGTTCCGGAACAGGATGGATGTTATTATCCCCTGAGCGGCCGTCGGGACAACGTACCCGACGACCTCGCTAATGCTTGGGGCAGCCGTCAGCGCGGGATTCACAATGGTTTGCCCGAGTCGAGGTGGGCGACCCCGGACGATCGCGATCCAGAGTCGACGGGTTGCGAGTGAGCACGCACGGCGCAGCCCTCGGAGCGCTCTCGACGCTTCGGGCGCGCTCGGCGCGGTCGTGCTCGACGGCGCCCCCCTCGGGGTCACGTTCTTGCGGTTGGTAGGCCCATCTCCCACAAATCGACCCGGCCGCGCTAACAACCACCTCCCGACCGAGCATGTAGAGAGTGGAGACGGCGAACCTCGCCGCTTGCGATGCGCTCGCATGGGGGCTCGTCGTGAGGGGGACGTCTGCCCTCTCTCCCCATCCCGGCCGAACGGTGGTCCACCTGGTCGAAAAGGCGCCTCCGTTCGGCTCGGGTGGGCTTTGTCGCCGGCCCGAGGTGGTTGCGCCGCAAATGGTCACCTCTGCTTGCGCGCTGAGTGCGGCGCAACCACCTCGGGCCGGTGACACCACACGACCGATGGAGGGAGCATGGATGCCGCGCTTGATGGCGATCAAGAGGACGTTCCGACGACGCATGTGAAGGAGCGGGCGAGCCCGGACCAAGAAGAGGATCCGGTGAGTGTTCCCGCCGTGCTGACCGACGAGCAGCGCGATCGGACGCTCGTGTGTCTGGACGCCTATCTCCGCCAGCGCACACCGCAAGAGGCGGCGGATCTGCTTGGATTCCCGATGAAATACATCATGGGCGTCTGCCGTCGTGAAATAAGGCCGTCTGTCGAGTTTGCCGCTCGCGTGGCGAAATGCAGCGGCATCGAGCTGGCGGCCATCCTCACGGGCCGATGACGAACGGAGACGTGTAAGCGTACATCCTTATCGCCGGTGCGCCCCCTCGTCCGATCAGGCGTTGTGTGAGGAACCATCCACGGTCAGCAAAAATCGACCGGCCCCGTCGGTATGTTTGCCCGCGTGGTAGACATATAGCCAGCGTGACCAGTCTCGCGCACGTCTCCCCCGATCCCCCCTCTGGTTCCCGTCCGCGTCTCGCCGCGCTCGCGGCGCTCCGTCCCGTCATCTTCGCATGGACGGGCCGCTGGGTGAGTTCCCCAGCCGATCGTGACGACATCACGCAGGACGTCTTGTGGGAGGCCGCGACATGCCGCACGGGCGCGGACATCCCGGACGACGAGCTGCGCCCCTGGCTGTTCGTCATCACGGCGCGGCTGGCCTGCAAGTACCTACGTCGCGAGAAGCGCCACGCATCGGGCGGGGACGTCTCCCCCGAGGAGATCGTGTCTCCCAACGTCTCGCCCGAGGTTGCGGCCGAGCGCGCGGAGTTCCTTCGGTTCCTACAGGACGCGCTTGCCAAGCTGACCCCGCGGCAACGCGCCGCCTTTATTGGTTACGACATCGAAGAAAAGTCACACGAGACAATCGCTCGATCGCTCGGCATTTCGGTGACCTCGGCGCGGAATGCTGCCTGCGAAGCGCGTATGCGGCTCTACGCGGCGCTGTGTGAGCGCGACCGCGACAGGCGCGGTGTCCTTCCGCTGCTGCTTCTCTTCCTTTCCGACCGTTGGTGGCGCGGATCGTCGGGCGGAGAATCGTTCGAGGGGTCGTCCAGGCGCCGGCTCCTCCCTTGGCTCCCGTGGTCGCCGGACAAGATTGTCGGGACGGTTTGGGCGCCATTGGTGGGCCTGCTCGTCGGAGGGGCGGCCGTTGCTGCCTGGTTGCTCCCGTCGGACGATGCGCCGCAAGTTCGCCACCTTCATCTCGCGCCGTACGTGCTGGTCATCTTCCGCGACCAGGTACAAGAGCCCGTCGCCTCCATCAAGCCCCCTGTGCCCGCCCTTGCTCAGGACCCGGATCCGGCTCCCGTCCGCCGTGCTCCTCCGGCCCCCGCACCTCTGCCAACCTTGACGCCCGAGGCAGAAGAGGCGCTCGACAGGCTTTTCCGCGGGGTGAAGACCTACGACCCCAAAGAGGGGCAATAGCCGCGCGTTATCGTCCCGGGGTTCGTCTTTCACGAACCCCTTGCTGCTTTTGCTCGGTTTGTCTAGAGTTTCGTCATGCGGACGGGCTGCGTCGCGATCGTCGCGTTCCTCGGGGTCCTCGGGCTTGCTGCGCCCTCGTCGGCGGACGACGCGCCCCCGGTTCACGAGCTGAATCCCGAGGCGATCCGAGCCGCCGCGGAGGAAGCCCGGTTCGGGGAGTACGTGCAGCGAGGCGACCGGGCGCGGGCCTCCGGACGGATGGCGGATGCAGTGCTCGCTTATTCGGAGGCATTGAACATCCGGCCGGATCCGTTGATCGCCGGCCGGCTCGGGATCGTGCTCGTCAAGCTGGGAAAGCCTGCACGGGCGGCCCATCTGCTCCATGACGCCGTCAACCGTGATTGGCGTGCGAGGCCGGTAGAGCGCGAGCAGTTCAAGACCGCTTACGACGCGGCGCGGGCTGTGGTCTGCATGTTGGACGTCACGATTTCGCATGCGCCGGAACGGACCACGCTCGACGGCGAGCCGATCAATCCGAAACATCGCACGGGATTTTTTATATTCGCCATGCCCGGCGAGCACGAGATCCGCGCGAGCCTGACGGGGTACCGGGACGGGCGCGCCGTTTTCACGGCGTGCAAGGGCGGGAGCATGGACGTCCCTGTCACGCTTTCGCCGCTCCCCTCGGATCCATCGATCGAGCCCACGCCAGCGCCCAAGCCTTTTCCCGAGCCCGCCGCGATCCCAGCGCCCCCTGGTCTCCCCGAGATGCGCCTAGGTGGCTGGTGTCGATCGCGAGCCCGTCGAAGAGGTCGTGGCCGCTCGTGTTCCCATGGCCGCCAGGGTGCATATCGGACAGGTCGCCTGACGGCTGATAATGGTTTGGATCGTCTTCTG
>NZ_JASBQE010000196.1 GCF_029960785.1 Polyangium sp. 15x6
CGTCCCCGCCTGCGCCGCCCGCGTCGCCGCCCGCGCCGCCTGCGCCGCCGCTCGGATTCCCTCCGCCACCCGCGCCGCCCGCGCCGCCGCCGCCCGCGTACTGCACGAGCTTCGATTGCGAGAACGACTCGGTGACGAGCGGTTTGTTCGGGCAAACCTCGAAGCCGTAACCCCACTTCGCCTTGAGGAAGAAGCCCGCGAGCGCCGGCGCGTCCTTCACCTCGAGCTCGAGCGTCACCGTCTTCGTCTTCCCGGACGGAAGATCCCCGACCGGGACGCCGGCCGTGACCGCGGCACCGTCAACTGGGTTGCCGGAGATGTCACCGGGGGTGCTGTCGATCGCGAACGAGACCAGGCCGAGGCTCGCTTCGAGCGGGAGCGAGAAATCGATCTGCTCGGCGGCGACGTCGCCGTTGTTCGCGAGGATGGCCGTGACGGTGAAGGTGTCGCCGAGCGAGACCGAGCTCGGCGCGTCGATGACGCTGCTCGCCACGCCCTTGAAGTCCGGTGCATTCACGTCGATGGAGAAAGCCGCGAGGATCGGGGCAAACGAGTCGTCCGTGGTGAGCGTGCGGATGACGGCCGAGCTCTGCCCATTCTGGAGCTGCCCTTCCTGGGAGCTCAGGGGCACCGTGGTCACGTCCCAGCCTTGCCGACCCCCGCTGACGTTCTTGCCGCCGAACGCGTCCTGGTTCCGATCGCCGAACGTGCCCTGGGTGTCGAGGTTCCCGTTCTCGTCGTTGATTTGCGAGCAAAAGAAATTGTTCGCGGGGTTGTTCGGGCCCGAAAGATTCTTGAACTGCCCGTTTGTCGTGGGGGCGAGCTGGAGCTGGTCGCCGACGAAGTTCGCGTCGCCCTCGATCGCGCTCACGATGACGGCGCCCTCGACGAGGCCCGCCGGCGGCGCGCAGAAGCCGCTCACCGTGTAATCCTGGGTCGTGTTCTCGTCGACGAACGAGCCGCCCACGAAGATGCTGAGGTTGCGCATGGGCACGCCCTCGTCGCGGTAGGCGACGACGAGGGTCCAGCCCGCGGCGTTCAGGTTGTTGATCGAGCTCGTCTGCGTGGCCGGGACGCCCGAGACCTCGTACGTGCCCTTGCCGGACTGCTTGACGAAATCCGTCACGTCCGCCGAGCGCATGTAATAACGGACCGCGAAGCCCGAGGCCGCCGTCTCGTTCATCGTGAGCGCCGTCGCGGGGTCGGGCGTGACCATCATCGTCGAGCCGTTTGCCGCGATGGTCACGGCCGTGTCGAGCTGCGACGTGACGTTCTCCCCGCCATAGTCGTAGCTGCCGCCCCAGAGCAGCTCCGCGTAGAGCACCTCGGCCTCGGGGAGCGAGAGCACCGCGCTCGATCCATTCATCTTCCAGTCCGCCGTGGTGCCCATCGGCCAGGGGTTCTGCGGGTCGGCGGCGGGCTCGTCGACGGTATTGCCGAGCGAGCTGAACGTGCCGATGGAGTCGCGATCTCCGGGGCCGTTCACATTGGTGGCCTTGCTCAAGCCGAGCGCGTTGCCCGTGCCGGCGATTCCGCCCGGCACCGTCGCGGTGAAGCGGAGTTGCTGCGCGGAGGCGTACGCAGGGGCGAGCGCGGCGCAGGTGAATGCAAGGAGGAGAGGTGCACGAAGCTTCATGCTCCCATGGCTAACCCGGGGGCGCGTGAGGGTCAAATCCTGTATTCTCACGTCGAGCGGCATGGAGACCCGGGTAACCTTCGGCCTCAGCGAGATGATCTTCGAGGCGCCCGACACGTTCGTGATGAAGCCGCGCGGAGCGTTCGACGAAGAGACCGCGAGCGCGATGATCGAGCACCTCGTCGCCCGGGCCGAGGCCCTTCCGTTCGTGCTCCTGCTCATGGATCTCACGTCGCTCGGCGTGATCACGCCGGCGGCGCGGCACGTGCTCACTTCGAACGGGCACAGGCTGCCGCCGCGCGCGCTCGCGATCCACGGCGGGAGCTTCACGGTGCGCGTGATGTCGCAGATGATGGCCCGGGCGAGCTGGCTGCGCGGGAGCCGCGACCGCTGGGTGTGGCATTCGCCGAACGAGGCGGCCGCGCGGGCGTGGCTCGACGAGAAGCGGAGGGCGCTCGCCGCGGGGGTTCGCCCCTCGGAACGGTAATGGCTGGCATCCCGCTTGCCCGGCAGGGACAGAGCGAGGTTTTGCTGTGCAAATCGGAACCAGGTGGGCGGCGCCGAGCTTGGGCGATCGAATGGGACTTTGCGCGCGCGTCGTGGGGCTTTGCATGGCCCTCGCGCTCGGAGCGGGCTGCGGCGGGGCGACGATTGGGGCCACGGTTCCGCTCGGATACGGCTCGGTCTACGGATATACCGTGGTCGACGCGGGGGGCGTCCCGTACGACATTTACAATTACCCGAGCTACTACTGGAACGGGAACTACGCCTATCTCGTCGGTTCGTCCTGGTATTACCCGGCGGGCGGCGGCTGGGTGATCTTCGAACAAGAACCCTGGGATCTCTACCAGTACCGGAGATCCTTGCCGGTCCAGGTCGCGCCGCCGGCCGTGCAATATCCCGCGTATCCGGCCTATCGCGCGACCCCTCGGTATCGCACGCCGGCGTATCCGGAGTATCCCGCGCCGACGTACCAGACGCAGCCGCCGGTCCAGGTGGCGCCTCCGGCGTTGCGAACGCCCACGCGCGCCGCGCCGCCCGTGCAAGTGGCGCCGCCGGCCTCGCGCCTGGAGACCTATGAGAGGAGCGCGCCTGCTGCGCCCGTGCAAGTGGCGCCGCCGGCCTCGCGCGTGGAGACGTATCGCAGGAGCGCGCCGGCCGCGCCCGACGTGATTCGAAGTCCCTCGTCGGGAGGCGCGCGTCTGCCCGAGGCGCCGCCGCCTTCGCGTGGCAGGGCCGTGCAATCGGCGCCGCCCGCGCCGCGAAGGTAGGCGCGCACGGCGTATCGCGGCGCGGGGAGGTGGTGGTAGCATCGCGCGGCCTTTCGGGCCGACCATGAACGACATCGCCACGCAAACCCCCGCGCCCGAGCGCGCGACCCCTTCGCCCCGCGTCCGCATCGACGTCATCTCCACGGTCGTCCAGCGCGCCCTGCCGAACGGCGTGCGCATGGAGGTGAGGCCACAACGACCGGTGACGGCGGCGTGGGATCAGGCGCTCCCGCTCTTCGAAGGCTGGATGCAGAGCGCCGAGCTACGCGTCCGCGTCTCGGGCCTCACGGACAGCCCGTTCTTCGCGGCGCTCGAGATCGAAGGCGCGAAGGTCGGCGCGACCGTCGCGGCGGCGATCGGATCGGCTCCCGCAGAAGCCGGCGCGGGACCGCTGTCGTCGTTCTCCGTCGAGCTCGTCGTGCCGCTCGCGCTGCTCGCGCCGCACGCGGGAAAACGCTGCGCGCTCCGGCTCGTCCTCTCGCCGCAGAGCTCGCTCGCGGGCGGGCGGAAGGTCACGCTCGCGCGGACGATCTTCGTGGGCATCCCAGGCTACGGGCCGCTGCTCTCGGCGCTGGATCTGCTCGAATCGACGGACTCGGTCCTCGTCGACGCGCCCGAGCGGCGGCTGTTCGATCTGCAAAACCCCGAGGAGGGGCTCTGGATCGGCACGGGCAAGTGGCGCCTCCGGCTCTTCGCCGACTGGGCGAAGCTCGAGGGTGAGCCGTTCGTCATCGACACGAAGCCCTCGCACGTCTTTCACCGCTTCCAGCGCGACGACGACGCGCCCGCCGTGGTGGTCGAGGACGCGACGCGGCGCGCGGGCGGGCGGCGCACGTACACCGAGCTCGTGCTCGATTCTTCGCACCCGGACCTCCTGCCGATCCCCGAGGAGGGCAAGGACGTGCCGCTCGATCTGACGGTCGAGCACGCGCTCACGTACGGCGAGCACACGGCCGTGTGCACGTGGCACGCGGCGCTGCCGGTGCGCCTCCGGGATCCGCGTCCGCTCTTGAAATCGTTCCAGCGGCTCTCGGCCGTGGGCATCGATTTCGGCACGACCTCGACCGTCGCGGCGCTCTACCAGAAGGGCTACCGCGCGCTGCTCCGGCTCGGCAGCGGCAGCGCGCCGGCCGCGAAGTCGGCGGAGAACCCGACGTACCTGCTCGTCGAGGATCACGAGCGGCTCTGGGCCGAGGTGGAGCGCGCCGCGGCCGGCGACGCGCGCTTCCCGAACCTCCTGCGCGTCGTGCGCGGCAGCCACGCGGCGCGCGAGGCGATGACCGATTCGCCGAGCGCCGTCGTCGGCGAGCTGAAGAGCCTGCCCGAGCGCGTGCTCAGCCTCGATCAGTCGCCGCAGCTCCGCGACCGCGAGCGCCGCCGCGACTTCCTGCTCGACGAGAGCCGCGTCCGCATCCTCGTGCGCGCCTACGCCTACCTGCTCTCGCGCGCGATCAACCGCCCGGGGCAGGACGTGTACCTGCGCTACTGGCTCACGCACCCGGCGAAGTTCGACGAGCGCGCGCGCAAGCTGCTCGAAGAGGAGATCCGCCGCGGCATCCTGCTCGGCATCCCGGAGGGGATCCCGGCCGAGGAGGTCGTCGTGGAGATGAGCGCGAGCGAGCCCGAGGCGTTCGCCGCCGAGGTGTGTCCCGAGCTCGCGACGTACGCCGAGCTCGAGCCGGTGATCTCGAAGTTCGGCGAGATGCGCTTCGCGGTCTTCGATTTCGGCGGCGGCACGCTCGACATCGCCTGCGGCCGCTTCCGGCCCGCGACGGAGCAGGAGGCCGAGGAGCTCGGGAGCCGGACGGTGATCGAGACGCTCCAGGTGAGCGGCGACGATCACCTCGGCGGCGATTACCTCACGCACGAGCTCGTGTGGCTCACGCATCAGCACGACAAGCACCTGCCCGAGATGGAGGACAAGGAGGTGCCGATGATGCGGCCGCAGACGGTGCCTCCGAACAACCTCGCGAACAAGCCGCATCTCTACAAGCGGAGCCTCGCCGGGCGGCAGAACCGCTTCCGCTTCGAGCGCGAG
This sequence comes from Polyangium sp. 15x6, assembly GCF_029960785.1. Taxonomy (GTDB): domain Bacteria; phylum Myxococcota_A; class Polyangia; order Polyangiales; family Polyangiaceae; genus Polyangium. Next base: position 4,946 of record NZ_JASBQE010000196.1, read on the forward strand.
CTCGGCCTCGAAGCCGTGAAGTTCGCGCCGGAGAACGAGCCGCGTCGCGCGGCGGATCTCTCGGCGGCGCGCCTCGACGGGAGCGAGGTGCGGCTCGAATCGCTGGCCACGGACACGCCGGCGCTGCACGCGAAGCTGAAGGAGCACCTGCAGACGCGCATCCGCGATGGCGTGAAGCTCATGAAGAGCATGCTGGCGATCGCGCCGTGGGGAACGGAGGGCGATTGGCGCGAGCAGGGCGTGACGATCCTGCTCGCGGGCAACTCCTCGCGCAGCGCGTTCGTGGAGCAGGCGCTCGCGGACGAGCTCGGGATCCCGGGCCTCAAGGTGTGGCGGCCGGGCAGCACCGAGCCGTTCCAGCAGGTCGTGCTCTACGAGACGCCGCAACGCACCGAGCGGGGCGTGACGATCGTGGGCGTGACCCCGAAGACGGCCGTGGCGCTCGGCGCGCTGAAGATCGCGAACCGCGAGGTGCACCTCGTGCGGCGCGCGCAGGGGTTCTCCTACTTCGTGGGCGATCTGCGCGGCTTCCCGCCGAAGTTCGTGGCGATCGTGCAGATGGGCACGCCCGTGTCGGATCCGAGCGTGTTCGGGCCGCATTACGTGGACTTCGGCAAATGGGACACGAAGACGCCGCTGCGCGTGTCGCAGGAGTACGTGGCCGGCAAGATGACGTCGAACGATCCGCGCGTGTCGATGATCCCGACGGGCCTCGCCGCCGGTCTCGTGGGCCGGCTCTTCGTGTGTGTCTCGGGCCCGGACGAGCTCACGCTGGCCTTGCAACGCGACGGGCAGGACCCGCTCGTGACGACCTTGAACCTCGCGAAATACATGCGGTGAGCTCGCCATGAAAGAGACCTTTTCCGCGGCGCTGCGCGCCGAGATCGAGGCGATCGTGATGCGCTACGAGGCGCTCGTGTCGTCGCGCGTGGAGGCGGCCGAGCGCGAGGGCGCCGGGGCGGTGCAGGGCGAGCTCGCCAAGCTGCGCGCTGAGCGTGACGAGCTGTCGCGGGAGCTCGCGACGCTGCGCGTGCAGCGCGAGCGTTTGTCCCTGGATCTCGATACGGCGCGGGAGCGGATCGCAGCGCTCGAGGCCGAGGTGCGCGCGGGGGCGGCGGCCGCGTCCGCGCTGGAGGAGCAGTTCTCGGCGGAGAAGAAGTTCGTCTCGGCATGCGATGACGTGACCGGGACGATGCTGGAGGGCGCGCTGCGCGCGTCGCTCGGCCGTGATCTCGCGGCGAGCCCGGCGCTCTTCGCCGCGCTGAAGGCGAAGGGGCTCGAGGTGGTGCTCGTGGGCGCGTTCAAGGAGCGAGGCCGGACGATCGCGCACGCGCCTTTGCTGGAGCGCGAGCGTAACCCGCTCGCGGCGCTCGCGTCCGCGGCGGGGTGCGAGCTCGTGGCGCCCACGGCGGGGACGCGATTCTCGGCGTCCGCGATGGAGAAGGCGGCGACGACGAGTGATCCGGCAGAGGAGGGCAACGTGGTCGAGTGCATGCTCCCGGGGCTCAGGCGGGCGGGGACCGAAGGAATGCTGGTGTTCCCGCGGGTGCGCGTGGCGACGGGGTGAAGGCCTGCTCGAGGCCGTCATCCAACATCGTTGACCGAGTTTCTTCGTTGCGGTACCCCCGCCCGTTCGCGTGGCGAGCGCCACGCTCGGAGGGTTTGACGAAGATGATGCAGCTCGGTGGGAAGTTCCTCTGTGTCGCGGTCCTGGTCGTCTGCGGGTGCAACAAGAGCGAGGACGCGAAGCAGGCAGGGGGCTCGTCCACGTCGTCGGCATCGCCAGCGGCAGCGCCCGCGCAGGCGAAGAGCGGGAGCCTCGTGCACACGACGTTCACGAAGGACGAGTGCACGTTCGATTTCGATGCGCCCGAGGCCTTGAAGGAGAAGTCGAGCGACGGGTTGAGCGTCTCGTACGAGAGCGCCTCGTTCAAGTTCGACGGCTTCGCCGGCTCGGCTCTCTACAGGCTCGAAGGGCTGGTCGGGCAGCACAAGCTGTATAACAAGAATCCGCCGGTGTATCAGGGGACCGACGGAGGCGTGCACGTCGTGGTCGCGCGGATCGACACGTCGAGCTCCCCCCTCAGCGGCATTCAGGGGCGCGGGGAAGAGGCCGCGACCCGCTCGACGGGGTGCTCGTTCATCTGCAGCGGCGTGAAGGAGCGCGAAGCCGACGTCATCGCAATGTGCAAGAGCGCGCGTCTCAAGTACGACGAATCCAAGGTGCCGTGAGGCTATTTTGGGGCTGGGGCCGCCGCGCCGGGGCGCTGCCCCGGACCCCGCGGGGGCTATCCGCCCCTCGACCCGGACCAGGGCAAGCCCTGGACCTCAGGGGGAAGAACTGCGCGATGCGCAGTTCTTCCCACAGGCCAGTGGCAAGACCAGCGGCAGGGTCGCCAGTCACGGCGGTCTTGGCTGGCAGGATCGCGCGGCGACGGGGTGAGGCCCACGAACCCCAGCCGGACAGCCCGCTAGCGGCGCCTTCCCATCGCAAGGAGCCCGAGCGCGAGCGCCGTGAAGAGCCCAGCCGAACCAGGCCCCTTCGAGCCTGCGCCGCCAACACTGCATCCTTCGCCGCCGCCGTCGCCGCCAGCGCCGCCAGCGCCGCCAGCGCCGCCAGCGCCGCCTTCGCCGCCAGCGCCGCCAGCGCCGCCTTCGCCGCCAGCGCCG
>NZ_JASBQE010000197.1 GCF_029960785.1 Polyangium sp. 15x6
GTCCTGCTCGATCTCTGCACGAATCGCCGCCGCTCGCTGATGGTTCCGCATCGGGTGCTCCCTTCGGGGCACCAGCGTCGGAGGAGCGAGCCGTCGGTGTCAGGACGGGGGTGGGCGAGGTGGTACGGAGCTTCGCGATCATGGCGTACGCAGGGCTCCGGCCGAACGAGGTGCGGGCGCTGCGGCGTCGAGACATGCGGCTACGGCGGGAGTCCGGGGAGGCAGTGGGCGGGTTTCTCGCGGTGCGGGAAGGGTGGTCGCACGGGGAGACGCATACGCCGAAGACCGGGGTGCGGGAGGTTCCCGTCGTGCCGGCGCTGGCGCGGTTGCTCGGTCCGATCGAGGAGGGGCCGCGGGATGGGCATGTGGCGCTGAATGAGCGCGGGAAGCCGTGGGGGCAGTACGGGCTGGATCAGGCTTTCGAGCGGGTGAGGAAGCGGGCGGGGCTCGAAGGGTGGTCGGTGTATTGCCTGCGGCATTATGCGATCACGGCGTGGCTCAGGGCCGGGGTGCCGGTGCACGTGGTGCAGAAAATGGCAGGGCACAAGCATCTGTCGACGACGCAGAGGTATGTGCACTATCTGAAGGAGGATCTCGAGGAGGCGGGGAGGCGGTTGGCGAAGGTGATGGGGTAGGGGCCGGACAATGAGCAAACGGCTGCGGGGCCGGCGTGTGTCTGGGGCTAATCAGACATTAACCGGCGTGCAGCAATATACCGCATAGCTACCTTAGTTGCGATCGGCACGCTCTTGTGTACCGGCGGAAGGGTCGGCAGAGCCGAGAGGTTGTTGAGCTTATTGTCGTCCTTTAGTGTGCGCGTAATTCGCGCACCGTCGTTTCTCTCCACGGTACCAACTTCGGCGGGATCCGTCCCATGCTTATCGTAAACCACGAGTTTCGCCTCCCCGTCGTCGATTAGCTTGGCGGCGTCTTCGTTCGGCATGAACACGAGGGGGTAGGTCGAATACCTGCCCTTGACGCGCTTTGCTTCCTCGAATTCAGTAACCCCTCTATCTTCCGGTGAGGTCAGGAGCAAGCCCACGTGCGCGATTGCACCGGCTGAATCTCTCTGCACGCAAACCACGGGAATTGTTACAGGCGTCGTCGGCATCTCGTCCCTCCTCAGCTCACGCCACGCTTGGGCGGTTCGTCGGATGGGATCAGAGAACAGCGACCGGTGTCAAGAGGGTAAAGGGCAGGCTCCGTGTGATCGTGGCGGTTGCGAGAATTCTGCCGAGCAGGCTTCTGCCGCCTTCCCTGTGGGAATGGGCCACGCGAGACTCCTTTGGCTTAGTGATGCATCTTCGTCTCATCGGACGGGATATTCGGCCTGACCTTGAAGTGGCCAGGATTCTCCTCATCATCCACGAACGAGCTGCGATTGGCCAGGCTGAGGTGCATGTACCCATGCTCCTTCTCGCCCGGGGTGCTCATCTCGAAGCCGAGGTGTGACCAGTATTCCTCGTCCTGATCGGATTCAACGGGCACGACCACCAGCTCGCATCCTTGGCCCAGCGTATCCGCGAGGCTTCGCACGACGGCGAGCTCGATGTTGCGGCCCTCGAAAGCGGGCTCGACGTGGACCTCGTCGATGTACAGCAAATCGCGGCCCATCCCTTCGGCGAGCTCGGGCTTGAACCAATCGGTCTGCTCGTCGAAGTAGATCGAGTAGAGCGCCTCCAGATCACCGCTATCGGCGTCGAGCACGTCGAGGAGGGATTCCTCGTTGTCGAGGACTTTGCCCACGTGGACAAGGGCGGCTCTCGCCTGGCCGATCGGCTTCTCGATCGGACCGGAATCGTCCTCGTCGAGGATGGCGATATGCAGCCACGTGACGAGGCCGAAGTCGACGTTGGGCCGGCCGAGCGGGATCTCCGCGGAGACTCGGATGCGCATGGGTTTGTCGTCGTCCAGTTGGGCGCGGGCGTCAAGTCCCGAGCGGTCTGGCAGGCGCGGGCAGGAAAACTCCGGGTCGCGAGCGGGCTGGGCTCGTGCTATGGTCGCGGCATCGCAGAAGTGCCCGATCGGCCTGGGAAAGGCACCAGGTCATGACGGTACGACGAGAACAACGGCGGGGAGGATCCCGCCTGGTCATTGACATCCCCTACGTGAACAAGAATGGCGTGAAGACACGCTACCGCAAGGACGCGCCCATCCAGACGATGGTCGCCGCCCGCGCGGAAGAACGGCGCATCGTCGCGCTCATCGCGCAGTACGGTGAGCCCGTCGAGCTGGAGGCCCCGGTCTCGGAGGCGAAGGAGGAGGCCCCCTCCCCTGCTGCTCCCCCGAACTCACCTCCGTCGCCCGACCCTTCCCCGCCGTCTCCACCGCCCGTCCCGACGAGGAGCTTTTCCGACGTCGTCGCCGAGTACCGCGCCACCTTCATGTTGACCGACCTGAAGGTCTCGACCCGGCGCGGATACCGCTCGGTCCTCGATGCCATCCTGCTCCCTCGGTTCGGCGCGCTCCCGCTCACGAGCATCGATCAAGCTTCCGCAGCGGCGCTCGACCTCGAACTCTCGCAGCGGAAACGGACGCAGGGCACGCGCAACAACGTGCAGATCGTCCTCCGCTCGGTGCTTCGTTTCGCCACCTCTCGCGGCTACCTCGCCGACGCGCCCAAGGGCCTCCCGCGCCTCAAGCCGGTCGGCCAGACCATCCTCGAGATCCCCACGGACGCGGACGTCCAGGCGATCCTCGCGGCCGCGGTCGAGTCCCATCGCCGCAGCTTCGCCCTCATGGCGTACGCCGGACTCCGTCCCAACGAAGTCCGCGCGCTACGCCGCCGAGACGTGCGGCTGCGATGGGAAGGTGGCGGGGCGGTGGGCGGGTTCCTCAGCGTGCGCGAGGGCTGGTCGTACGGCGAGACGCACACGCCGAAGACTGGGCAGCGCGAGATCCCGATCGCGCCGCCGCTCGCACGGCTCCTCGGTCCGGTCGAGCAAGCCCCACGCGACGCGCACGTCGCGCTGAACGAGCGCGCGAAGCCGTGGGGGCAGTATGGGCTCGATCAAGCGTTCGAGCGCGTGCGGAACCGGGTCGGGCTGGAGGACTGGAGCGTGTACTGCCTGCGGCACTACGCCATCACGGCGTGGCTCCGCGCCGGCATCCCCGTGCACGTCGTCCAGCGGATGGCGGGGCACCGGAACCTGTCCACGACCCAGCGGTACGTGCACCACCTGAAGGAGGACCTCGAGGAGGCCGCCCGGCGGCTCGTGGGGTTCACGGAAGGCCGGTGAAACGGCCGTGGAAACGGGTTTGGAAACGGATCCGGGGCGCCGTGGCAACGGGCGTGGCAACAGCGTGGAAACGGGGTCTCAGGGACCGGGCGGGGCGGCGCGGTAGGAAGCGCTAACCCCGCGAAATCATTGGGCACCCCCGGCAGGAATCGGACCTGCGACCTTCGGTTTAGGAAGTCGGAGCCATATCGAACGAAATCAATCAGTTACCGATCAAAATGGATGGATCGTGGATATATCCCGCCGAGCAGTCGATGGCCTCGCCGCCGTCGCCCTCGGGGGACCGGATGCCGCGCCCGAAGTAATGAAGACACTCGCCGCCGTCGCGAAGGCTCCCGAGCTCGGCGCAGACCTAACCGCGCGAGCGGTTGACGCACTCGCCGCCGTTGCCGCGGGGGGCCCGGATGCGTGGCGGAAGGTGACCGAAGTCCTAGCCGCCGTAGCGAAGGCCGCGAGCGAGATCGGAGCGGAGAGAGCCACCGGAACGGATCGCCGCTAAGCCACCTCGGCGTAACGCGTTCGGTTCTATCCGGACGAACCGCTCGACCTCGCCCCGAGCCCCGCCAGGGCAAACGGCGCTTGCCTGTCCCGCCAGACGGAGCGTAATCTGGCGCCCGTCTCCCATGCGCCGCCTCCTCCCGCTTGCCGCTGCGACTTGCGCGCTCGCCCTCGCGTCGAGCGCAGCCGCCGCACCGAAGCACAAAATTGCGTTCCGTCTCGACTACGACGCCCCGGACGCCTCGACGGGCTGCCCGGACGCCGAAGAGCTCGCCTTGATGATGGCGGCCGAGTTTGGATACGTGGTTGTCCGGACCGACGTCCCGACCGTCCTTCGTGTCGACGTGCGTCGTGTTGGGAAAGACTTCGAGGCCGAGTTATCGGCCCCCGATCCCTCGGGTAATGGGAAGGAGTGGCGCTGGCGCACGGACAAGCAGGGGACATGCCGCGAGCTCGCCTACGACATGGCTTCCCTCGTTCGGCTCGCTTTCGGGCCGCGCGCGTGGGGAAGCGAGACGCCTCCGCCCATGCTCGCGGCTCCCCCGGACATCGAGGTGGGCAGGCCGGAGATCCACCCCGTGGCGTTCCGCATGCCGGAGTTCCTGGCCATGATCGCCCCGGGATCCGCGGGCCCAACCTCGCCGGGCACGCCCGAGGGGACGCCGGTCCAGGTAGCCGCAGCCCTCGGGCCCGTAGTCGTCCCATATGGCCTGCCAAGCTTTGCGGTGGGAGGGCAGGGGATGCTGGAGGTTCGATGGCCGAGGTTCGCCCTAGCAGTGGACATGCGCGGAGTCGTCACCCCCGCATCGGGCATCGGGGATCGAAACGTTCCGGCGCGGACGTCGCTCTGGTCTGGGACGATCCTGCCGTGCGCGCGGGCCAGCATCGTGGACATCTGCGCCGCCGCGTCGATCGGGCGCACCACGTTTCACCTCGACGCGCCCGGGAAGCTTGGCCTTTCCGACGGTGTATCGGTTGGGTTCGGCGCGCGAGTTGCGGCTCGTTGGACATTCGCCGAGCGGTACGCGGCCCTCTTCTTCGTTGATGCGGTTGCGGATTTGCGAAGCGTTGTTGTCGAATCAGCCATTGCGGAAACCGGCCAGACAGTGGAGGACTGGCGATCTCCTCCCGTACGTCTTGGCCTTGGAGCACTCTTTTCGTTCGAGTTGACGAAGTAGCGCTGGAGTAGCCATGCAAGCACCCTTGAAAAAGGCAACCGTCCTCGTTCCGCTGCTGGGGCTAACGCTTGGATCCTTGCTCCATGGATGCGCGGACGCGCGCAACGTCATCGAGTGGTACGACGCGGGAGATACCTCGGGAGGAGGGGGAGACGCAGACGCGGGCACCGACGCAGACAACGAAGACGCCGACGGTGGCCCAAGTACCAACGGGGGGGACGGCGGGTGTGAGATCGTGTGCGAGGACGACTGCGTGCCCCTTCGCCCGGGGGATTTCTCGTATCCCCTCCTCGCGTGGATCGGGCCAGACGAAACCTCTGCGCCACCATGCCCCGGCGCCGCACCCGTCGAGCAATTCGTCTGGCATGGCGATCCCATCGTATCGCCTGCCGATTGCGGGGAATGCACGTGCGGCCCCTCGTACGGCTTTTGTTCGCTCCCTTCGAGCATCGTAGCCCATACCGCTCCCTGCGCCTCCGCCGAGGGAGCCGCCGCGACGCCCATGGATCCCCCCGAGTATTGGGATGGCTCGTGTGCGGCGGACAACGCAATCCCCGCCGGCTCGTGCGGCACGGGCCCGCCTTGCATTCAGTCCGTGACCATCGGACCGCTCGTGATCACGGACGAGGCGTGCAGCGCTTCTGGCTCCTCCGCGGCATCCCTGGACGCGCCATCCTGGGGGCAATTCGCCCGGCTCTGCGAAGGCATCACCTCGACCGGATACGCCGGATGTAGCGCTGCCGAGCTCTGCGTCCCCCTGGCGCCAGACGGCTTCCGACAGTGCGTCCAGCGGTCCGGGATTCACGACTGCCCCGCCGAGGGGTACACGGTGAGGTTCGTCTTCTACGAAGATTTCAAGGACACCCGTGTTTGCTCGGCTTGCACGTGCGGCGCGCCGGAGGGAAGCGCGTGCGTGTCGTCGATCGCCCTTTACGCGGATGCGGCATGCACCAGCCCGGTCGTTGCCGAGGAGGTTTCATCGGACAGCCCCACGTGCCTCGACCTCACGACGCCCGGGCAGGCCCTCGGCGCGAAGAGCGCGACCGCGTTCGTCTACCACTCCGGAACCTGCCAGGCCCACGGGGGCGAGCTCCTCGGCGCCGTCGAGCTCCTCGGGCCCCGCACCCTTTGCTGTGTCCCCTGATTGGAGGCTCCACCCATGAACGAGGAACGAAACCAGCGCCTCAAGCTCCTCGCGACGCACCAGCGCAAGATCGAAAACTGGCTCCGAAACCGCCACGTTCCTGCGCAGGACATGCCCGATCTCTGCCATGACATCTACGTCCGGACCCTTCACCAGCTCGAGGGGAAGGAGATCACGGACAAACTCGGCGGGCTCTTGCACCTCAACATGCGTAGCGTCGTCTCGGAGTACCGCGAGCGCGGGAAGACGCGGAACAAACCGGCTCCGCTCATCGAAATCGAGGACGTGGCCCCGTCGGATCCCGAGCAAGAAGCCTACGAACGAGAGAAGAACAGAGCCCTCGACGCCGCCTTGCACAAGCTCCCCACGCGACAACAAGAGGTTGTCCGCGCGACGTACGTCGATGGATTGCCCGTGGAGCAGGTCGCCGAGAGCTTCGGGATATCCGCCGCGACGGTCTACCGAGAGCTCGCCGCCGCGCTAGCCCAGCTCCGCCGCGAGCTCGAACGCCTCGGCATCAGGAGCCCGCTCGTCCTTCCGTTCCATTCGCAGGACATCATGCACGAGGGGAGCGTTGGCGAGGCGTGGTCGAGCGCTGCCAGGCCGCGCCATGAGCCGGACCCCCGCCGCTGGTCCCACGTGCCGACGTTCCTTGGCGGTGCCGGCGCAGGCGCGCTCATCGTCTTCCTTCTCCTCCGCCGCGCCACGACGCTCGCCGAGCTCCCGCCGGTTGTCGTGAACGTCGCCGCGACGAGCGAGCGCACCGTGCCGGCCGGCATCATCGAGCAACTCGCGCCGCCCGTCTGTCCGGAGCCAGTCGCGCCGCAGGGCCCTCCGCCGCCCGGACCAGCCCCCGCGTCCGACCAGGCGAAGAGCAACCCGCGGCCCCGCCTCCTCGCCCAGGCGTGCGACCGCGCGCTGGAGCGAGGCGACCACGAGGAAGCGAAGCGGATTTGTCCCCTCGTCACGGGAGCCTTGGGCGCGGTCCTCGCCGACCGGGAAGCGAGTCGGGGCGCGAAGTAGGCCGCCCCACCCGCTTTTTTTCACCCGGCATGACGATTTGTTGAGAGCCGGAGCCGCGTCGACCTCATTCCATGGATGAGAACGCGACGACGAGGCCGCCGCGCGCAACCCTACCCATTTACGGGCGACCATAGGGCCAGCGCGGACGCCTCTGCGTCGACGTCTCATTTCGCCCCACGTCGTGGCTTGGCGCTGGGTGTGCTCCATTCGCGGGCCAGGTGTTTGTTGCACACCCAGCGTCAAGCCATGGCTCCCACGCTGGGAGGAACCATGGCCACCCATCAACTCGCCGAGGCCCGTGCCGCGGACGAAGACGCCGAACCTACGCCCGCCTCATTCCGAATCCCCGAGCCGCCGCTATCCGGCTTACGCCCTAGCAGCCCGTGGATCTACGAGCCCCCGATCGCGACCCCAACACCGTGCATTTCATACGGATACATCCCGCGCCACGTGGTCCGGGAAAACCGTGCCAGCCGGCTCGGCATACCCCGTACCAGAGC
>NZ_JASBQE010000198.1 GCF_029960785.1 Polyangium sp. 15x6
ACCAGAAGACGATCCAAACCATTATCAGCCGTCAGGCGACCTGTCCGATATGCACCCTGGCGGCCATGGGAACACGAGCGGCCACGACCTCTTCGACGGGCTCGCGATCGACACCAGCCACCTAGGGTCGGAAGACCTCCAGCTCGCCCTGCTGTCGCACACGCAGGAAGGCGAGCAATGGCCTGCGTTCATTTTATCACTCTATCACGAGCACTACGAGGCCTGGGCACGCGAGGTCATCGAGGAGCGCCAAGCGAGCAAGACGAAGCTGATCGGGCCCTTGATCGACAGCAGCCTGGGCGTCACCGCCGCGCGCGAGCAAAAGCTGCGGACCGATCCGGCCGTCGAGGTGCTTGGCACGTGGAACTTCGAGTCGAACATCGCTTCCGCGCCCGACTGGCCGACCCGCGACATGGGCGACGCGCTGAGAGAGCCGGTCACGAGCCCGATCCCGGTCTTGTTCGTGCACGGCGACTGGGATACCTCGACGCCGGTCGAAAATACCGTGGGCCTCTTGCCGTACTTTCCGAACGGCCATGCGATCCTCGTCCATCGCGCGGGCCACGACGGCACGTTTTATCAGCTTCGCGGAGAACCGGCTGCGAAGCAGGCGGTCTATGAATTCCTCAAGACCGGCAAGAAGGAAGGCCTCCCCGCCGAAGTGACCTTGCCGGTGCCCAAGTTCGAGGTGCCGCCGTTTGCGCCCCCCGCGCGTGACGTGAAAAGGGAGGCGGGGCGCAAGTAAACCCCGGCGTCCGGGATGACCGGGCGCGCATCTCGGGGGGATTGTGGAAGGTGCCAGCAGGAGACGAGGAAGGGCGGGCCGCCACGATTCGACGCGACAGCCCCGAACGAGGCGTTCAGGCGTAGGATGCCTGGCTCGCCTCGCTCAAGTCTCCTGGCGAAGCGTGAAAAACCCTACAGCGGGGCCATTCTTGCGATATGCCACGGTGAGCAAGATCCGATGCGCCCCGTCGTCCGCGCAAAGGTTGATGCTGTACATGGTCCCCAGGCTGTTGAGCTTCTTGGTCACCTCGTCGAGGACAACCTTCTCTTCCTCCACGATATAGTTGCTCCAGTCCTTGATGTAATCCTTTCCGAGGCCCGAGAGAGTGAGCTTCGACATAGGTGCGCTGACGAGCCTGGCGTCATCGCTTGCTCGTTTTGGGGGCTTTGATCGGCAGGTACCCCAGCACCGCCGCTTCGAGTACGTCCCAGCGTGCCGCGTACGAGGCCCCGATCTTCGTGGCGTAGGTATAGGCTGCATTGCCGATGGCGAGGGCGCTCGGCAGGTCCAGCTCGACGCCCGCCTTGTGGTGCTCGTTGCCCACATCGAGATTGGCGCGCCCGCGCGTCCAGCGGAAATGGGCGTCGAGCACCGACTGGTACAGCGCCGTGGCGCGCACCTGGAAGGAGAGCCCGTCGCGCGTGTACGTGAGATCGAGCTCGCCCCCGTCCGACTTCACCTTGTAGGCCGCATTCGGCCCCGAAAACCCCTTCGAGCGCAGGAAGGCGCCAATGTCCCGCTCGATGGCGGCCACGAATGGCGCGAAGACTTCGGTGACGGCCTGCAGCTTGCGCTCCCGGGACACCGGCTCCGCGAACACATTGAAGCTCGTGACGACGCATGCCACCTCGCCGGCCGCGTCGATACCGAAATAGGTCGCATACGTGCCGTCGCCGTCTCCGGAGCGGAAGATCATCACGTTTTCGCTCGCGCTCCCGTGGGGCCGATGATCCGTCCACCGGCCCCCATTCGCGCGGAGCTCGGGGCTCACGACGTCGTAATAACTCCCATACGAGGGCCCGTCCGCCTTCTTTCGCGCGGCGTCCGCGTCCTGGAGGTGACGCAGGGCGGCCTCGTCGGCGAAGCAGCCGAGCCCCGCGTCGACGGGATACCCGAAGAACCGCCCCTCGCCCAAGGTCGCCGCATCTTGCCCGGCGATCGTCGCGAGCTCGAAATGGTCGATGGCCGCGCGCCGCAAGCGGATCTCGGCGAATCCGATCACCGAGCCCTCTTTCGCGACGAAGAGATGAACGGGATATTTTCCCGGCGCGAGGAGGCGCTCGAACGGAGGCCGCTCGGGCTGCATCATGGGATCGCAGGCCACGAGGCGCCCCGTGGTGAGCACGATTTCGCCAGCGTGAAGGACCTCCTTCACGCCGGCGGCCTTCTTGCCGGCGAGGTGGGCGGTGCGGATCGGGAGGAACGAGCGGGGGAGCGCGTAGCGGGAGTCGTTCATGCGAGCGAGACCCTACCGGATCTCGGCGGCGCCGGCCACGAGCGCCGCCCGCACGCGTGCAATCGCCGAAGGCCCCATGCTGAGCCGCGTGATCCCGAGCCCCACGAACGTCGCCGCGAGCTTCGGATCCGCCGCCGCCTCGCCGCACACGGACACGGCGCGCCCCGCCGCCTGGCCCGCTTTCGCCACCCGGCCCACGAGATCCAATACCGCCGGATGCCCTGCGTCCGCGAGCGCGGCGAGCCTCGGATGGCCGCGCTCCGCCGCGAGTGTGTATTGCGTGAGATCGTTCGTCCCGATGCTGAAGAAATCGACGTGCGGCGCCAGCCGATCCGCGAGGAGCGCGGCCGCCGGCACCTCGACCATGATGCCGAGCGGGACCGGCCAGAGATGAGGTTTTCCCGCTGCATCGAGCGCGCTCGCGGCGCGCGCCAGGGCGGCCTTCGTGGCCTCGATCTCGGACGCCGTCGAGACCATCGGGATCATGATCCGCACGTCACGGCCTCGTCCGGCGCGAAGAATGGCGCGGAGCTGCGCCTCCAGCAGATCGGGCCGATCGAGGGAGAGGCGAATGCCGCGCAGGCCGAGGTACGGGTTTTCCTCCGGGGGAACGTGCAGCCAGGGCAATCGCTTGTCGCCGCCCGCGTCGAGCGTACGAATCACGACGGGCGCGCCGGGGAAGGCGGCGAGGACCTCGGCGTAAAGGTCCGCTTGTTCGTCCTCGCCTGGCGCGTCGTTGCGGTCGAGGAAGAACATTTCCGTGCGCAAGAGGCCGATCCCGAAAGCGCCTGCCTCCCTGGCGGCGCGCGCTTCGAGCGCGCTCGCCGCATTGGCCCAGAGCTCGACCGTGGGGCCGGAGGGAAGGGTGACCTTGCCGTGAAATGCGGCCGCGGAGAGCCGCGCCGCCCGTTCTTCGGCGCGACGGCGCTCGAGATCGGCCGTGATCACCGGGGCCGGATCGATCCATAATTCGCCGGTCCCGCCGTCGAGGCCGAGGCGGGCAGGGGATTCGGGCAGATCCTGAAAGAGGGCCGCGGCGCCGAAGACCGCGGGAATGCCCGCGCCTCGCAGGAGGATCGCGGCGTGCGAGGTCGGGCCGCCGCGCAGGTCGACGACGCCGAGCACGCGGGCCGGATCGAGGCGCGCGGCTTCGCTCGGCAAGAGTTCGTCGGCGAGGAGAATGGCCGGCGGGCCTTCGGGCAAGACGACCGCGGGCGCGGCGCCGAGCGCGCGCAGGACGGCGAGCTCGATGTCGCGCAGGTCGGCGACGCGGGCGCGCATGTACGGGTCGTCCGCGTTCGCGAGGGCCTCGGCCGCGCGAGAGGCCCCGGAATGATATGCGCTCGCCGCATTGCGGCCGGATTCCGTGACGAGATCGCGGGCGGTCCGCAGGATGACGGGATCCCGGAGCAGCGTGCCGTGCATGGTCGCCATGTCGTCATGACCAAAAGCGGCGCGGATTTCCCGCTCGACTCGGTCGAGCGCGGCCATGAGCTTTTCGAGCTCGACGGCCGGATCGTCGACGGAATGGTCAGACAAACGGACCGCGGTTCTTTGCAGGCGAATACAAGGCCCCACGGCGACCCCGGCTGCAATCGGAATCCCGCGGCCCTTCGTGGCCTCCGCCGCGGCCTGCGGCGCGGGAGCGTCGTTCGTCCCGGCCTCGCGCACGAGGGCCGCGAGGGCGCGGACAGCGGCCTCGGCCTCGCGCCCCGTCGCGGCGATTCGCAGGACGTGGCCATGCCGCGCGCCGAGCCCCGACAGGGCAATCACGCTGTCCGTCGTCCGCGGCCCCTTGCCATTCGTTCGATTCTCGATCGTGATCTTCGCATCGAACCGGGAGGCTCGCGAAACGATCCGCGCCGCGGGGCGCGCATGCAGGCCGTGCAGGTCCGCGATTTCGGCGTCCTCCCAGGTCTCGTTTTCACCGCTCTTCTCGACCGGCGCGGGTGCGGGCGCGGGCGCGGCTTCCCCGAGCTGCTCCTCCTTGGCCACGAGGCCCCGCCGCGCCTCGGCCGCGACCTCGTCGAGGCTCCCGCCGCCCGCCGCTCGCACCGCCGCAGCCACCGCGCCCTCGACGAACGGCCCCGACGAGAGCCGCGTCTTCGCCGCAATGGCCGCATCCACGAGATCGAGCGCGGTCTCGGCGCTGAGGAGCGCGCTGCCGAGATCCATCAAGACGACCGCGCCTTGCGCACCGGCCGCGCGTTCGAGCGCCGCGACGATGGCCATGGCATCGGTGCCGAGCTCGTCGCCGGTCTCTCCGATGCCCGCAGCGCATTCGATGAGCACAGCGTCGCCCGTCATCTGCGTCGCGAGCTTGCGCGTCGCCTCCGCGAGGGCGCGGCTATGGGAGACGAGGACGAGCCCGACCGTCGTTTTGCTCATTCCGCTGCCGCCTCGGCGAGGCTCCGGAGGAGGAGCCACATCGACGTGGCGCCCGGATCCTGATGGCCCGCGCTCCGCTCCCCGAGATAACTCGCCCGTCCCTTGCGCGCCACGAGCGGAATCGTGGCCTCCGCGCCCTGCCGCGCCGCCTCGGCCGCCCGCGCGAGCGCCTCGGCGAGCGAGAGCCCCGCGGCGCCCTCGAATGCCTGGATCGCCGGCCCCAGCGCGTCCACCATCGTCTTGTCGAGCGGCTCGGCCTTGCCACGCTTCTGGATGCCCGCGAGCCCGGCCGAGAGCGATTGCTGGATCGTCGCCCGATCGATCTCGGTTTTCCCGGCCGCCACCTTGGCCGCTTCCAGGAACAAGGTCCCATAAAGCGGCCCGCTCGCGCCCCCGACGGTCGAGAGCAACGTCATGCCCACGGTCTTCAGGATCGCGCCGACATCGTCCCGCGTTTGCCCCGCGAGCTTGCCACGCACGGCCGCAAAACCGCGCGCCATGTTCGCCCCGTGATCACTGTCGCCGATGGCCGCGTCGAGCTCGGTCAGGTATTTTTCATTTTCCCCGATCACCTCGGCCGCGCGCTCGATCCAATGAACCACGGCATCCCCGTTCAATACCTCGCGCCCCACGTCAAACCCCCCAGCGCAGCGCCGCCGTGTGCACGGGCGCGTCCCAGTACCGGACCATTTCGTCGTCGACCTGGAGCAGCGTGATCGAAACGCCCGCCATTTCGAGGGACGTGATGTAAGGCCCGACGAGGCTCCGCACGACCCGAAGTCCCCGCGCCGCCGCGAGCTCGTGCGCCTTGCGGAACACCACGTAAAGCTCGAGCAGCGGCGTGCCGCCGAGGCCATTGACGAAGAGGAGCACGTCCTTCCCGGCCCGGAACGGCAGATCGTCGAGGATCGGCTCCATCAACATCTCCGTGAGCCGATCGGCCGGTTCGAGCTTCGCGCGCCGCCGGCCGGGCTCGCCGTGAATGCCGATGCCGACCTCGATCTCGTCCGGCCCGAGCTCGAACGAGGGTTTTCCCGCGTGCGGCACCGTGCACGGCGTGAGAGCGAGCCCCATGCTGCGCCCGTGCTCGTTCACGCGCCGGCCGAGCGCAGCGACGTCCGCGAGGGCCCGCCCCGCCTCGGCCGCGGCGCCGCAGATCTTCTCGACGAGCACCGTGGTCCCGACGCCGCGCCGCCCCGCCGTGTAAAGGCTGTTCTCCACGGCGACGTCGTCATTCACGAGCACGGTCTCCGTGGCGATTCCTATATCGCGCGCGAGCTCTCCGGCCATCTCGAAATTCATGACGTCGCCCGTGTAGTTCTTGACGACGTGGACGACGCCCGCGCCGCCGTCGACGGCGCGCGTGGCTTCGAGGATCTGATCGGGCGTGGGGCTCGTGAACACCGCGCCGGGACACGCGGCGTCGAGCATGCCGCGCCCGACGAACCCGCCATGCAAAGGCTCGTGCCCGCTGCCGCCGCCGGAGAGCACAGAGACCTTGCCGCGCACGGGCGCATCGGCGCGCACGAGGAACGCCGGATCGAACTGGACGCGGAGGAGATCGGGATGAGCGAGGGCCATGCCCGCGAGGGCCTCCTTCACGAGATCGGAAGGCGCGTTGAGGAGCTTCTTCATCGAGGCGGAGGATACCGAAAGAGAGGCGCGACCCGCGAGAGGAAACGGCAAGAGGCGGAAGGGAGGTGGACGCGGATGCCGACGGAGAATGGAGACGGCGAGGCTTCCATGCGAGCGGCCTGCCCTGGGCGACGCTTGCCGTTCCGCCTGGCGACCGCACGTTCCGGGCAGGAAGGGGGGTTCATGCTCAAGAATTTCATTCGCTCTCTCCTCGTCGTTTCCGTGTTTGGTGCAGGGCTCGCGGTGGGGGCGGTGCCGTCCGAGGCTCGGGCGGACATCCCGGCTCCGGAGTCGGAGTTCGTTGACGAGGACCTGGGCGAAGCCGAAGGCGCATTGACCGATTCCGAGGAAGAAGAAGCCCTCGACGAGTCGGAGGAAGCGCTGAGCACGGACGGCTGGCGCCACGATCGGTGGGATCGTCGCCACGATCGGTGGGATCGTCGTCACGATCGGTGGGACCGTCGCCACGATCGGTGGGATCGTCGTCACGATCGGTGGGACCGTCGCCACGATCGGTGGGATCGTCGTCACGATCGGTGGGATCGTCGCCACGATCGGTGGGACCGTCGTCACGATCGGTGGGACCGCTGGCATTGAGACCATTGACGCCGCATTGAGCGTCGCAGGAGGGACAGGAGAGCCGCCCGCCGGGTTTTCGGCGGGCGGCTCCTTTGTGTCGGGGAGCATGACGAGCAATCCGCCTGAGGCGGCACTTGCTGTTCCGCGCCGCGACCGCACGTTGCGTTGAAGGAGGGGGAATCATGGTTACGAATCTCATTCGATTTTTGCTCGTGGCAGGCGTCGCCGGTGCAGGCGCCGCCGTGATTGCGGTGCCTCTCGCCGCGCGCGCGGATATCCTTTCGGGGGAGGACGAGCTGGAACTCGTCGAGGAAAACGTGGCCGCGCTCGTCGACGAGTCCGTGGACGCGGACGCCGACGAGAACGTGGACGAGGGGAGTTCCGCGCTGGAGACGCAGCGGCGCCGCGGCGGGTGGGATCACGGCGGCCGGCGTGGCGGCTGGGATCACGGCGGCCGGCGTGGCGGCTGGGATCACGGCGGCCGGCGTGGCGGCTGGGATCACGGCGGCCGGCGTGGCGGCTGGGATCACGGCGGCCGGCGTGGCGGCTGGGATCACGGCGGCCGGC
>NZ_JASBQE010000199.1 GCF_029960785.1 Polyangium sp. 15x6
CGGCGCGGACGGCTGCGCGGCGGGCGTGAACGGCGTCGCGGGCGGCGGCTGGGACGGCGCGGCGGCGGGCGCGAACGGCGTCGCGTTCGGCACGGCCGGCGAGGGGACGCTCACGGAGGACTTGCGCACGGCCGAGAGCCACGGCGGCGCGGCGTCGCCGGGCTGCGGACGATCGGCCGGCGGCTGCTGCGGCGTGCTCGCGGGGGGCGCCACGTTCTTCGGCGCGATGAACGGCAGGCCGCCCGCGGGCGCGACGCGGGGCTGCGGCAACGGGTTTTCCGCGCGCGGCGCGTTCATCTGGCTCAGCGCGGAGACCGCAGGCGACGGCGACGGTGGTTTGGCCGGGATGTCGCCCGCCACGTCGGGCCGCAGGAACGGCACGGTCGCCGGTCGATGCGGTTTGGACGGGGGCGGCGTGGGCCGCGCGGGCGCTTCGGACGGCGTCTCCGGGAGCTGCTCGCTCGCCTGCCCGCTCGCCACGAGCAGATGCTCGACATCGGCCCACGTGAGCCGCTGCCCCGGCTCCTCCATCGCGACCACCACGCGCCCGAGCCCGTGCGGTCTGTCGAGGCCGATCTGCCCGCGCCACGTCAGCGTGCATTGCGCCCGGTCCGTGTCGATCCAGAGCGTGTCGCACTTCATCGTGAGGTCCTGCGGGTTTCCGCCCGGCCGGACCACGAAGGCGCGCGGATGCAGCCCGGGCAAGCTCGTTACCATCCGCGGGTGCTGCGGGTGCAGGTTCTCGAGCACGATGCGCTCGTTGTCGCGCAGCTCGTCGAGCTGCTGATCGCGCGGGGCGCAGTCGAAGTACGCGGGATCGATGTCGTCGGGCACCGGCTGCTCGCGGACGAGCTGCTGCGAGAACGACGACGCGTGCGCGCCGAGCGCCTCCATCCGACCCGGCCACGTCGGCGCGATCGGGCCATACCCGATCGGGGGGATCACGTCCGCGCGGCTCTGCACGAGAAGCCCCGGCGGCTGCAGGTTCGGCACGGGGGATACGCCGTACGCGTCCGGCTGCGCGTCGGGCCGGATGCCCACCGGGTTCAGCGTGTCCGGACCCCCCGTCGCGCGCTCGTAGCGCAGCGGCACCTTCGTCACGCGGCTCGTCTCGCGCACCGCGCCGTCCGGGCCGAACACGCGCTCGCCGAACGCCTCGATCGATTTGTCGACCCCGCCGACGACGAGGCGCGTGAGGATCGACCGGGACGCTTCGCCGCGCGGGGCGAACGCGTTGCCCACGAGCACCACGTCGGCGCGCACCTTGAACGGAACGAGATCACTCGGCGAGTACACGCTGCGCGCGGGATCGTCGTTCCAGTGGTTGTCGTCCTCGTTCGGATCGTCCTGGTTCGCGGCGAGGCGCGACTGAACGGGCGCGAGGTCGTACGTGGCCTTGCAGACGACCGTGAGGACCCACCCGCCGCGTCGTGGCTGCCAGAGCAGCGACGCGACCCGGAAGGGACAAACCGTGACGACCTCCATGGGGGAGTGATACTAATCGACCGTCGCGAAAGCGGATACGGGGGTTCTGGCATGACGGCGATGATCTCGGCGCGGCCGTGGGTTTTGGCGTGTCTCCTGTCGCTCTTCACGGTCGCGTGTGGTCCGCCGTGGACCGTGGTGGCGAAGGCCGTGCCGAATCCGTTCGTGAACCAGCGAAGCTTCGCCGTGGAGCCCGTGCATTTCGAGGGGGTCCGGATCGGCGACAAGAGCGAGGCGGAGTACCAGGCGTCGAAGGACGCGGATCAGCAGTCGAGCTGGGACGAGGACAAGCGAGCATTCGCCGGTGAATTCGGCCGAGAGCTCACCGAGGAGCTGCCCGAGGTCCAGTTCGTGTCCGCGCCCGCGCCGAGCCCGTTCGTGGTGCGGCCCATGGTCACCTTCATCGAGCCGGGTTTTTACGCCTACGTCGCGGCGCGGCCCTCGGAGGTGCGGATGACGCTGGAGATCTGGGGCGCGGGGCCGCAGCGCCTCGACGTGCTCCAGTTCCGCGCCGTCGTGCCCGCCACGATGACGAACCCTTCGAGCGGCGGGCGGCTGCGCAGCGCCGGCGAGATGCTGGGCGCGCAGGTGGCGGAATACCTGCGGACGCGCGTCTTCCCCTAGTCCCGAGGGGGACGCCTCGCGTCCCCCTCTCGACCGGGCAAAGCCCGGCCGATTCACCCCCCGAGGCGATCTCGCTTCGCGATCTCGCAGAGCGCCGATCGGCGCTCTCCCTAATGCAGCGTGTGCCAGTCGCCGTCGTGCTCCACCTTGGGCACCTCGGCCTCCGGCGGGAACGTTTTGCCGATGTCCACGCGCTCGCGCTCCGCGTCGATGCTGTCGATGCGCTCGATGAGGAGCGGCGCGGGCGCGGGCCTCGGGCGCGGCAGGGGCGCGGGCTCGATCGCGAGGGGCCGCGGCTCCTTGCGAGGCGCGGGCGTCGCTGCCGCGCGGCGACGCTCGAGCACGCGCTGCACGAAGAGGACCAGCACCGAGAGCGCCCAGACGCCGATCCCCGCGAGGAACACGGGCAAAAAGCCATACCGCCGCGCGAGATCCTCCCGCCACGCGAGCTCGATCTGCGCGATGGGCGCTTCATGCGCGGCCGCGAGCGCCTGCTCGAACGGCTCGCCGCTCCGGGCCCGCTCGAGCGTGCTCACGAACGCTGCCCGGCGAGGTTTGTCCGTCAGGAACCGCGCCAGATCCGCGGCCTGCGCATACGCGAGCGACGTCTCCGGCGCGTCGGCCGGCAGGCCTCCTTCGAGCGCCGCGATCCCGTGCAGGCGCCTTTGCAGCGTGGCGAGCAGCAGCGACTGCGCGCGGATCGCCGAGGCCTCGCCGGCCACGTGCGCGGCGAAGCCCTCGTGCAGCCAGAGCGGCGCGGGCTTGTGGTCGAGCGCCTCGTCGAGCGCCACGTGCGCGAGCGCGTGCGGCAGGGCCACGCCGAGATCCGTCGGCTCGAGCGATCGATGCGAGCCGAGGCTCGTCACCACGAGCCGCTGCTTCGAGAAGGCGAGCGCCGGCGCATACCCGGGCACGTCTTCCAACGGGCCGAGCGAGCGCACTTCTTCGGGCACCGCGGCCACGCGGATCTCCACCGCGCCGAGGACCTCGTGGCCGAGCAGCTCGCTCATGTTCTTTCGCGCCCGGAGCACCGCGGGAATCGCGGCGCGCACGCGCTCGTGCGCCGAGGGGTGGTAGGCGAACGTGAGGCCTGCTTCCTGGAGCTCCAGGTACCCCGTGGGGCGCGCGGGGACGTCCGCGCGTGGATCGGTCACGACCGGCGCGTCGTGCGGGCGAGACGGCGCGGCGAACGCGTTCGCGGCGACGAGCCACGACGCGACCGACACGAGCGCGAGCGCCGACGACCACGCTCTCACGGTGCGACCTGCCCTTTCAGCCGGACCATGCCCGTCGAGTCTTCGGTCACCTTCGACGTGATCAGCACCGCGGCGCCCGCGGCCACGATCGCGCCGAGCGGACCCCAGAACCAGGCCGACTTGTAGAACGGCTTGCGCGTCGGCTCCTCCGGCTTCGGCGGGGCGTTCGTGCTGGTTTGCTTCGGCGCGATCGGCGCGGGAGCCTGCGCCTGCGGCACGACCACGAGCTTGCGCAACGTCGCCGCGGCGCCGGGCCACGTGTAGCGAATCTCCCCGGCCTCGCTTCGCTCGATCGTCGGCCCGAGCTCGAGCGACTCGTAGCGCGCCGTTCCGACGCGGAGCACCCGCGCGATCGGGCGATCGCCGGCCATCGACACGGCGACCACGATCTCGGCCTTTTGCTCGGCTCCGAGCGAAGCGAGCAGCCTCCGGCTCGGGGCGTCGTCGTTCGTCGTGAGCGCGCTCCGCACCTCGGCGAGCTCGCGCTCCTTTGCCGGCGCATCCGCCGCGACGGCCTCGCCGGCGAGCACGCGCGCCGCCCGATCGTCGAGGCCTGGCCGGAGCGCCTCGTCCCGGTAGATCTCGCGCGCGAGCGGCTTTGCCGCCGCCTCCACGCCGCTCCCGATCGCCACGACGACCGCCCCGCGGCCTGCGGGCGCCGCCGTCGCCGCTGTCGCCCCTGACCCTCGCGCCTCGGGCTCGGCCGCCAAGCTGACGCCCGTGGCTCCGAGCCACGTCCCGCACCCGACGAGGGTAAGGGCGAGCACACGAGAACGCATGCGCGGATTTTACGGAGTACCTATCGCCCCGTCAAAGTGTTTTTCGGTGAGCGCTGGGCCCATTCTGCTCACAGCTCGCGCTCGTAGACGCGATATTTCTTGTAAATGCGCCCGCCCATCAGCCGGATGCCGGCATTGATGGCCGCGTTGTCCTCCAGCGTCCACGAGAGCTCGCCGCGCTCGAGGCCGAGCAGGTGCGCCGCGCGGTTCATGGCGACGTAGAGGAACGCGGAGAGCCCCGCGTACTTGCGCACGTGCCGGTACTTCTTCTTGATGCCGAGGATGATGAGCCGCCCGCTCTTCGGCCCCTTCACGCGCAGCCGATAGAGGAGCTTCGCCACGTTGAACGGAAAGAGTTTTCCGTCGAAATCGTGGATCACCTCGTTGAGGTTCGGCAGCGCGAGCGCCACCGCGGCCGGCTCGCCGTCGATCGAGACGAGGTAGGTGATCTCGGGGAACAGGATGAGCTTCATGTCCGCCGCCATCTTGGCGAGCTCGCGCTCCGAGAGCGGCACGAAGCCCCAGTTGTCGCTCCACGCATCATTGAAGATGTCCATGAGGACGCGGACCTCTTCGCCGAAACGGTCGGGGTCCAAGTGGCGGGCCGTCACCTCGGGCATCGCGAGGATCTCGTCGTGCGCCTTCTGCGCCCGCGTCGGGACCGAGCCGACGTCGTACGTCCACGCATAGAAGTCCTTGAGCTTCTTCAGGCCCGCCTGCTCGATGAGCCCACCCTGGTAGGGCCGGTGGTGGGGCATCATGATCATCGGCGGCGTATCGAAGCCCTCGACGAGGCAGCCGAGCTCCTCGTTGATGTTGAGCGAGATCGGCCCGCGGAGGAGCTTCATCCCCCGCGCGCGGTTCCAGTCCGCGGCCTTTTCGAGCAGGGCCCGCGCGACCTCCGGGTCGTCCATCGTATCGAGGAACCCGAAGAACCCGGCCGCGTCCTTGTGCCGCTCGAGGTGCGAGTGGTCGATCTGGGCCGTGATACGCCCGACACGGCGCCCGTCCCGGTAGGCGACGAACGCTTGCGCGTCACCGTGGTCGAAGAACGGGTTCTTCTTCCGGTCGAGCCGGTCCTCGAGCTCCATGTCGAGGGGACGCACCCAGACGGGATCGTCCGCGTAGATGTCCCGCGCGACGTCGAGGAAATCCCGCCGCCGCTTCTTGTCCTTCTCGCCGAGCTCGACGATCTCGATGGCCATTGCCCGCCGTCCGTACCGTTCAGAGGCCGGCGACGCAAGAGGAAACGAGAGCGTAGCAACGAAATGGGGCGACCCGCGTACGGACCGCCCCATTTCGTTGCCTCACGCGACGCGCGTGGCTTCAGTTGATCTGGATGTTCAGGCCCGACGTGCCGTTCTGGCCCTTGCCGCCCACGCCGCCCTCGGGGTTCGTCCCGCCGTTCGCGCCGAGGCCGACCGCGCCCGTCGAGCAGCTATTGCCCTCGTACGTGAACATGACGCCGCTGGCGCGTGCGAGGCACGCGCTCGGGCCACCGCCGCCGCCGCCGCCCGGGCCGCCCGCGCTGCCCTTGCCGCCGTTGCCGCCCTTGCCGCCGGGGCCGCTGTCGTCGCTGTTGCCGCCGCCGTTTCCTCCGATGCCGCCCGTCTGTCCGAGCGCGCCATTGCCACCGAGCCCGCCATTGCCGCCGGCGCCCGTCTGGATCTCGTTCTTGGACACCGTGACCTTGCCGGAGGCGGCGAACACGCCGAAGCTGCCGCCGCCGCCCTTGCCGCCCTTGCCGCCGTTGCCGCCCTTGCCGCCGCAGCCGCCGCTCCCACCGCCGCCGCCCTTGTCCCATTCGCCGAAGCAGAGCCCGTCGCCCTTGCCGCCGCCGCCGCCGCCGCCGCCGCCGCCGCCCTTGGCCGTCTGGGCGTTCGCTCCGTCGCTGCCGTGGGCCGGTACATAGAGACTGGCCATCACGCTGCCGAGCGCATTGCCACCCAGGCCGGCCGCGCCCTGCGAGGAGGGGTCGCCATTCTGACCGGTGCCACCCGCGGGACCCGCGCCGCCGATGCCGGGCGTGCAGCTGTTTGCCGACGACCCTTGGCCCCCCGGCGCGCCGCCGTTCCCGGGCGAGCCATTTTGACCCGCGGAAGAATTCGCGCCGCCGTCGCCGCCCTTTCCGCCGGGCGCGTCGCAGACCTGCGCCGCGCCGCCGATGCCGGAGTTGTTGTTCTCCGCTGCCCCGTTCGTCCCGTTGATCCCGTTCGGCGCCTGCGACTGCGCGTGCGCCATTCCGTTGCCCCCGACGTCGCCGCTGTTGGCGTTGCCGATCACCATCTTGTTGTACCGCACATAGAGCTGCCCGACGCCGCCGCCGAGCCGCACGCCGTACGTGCTCTCGCTCGCGCCCTGCGGCGTCGCGGCCTCGATCGAGATACCCTCGATGTGCGTATCCTTGTCGATTTGCGGCGCGTAGAACACCGTGCCCACGGCCTTCACCGTGGTCGTCACCGCGGACGTCCTCCGGAAACGGAAATCGGCATTGTTATGGTCGAACCCGCCGTAAATGCTGATCCCCGAGACCACGGTCACGGCCTCGTTGTAAATCTCGCCCGAGAGGCAGACCGACGGTACTCCCTTTGCCTGCGCCTGCTGGATCGCCGCGGCGATCGTCTTCATCGGCTCCTGCCGCGTGCCCGCGCTCGCGTCGCTGCCCGCGCCCACCGAAACGTAGATGCATTGCTCCGCGACGCCGTCCGTACCGTCGCAGTTGTCGTCCTTGTATTGGTCGTCGATCGGATCGCTGTCGGCGCTCACCAGCGTGCACTGGTACTCGCAGCCGCACTGCTCGCCGGTGAGCGGGTTTCCGTCGATGTCCCAGGTGCCCGTGGGGCAGCCCGTGGAGCATGGATCGACCATCCCCCCGCCCGTCCCGCCGCCGCCCGTCCCGCCTGCGCCGCCTGCGCCGCCCGTCCCCCCGGTGCCGCCCGTGCCGGCCTCGCCGCCCGCTCCGCCCGAGCCGCTCGACGCGCTCGCGCTGGAG
>NZ_JASBQE010000019.1 GCF_029960785.1 Polyangium sp. 15x6
CGGGCGGCACCGGGGGCACTGGCGGCAGCGGCGGCACCGGGGGCACTGGCGGCAGCGGCGGCAGCGGCGGTGCGGGCGGCGCCGGCGGCGGCGTCGCGGAGGTCGATCCGCTCGTCGGGATCGGGACCGTCGAAGAGGTCCAGGGTAATTTCATGTTCACGGAGGGGCCGCAATGGAACCCCGCGACGAAGACCCTCCTCTTCACCGACATCCCCGCGAATCGCATCTACGAACACACGCCGGGCGGCGCGATCACCGTCTTCCGCGAGCCCAGCGCCAACACGAATGGACTTGCCATCGATCAAAATGGCCTCCTCGTCTCCTGCGAGCACAGCGGACGGCGCGTCTCGCGGGAGCTCGCGAACGGCACGCTCGCCTCCATCGCCGACGCGTACGACGGCAAGAAGCTGAACAGCCCGAACGACGTGGTCGTGCATTCGAACGGCACGGTGTATTTCACCGACCCACCGTACGGCCTCGCCGATCCGGGCCTCAGCGAGCTCGGCTTCTACGGCGTCTTCCGCGTCTCGCCCGGCGGCGAGATCTCGCTCGTCGCCGACGACATGGAGCGACCGAACGGCACCGCGCTCTCGCCGGACGAGAAGACGCTTTACGTCGCCGATACCAACACCCGCGAGCTCCGCGCCTGGCCGGTGAACGCCGACGGCTCGCTCGGGACCGGGACCAAGCTCGTCACCACGAGCCCGGGTCCTGACGGAATGGCTGTCGACGCGAAGGGCAACCTCTTCGTCACCACGTCGGCCGGCGTCGAGGTGTACAGCCCCGCGGGCAAGCTTTACGGTGCCATTGCGGTCCCTCAGCAACCTGCGAACTGCGCGTTCGGTGGGGAGGACAAGAAGACGCTCTACATCACGGCGCGGACCGCTCTTTATCGCGTGACGCTCCAGGGCGCCGGCATCTACTGATTCCGCGTCACATTCGCCCCGCCGCCCAGATCGCCACCACCACGCCCATCACGCTCTCACCGGCGACGAACCCCGAGGCCGTCGCCGTCGTGTAAAGCTCGTCCTTCTTCGGGAACTTCCACGCCAGGATCGCGGCGAGCGCGGCGCCCACGAAAAGCGTAAAGCTCGTCGACGCGGGCAGAATGAACGCGAGCCCGATTCCCAGGGGCGACGGCACCCAGGCGGCGAAACGCTTCGGCCCGAGCTCGCTCGCGATCGTGCAGACCACGGCAAACCCCGCCGCGATCGCCATCGCCAGCGGCGCTGGCTCGGGCAGGCCGGCGAACCCTCGCGTCAAGAGCTCCGCCGTCCCTTTGAACATCTGCACGCCCGGGGCGGGGTATTTCGTGCCGAGGAGCTCGAGCGGGAACGCCTTCGCGAAGATCACCGCCGTGGCGAGCCCGCCCGTCGCGATCCCGAAGAGCTGCGCGAGGAGCTGCTTTTGCGGCGACGCGCCGAGGAGCCGGCCCGTCTTGAGGTCCTGCATCATGTCGCCGCAGCTGTTCGCCCCCGCATTCGTGAGCCCCGCCGCCATCAGGCTGGCCTGCGCATGGCCACCGGTGAGCACGGCGAAGAGGAGCTGCGTCACCATGGCCATCGGGCCGATCGGATTCACGTCCGTCTCGCCCATCGTCCGCGTCCCCACGAGCGCGAGCGCGCCCGCGAGCACGATGGCCAGAAGCGACGTTGCCGGGTGCAGGCCGAACACGAGCCATTGCACCCCGATCGCCAGCACCACCGCCGCGGCGAGGCCCCAGGCGAACCAGCGCCGCGGCACCTCCACGTCCTCCCGGAGCACCTCGCCCGGCGCCTTCGCGCCCATCGCTCCGCCGAGCGACCGAAACGCCGTCGCGATCGATCCCCCTTTGAGCGCAAACGACACGAGCCCGCCCACGACGAGCATCGCGACGCCCGGCCAAACCGTGAAGCCCACCGCGTCGCCATAGAGCGTCGGCGCGTTCGGCGTGGGCGTCACGATGCCGCGCCCGAGGGCCCAGGGGACGACGCCGGCCCAGCAGAGCGTCGCGCCGACGGCCATCCACGCCGTCGTCCGCAGCCCGACGAGCGCGCCCGAGCCGAGCGTCATGAGCGAGATGTCGAGCCCCATCGTGAGCCGCGCCAAACCCATTCCGCCGAGGCTCGCGAACGCGAACGGCACCGAATCCGGGACGAACCCGAGGCCCCCGCGCGCGAGGCCGAGCGCCGCGCCGATCGCGGTCGCGGCGAGCAATGCGACGGCCATGCGTTTGCCGCCGCCGCCCTCGCCGTGCAGCGCGAGCGTCGTCTGGGCTGCGGCGATGCCCGACGGGAATTTCAGGTTTTCGCGGTTGATCATCTGCCGCTTCAGCGGGATCGCGAAGAGCACCCCGAGCAGGGCGGCGGAGACGAGCCACGTGGCGATTTCGAGGATCGAGAGCCGCCGGTTCGTCACGATCATGAGCGCCGGCACGGCCGTCACCATGCCTGCGCCGGCCATCGCGGCCGCGGCCGAGGCGGCCGTCTGCATGGTGTTGTTCTCCAGCACCGTGAACGCCGGCCCGGACGCGACGGCGCGAAAGAGCCGGAAGACGAGCCACGCCGACAGCGCCGCGGTGATCGAGGCGCCGTACGTGATGCCGATCGTGAACCCCGTGTACAGGTTCGCGGCGGAGAGGACCGAGCCGATCACGCACCCGCTCGCCACGGCCCGGAGCGTGAATTGCGGCTCGATCGGCCGGTAGACCTGCGCATACCAGGCTTCGTCCGAGACCCGCCCGTGCACGTCCGCGGGCTCTTCGCCGTGCGGTTCGTTCGTGACGTCTGCGGGCAGGCTCGACATGGCAAGCATCGTCCCAGCGGGGGAGGGTCGAGGTCAAGGCGAGCAGGGATCCGTCCGCTTTACAACCCTTTCCGATGTGATTTTTCGTGCGGACGTCCTAAGCTCCCGGACATGCTTGGAAATAGAACGGCTTCTGTTGCTTCGGTTTTTCTGGTCCTCGCCCTCGCCGCGTGCGGGGGACAAACCTCGGGCGGCGCCGGTGGTGACGGCGGCGCCGGCGGTAGCGGCGCAGCCAGCGGCTCGGGCGGCTCGGGCGGTAGTGGTGGCTCGGGCGGTAGTGGTGGCTCGGGCGGTAGCGGCACCGGGGGTGGCGGTGGCAATGCGGCCTGCAACATTGGCGGCTCGTCGACGCTGCCCGGCGTCTCCATCGAGTTCACCACGATCGATTGCACGTATACCCTCGCCGAGGCGGCCGCCGGTATCGGCATCCTTTACAACATCCAGGTGGCGGCCGACGTCCCGAGCGTTTACCCCACCCCGCAGGACAACGGCTGCGGCGAGCCTGGCCCGAGTGGCCTCATTCCCTTCGAGGTGCTCTCCGGCAACAACAACAAGTATTGCCTCTGCGACGTGGGCATCTGCCCGGCCCCAAACGATACGCCGAACGCCGTCCCCGCGGGCACCTACCCGAGCACGTTCTCGTGGGACGGGGTCAACTGGACCGGGCCGTCCGATTTCAACAACCCCAAAGGCCAGCCCTTCCCGCCCGGCGATTACACGCTCACGGTGAACGCCATCGGCGAGTACGACGACGCCGGCACGAAAAAACCCTTCACGGTCGAAGGGACATTCCTCGTGCACCTCGTGCCCTGAGCCAAAAGATCGAGGCGGCCGGGAACTTCCGGCCGCGCCCGCGCTCGGATCGGGCATGTCGATCCGCCGGCTCGCTCCCGCCTTCCTCCTCGCCCTCGCTGCTTGCGCCAAATCCCCTCCGGGCCCCGAAGCCGCCTCGCCCGCGGCGCTCGCGCCGAAGACCCTCGCCAAGGCCGCGCCGCCGCCCGTCGACGAACCCCTCGCGCCTCCCGTCGTCCAGACCGACGCCCCTCCGCCCGTCGCCGTCGCGGCCGTCCCCGACGAGCCGCTCGAGGCGCCCGTCGATACGCGCCACGGTCCCGCGCTCAGCGCGAAGGGATCGATGTGGGGGGAGGCGGTCATGGACAAGAAAGGAGCCGGCGGCCTCGGTTTGTCGGGGATCGGCGAAGGCGGCGGCGGGCGCGGGGAGGGCATCGGCCTCGGTACGATCGGCACGATCGGGCGCGGCGCTGGCACGGGGTCGGGCGCGGGGTTCGGATCGGGCCATGGAAGGCTCGGCGGTTCGCACCGCGCGCCGGCGGGCGTGCGCGTGGGGCCGGGCGGCCTCGGCGCGTCCGCACAATCTCCGGGCGGCGTACGCACGGGGGAATGGGACGACAACGCGAACTACCGCGAATTCGCCCGCTGGCTCGGCAAGGAGCGCGC
The DNA here is from genome assembly GCF_029960785.1 of Polyangium sp. 15x6. Lineage (GTDB taxonomy): Bacteria > Myxococcota_A > Polyangia > Polyangiales > Polyangiaceae > Polyangium. Next base: position 4,243 of record NZ_JASBQE010000019.1, read on the forward strand.
CCCGGGCGCCGCGACGCTCGACCTCTCTTCGCGTCGCTTCCTCGTCGTGCGGGACAGCGCGGGCAAGCCCGTCCCGAGCTGCCCCGTCGAGGTGCGTGACTCCGCGGGAAAGACGCTCTCGCTCCGCACGACCGCGAATGGCCGCGCCCTTCTGTTTCCGCGGGCCGAGGGCCTGAAAGGCCCGGACGTCGTGGCCACGGCGCGCTGCCAGGGCGAATCCGTCGCGAAGACGACCACGGTCGCCGCGGGCGACGGCGTCGTCGACCTCGTCCTCTCGGGCGCGCGTGTCTTGCCGGAGGCGCAGACCATCGACGTCGCGTTCGTCCTCGACACGACCGGCTCGATGTCCGAGGAAATCAACGCGCTGCGCGACACGCTGGAGAAGGTGGCCGGGGCGCTCTCCACGATGAACGTGCGCCCGCGCGTGGGCCTCGTCGAGTACCGCGACCGCGGCGACGAATACGTGACGCGCATGCACCAGATGACCACGGACGTCACCGGTCTGCAGGCGCGCATCGCGACGATCTCCGCGGGCGGCGGCGGCGATACGCCCGAGCACGTGAACGAGGCGCTGCGGGTCGCCGTGCGCAACCTGCGTTTCCGGCCCGAATCGCTCGCGCGTCTGGTCTTCCTGATCGGCGACGCGCCTCCGCACCTCGATTACGCGCAGGACGAGGGGTATGCCGGCGCGATGAAGGAGGCGAGCCACGCGGGGGTGCAGGTGTATTCGATCGCGGCCTCGGGCATGGACAACCTCGGGCAGGTGGTCTTCCGGCAGATCGCGCAATACACCGGCGGCACGCACATGTTCGTCCTGCGCGGCGGAGCCGGGCCGGAATCGGTGGGCGGCGGGGATCCACGATCGAGCTGCGGCGGGACGCACACGGATTACACGAGCGGGAACCTGGACGCGCTGATCCTCGGGAAGGTGCGGGGGGCGATCACGGCGCGGGACGCGGATCCGATGCGGATCGCGGGGCTGCACCAGGACGAGAAGGACCGGCCCTGTGATCAGCGGATCGTGATGGCACAGTGAGCCGCTTGCGCAGTTCGCGCAAGTTGCGCAATTTGCGCGATTCGCGCAAGATGCCGCCTGCCACCCGAGCGGCGTTACGGCCGTTCGGGGAGCGCGCCGGGTTGGCCCGGCGCGTGCAAGCAGGGGCGAACCGGTGGATCACGGACACCTGAGCGCTGGCTGGTTGGTCGTGGCGAGCGTCGCCCATGCGGCGCTGCTCGGCGCGGGGTTCGTCCGCGACGAGAGCGGCGACATCGTGCGCGCCATGCGCGAGGCGATCCGGGCGGAGCTCGCTTCGTTCGAGGTCCCGATCGAGGCGCCCCGACCGCCGCCGCCCGAGGAGCCGCCGCCCGAGCCGCCCGTGGAGCCGCCGCCTACTCCCCAGCCCGTGGCGATACGCGCGCCGGCGCCTCCGCAAGAAGATCCCCCCGAGACCCCGCCGAGCGAGGTCCCTGAAGAGCTCCCCACCCCGATGGAGGCGCCGCCGGTGCTGGTGCAGGAGAGCAGTACGCCCGATCCTTCCGCGGTCACGTTCGTGACGGGCGAGGGCTTCGGTACCGGCCTCGTCTCCGCGCTTGGCACCGGGTTTCGTCCGGTGCGCCACACGGGTCTCGGTGGCGGCGCGCCGCCCCGCCGCCCGTCGCCGTCGCCGCCGCCGCCGCCCGATCTGTCGCGGCCGGCGTCGCTCTATGGCGACCGCGCGTGGGACTGTGACTTTCCGGCGGAAGCCGAAGCGGCGGGGATCCGGAACGCGCTGGTGGTGCTCCAGATCCTCGTGCGCGCCGACGGCCGCGCGCAGAAGGTCGACGTGGTGTCCGATCCGGGGCACGGCTTCGGGGCCCAGGCCAGGTACTGCGCGGCGCAGCATCATTATCGGCCGGCGCTGGATCGGACGGGGAAGCCGATCCAGGCGTCGCTCGGGCCGGTCCGCATTCGCTTCGTTCGCTGAGAGGCGCCGGGATCCCGTTGTGGACACGTTGACCCCGCGCGGGTTACGATGCCAAGGAGGGGTCTATCATGAACGGAAGCGGAAATGCGAATGTCGGCGCGCGACAACGCTCGAACGCCATCGTAGGTGCGGTCCGGAAGGGCGACATCATGATCAAGCACCGCCACGGCCTCGGGGCCGTGGGGGTCGGCATCAAGGTCGGTCAGCTCTTCAGCCGCGGAAACTCGGATCTGATCCACGCCGGGGTCGCGAGCTCGGCGACGACCATCGTCGAGATGGACGGGCACGGGCTCCAGGAAAACAACCTGCTCACCACGAACGCGCAGTTCACGTACGACGTGTTCCGGTGCCGTGACGAGAACCTCGCGGCCGGGGCCGGCGAGACGGCGATCATGATGCGGGAGGGCATGGCGGCCGGCGGATTCAACATCCAGTACACCGTGGGAGGGGCGTTCGGGTCGCTGCTTCCCGGCAGCGCGGCCGCCTCGTCGAATCGGATCAACGGGACGCTCGACCAGCTGCTCGCCGGAAACGCGCAGGCGTTCTTCTGCTCGGGGCACGTGGTCTACTGCTACCTGGCAGCGATGGAGCAGCTGCACATCGCCACGGGGCAGTTCTCGGCGCAGCGGATGCGCGAGTATTTCAGCCTGGAAGCCGTCGACTACAACCCGTCCTTTCTCCAGCAGCATTTGGCACGGAATCGCCATTTCGTCTTCGTGGGCAGGGTGAGGGGCGCGCGGCTCATTTAGACGAGGAGGACCCCTCAGCCGTCGCACCAGGGATCGCTATCAGGGCTTGGCTCTTCCTCTTCGGGGTCCCTCGTATACTCGGGGTCCTCGCTCGGCGCAGCCAGGTACCTTAGTTCCGTCTCTACTTCGCGCGGTCCAAGTTGCTTCAGCTTCTTGCCTGCCGACTTGAGGGTCTTCTTCGCCTTGTCGATGTGCTCGGCCAACGGCAGCTCTTCGGGCTGGCTTCCGCCAGCCCGAATCACCGCATCCCTCACGATTCGACCGACACTGAAGGCGGTATTTTCGAGCGCCCGCTGTCCTCGCACGTCTTCGATCTTGATTTTGTCGTCCGTCAGCGATACCCGAAACAGATTGGCTGCAAGTTCGGTCCTTCCCATGCGATCGATTAGGGCTTCACCAGCCGGCACCCCCTTATATTCCTCGATTTATTTGAGACTCATGTTGTACATGCCGCGATAGCCCGCATTCATGAACAACGCGTAATCTCGAACGCCGTGACTTTTGGCCGTCGCGGCGAGCGCCTTCATTCCTTCCTTAATCTCTTCTCGGACGACGACACGGTCGACGAGTTCCGCCTGTTCGCGCCGGTCGTGCACCATGCTTGCGAACTGGCCGAGGTACATCTGGACCATCGCCACTTGCGGCTTCCGCGAATCGGCGTTCATCGCGATGAGGTAACAAGCGACGCGCGTCAGCTCGTATCGATCCCCGACCCGAATGAAGTCACCGCCCGGATCCATGTTCAGCGACAGACACGCCTGCATCGCCCGCAAGACGACTTTTCGGAACGTCGCATGCGTCGTGTAGCCAAGAGCGTGCATGAGGTCGTCTTCACGCCAGGTTACGAGGCCATTTTCCTTGGCCATGCTTTCGAACGTGCTGACGAAGACGGCGAGGTCGCTCATGGTACTCTTATCCTGGATTTCGAGCTTCACGGCCGCTGCCGCGGGCCGATGGCTGCCCCTGGCTGTTACCACAAGAGGCGGGCAACGTGTCGGGTCTTCGCGCTGGACGTCCGCTCGATCGAGGGGGCATGCCCGTCCGGCTCTGCGCCACAGCGAGCTTCGACCAGGCCGAACTCGACGGCGCGGAACGCCTCCGAAGGTGCGACCACTAGGGCATTGGATCCTCTGGAAACAGGCTGAGTTGCTCCTTCGGCCGTGACTTCGGGCGCCCCGCAAACAGGTTCAACTGCCCGTTCTCGTCGGCAACAGGGACGGCAGGAGCGGGAACGGGTGCGGGCGGGGGAGTCATGGGAGCAGGCGCCTCGGGCGTGCCCTTTGCCCCCCTTGCACGACGCGCAGGAAGCCGCGCCCGTTCGGAAGCTCGCGGTGTGTCACCTCGGGCACGCGAGGCGCGAGGACCTGCTTCACGGGCAGCTCGCACGGGCCCGTCGTGAGCAGCGCGGTCTGAAATACCTCGATGCTCCACATGATCTTCGTAGGGTCCTCGGGCAGTTCGCGACCGGCGTCACGGTCGTCACCACGCGCCACGAGGGCGTGCCCCAGGGCATGACCGCGAACTCCTTCACCTTCCGTCTCCCTCGACCCGCCGCTCGTGCTCTTCTGCGCCGACAACCGGCCCGCTCCGGCATGCTCGTCGGCACGGCCGGCTGCTTTGCCATCAACGTCCTCGCCGAGAAGCAGCGCCACCTGTCCGACCTCTTCGCCGGCAAGAGCTCCGACGAGCAGCGCAGGGCCCTGCTCGACGAGATCGGGCAAGATGCCGTCACCGGCGCGCCCATCCTGAAAGGCTCTCCAGCTCCTTAGACGAGTACCGCACTAATTTCGTCCCACCCCCAGAGCGTCGCGCCGCCATCGTCTTCTTCCTGTACGCCGACGTCGTACAGGAAGAAATCGTGGTCAGTTGTCGTGACCAGCTCGCGTCCATCCTTGAGGCGCACGCCGCGGATCTTCCTGATGAGGAGCATCTCTCCGAAGATGGGGCGTAGCGCATCGACGGCTTCAGTGAATGTTGGGCGGCGAGTTGCGGCTGACAAAAGATCCGACATGCCGGCAGCATACATCGATGCCCCGCCCCGCGCTCGTGCGACATGCTGCCGCCGAGGTTTGTCGCCGACCTTGCGCACAATGGCGTCGACGTGTAGGGTCAAAGGCATGGTTCGTCCAGGTACATTTTTTGTTTGTCTCGTATCAGCTACATTCAGCCTAGCCGCCATGATCGCGGGCTGCGAAGGGGGCGACATTTTCATCGGCAGCGACTGCATGCACGACGGCAAGCAGCTCCTCGATCCCGCCTGCTGCCCTTGTCCTCTGCCGGAAGATTGTCCTGGCGGCCCCAAGCCCATCCCTGCGGGTTGTCCGAACGCACCCGCTCCGGATGGAGGAACGGGGGACGGCGGCGGCGGCGGCGGCGGCGGCATGTCCTCACTCTGCAACGATGGCAAGTGCGTCCCCAAGCCGCCCGACGACTGGACGCCGGTCGCGTTCTTCTCCGACTGGAGCGAGCCGCCGCCTTGCCCCGAAGACACGCCGATCCTCGCGTACGAGGGCACGCCCGCGCCGCCGCCGCCCACGTGCGGCGATTGCTCGTGCGGCGCGCCCGAGGGCATGTGCAAGCTCCCGGCGACGTGGACGATCAGCTCCGCGCCCTGTGCCGATCCTGCGGGTGGTGTCAAGACAAACTTCGATCCGCCGACAAACTGGGATGGCTCCTGCAACCAGGACAAATCCCTTCCCCTCGATGTGCTTTGTGGCGGTTCTCCCTGCGTCCTGTCGATGACGATCGACGCGCCCGTGATCGAGGAGCCGCCGTGCACGCCGCACACGACCGGAGATTCCGAGCAGCCCCCCCCGAACTATTGGCCCGGCGGGCCAGAGACGCCCCTCGGCCGCGTCTGCAAGAGTGACAAGCCGTGGCCGAGCTGCGCGGACCAGGCTGGGAAGATCTGCGGACCGGCCGCTGACGCCTACGCCGCCTGCATCTTCCGCGAAGGCGAGCATCTCTGCCCCGAAGGCTGGGGCGAGCGTCACGTCCTTTATGGTGTCGTCGACGACGGGCGAACGTGCTCCGCATGCACATGCGATCCGCCGACGGGTGGGGTTTGTCAAGTCAAGTGGCGTACGTTTGCCGCCGCCGCATGCACGGCGGAAAACGCGGCGAACGACATCTACGCGGGGGAGGGTCCTCAGTGTTACCCCTACATGACGGGCGTCGCTCTCGCCGGAAAATCGGCGGAGGTCATCGCCTACGTGAAGGGCACCTGCGCCCCGAGCGGCGGCGAAGTCGAGGGCACCTTGACCCTTGACAAACCCGCGACCATTTGCTGCAGCCTGCCCACGAGCTAAACCGCGCGCCACCCGCTCAATCGAACAGCGGCTTGCGCCCGTGGTCGTGACCCAACGTGTAGAATAGTTGGAGCCCCACGCTCCCGACGAGCGGGCTCACCTCCCAGAGGGGGGCACCGCCGCCGCGCAAAGCCGGCGGCGAGATCGTCTTCAGCACGTCGAGATACACGCGCATGTAGATGCTCGTGGTCAGCCGTAGTTCATAGCCGGCGCGTACCCCCGCGGTCGAGAACCAGCTTCCGTTTTCGGCTGGGTAGGTCAGCGTGCTCGTGGCGTCCCGATCGTCTCGGTACCCCTGCGCTTCGAGCTTCGCGGATGCGTACACGCCGCAGCCCATGAAGCCACGGCGCTCGTAGCAGAGCGCGATCGGCACGACGATGCCGTTCCATTCGACCATCGTGACCTCCGCGGGCTTCCGCCAGCCGCCCCAGAGGATCTGCGTCTCGAACAGGAAGACGATCGGCGAGCGCCGGATGCCCGCCGAGATCGCAGTCATCCCCGTCAATCCAGGGCCCACGCCGTACGATGCGCCAGCGCCGGCTCCGAGGAAGAAGTTCGTGAACAGACGGGTCTCGGACGGGGGTTCTCGGGCGGCACTCGATGAGCCCTGCGGCTGGGGCGCAGGTGGCGATGGTTCCGCGTTTGCCAGCGAAGGCCCGGCTGCGCTGAGTGTCACGATTGAAACCAGCACCGCCCCGAGGTGTCGCGGATAGGAGCCCATGTCTCGTTTATATCCTGCGGCTTCGCTTTACGCCTCCCCTTCCTTGGCACCGAGCGCTCTCGCCCCATGCGCCCATGTCGAGCGCGCTTGTGCCGCCGGAGACGCATCGCCTAGAATGCGCCCCGCCCATGGCCCACTCCCTGGCCACCACCGACAACGAGTTCGAATCCGCGACGCGTGCGGCGACCCTCGGCGTCCTCGTCTTCGTGCTCCGTTACGAGGACCTCTGCGCGGCGGACTCCGTGGCTTTGCGTCCGCTCACGCACGACGGCGCAGGCTTCGAGATCGGGCGAGCCTCCGAGGTCCGTCCGCCCGCAATGGAGGGAAAAACCTTTCTCCTGCCCGACCGCTTCGTGTCGCGCGTGCACGCCCGCGTGGTTCGTCGTGATGGCAAGGCCTTCCTGGAGGACGCCGGGAGCAAGCTCGGCACGTTCGTCCGCGGCGAGCGCATTCAGGGGCCCGTCCCCCTCGCGGACGGCGACGTCGTGGAGATGGGACAGTCGCTCTTCGTGTATCGGTTGATCGACGAGCCAACGGCCGTTCGCATGATCACCCGTCCCGCGGGGTTCACGTTTGGCCCGACGCGCACGCTTTGCCCCGAGCTCATGAGCCTGGCGATCGACCTCGATCGCCTTGCGCGCTCCGACCAGCCCATCCTTTTGCTCGCCGAGACCGGCGCCGGCAAGGAGGTCGCGGCGCGGTACGTGCACGACAAGAGCGGCCGCGCGGGGCCGTTCGTGGCCGTCGATTGCGGCGCCATTCCGGAGCACCTCGTCGAGGGGGAGCTTTTTGGGCATCGCCGCGGGGCGTTCAGCGGCGCGCACGAGGAGCGCAAGGGGCGCATTCGCAGCGCGGAGGGGGGCACGGTGTTCCTCGACGAGATCGGCAATCTGCCCGGGACCGCGCAGGCGAGTCTGCTCCGTGCCATTCAAGAGAACGAGGTGACGCCCGTGGGCGCCGACCGGGGGCAGAAGGTGGACGTGCGGTGGGTGGCCGCGACGAACGTGGACGTGTTCTCCGAGAAGAGCGGCTTTCGGGCGGATCTGCGAGAGCGGCTCGCCGGTTACGTCGGCATGCTGCCGCCGCTGCGCAAGCGCCGCGAGGATCTCGGTTTTCTGGTCGCGCACCTGCTCGCGCGGCGCGGCGTCGAGCGGGCGTCGATCACGCGGGCAGCGGCGCGCGCGCTCTTTTTGGGGGACCTGCCGGGCAACGTGCGCGAGATCGAGCGCACCCTCGGGAGCGCGTGTCTGCTCATGGGGGACGGGCCGATCGATTTGCAGCACTTGAGCGCCCTTCGAGCGCGCGCGGCGAGCGAGAAGGAGGAGCGGGCATCGGAGCCGCCGGGCGTCGAGGCGGCGGACGACGGGCGGCGTAACAAGATCCGGCCGTCGCGGGAGATGATCGAGGCGGCGCTCTTCCGGGCGAGAGGGTCTCAAGGGGAAGCCGCGCGTCTGCTCGGGGTGCACGACCGGCAGCTCACGCGGTGGATGGATGCATACGGGATACCCCGGTCGCGGAAGGGCCTTTCCGGCGGGTGAGGCGATGTCCCGCGAGGGCGGGATCGTTTTCGAGAAGGCCAGGGCGATGTCCCACGACGGCGGGGCGGTGTTCCGCAAGGGCGGGGCGATGTCCCACGACGGCGGGGCGGTGTTCCGCAAGGGCGGGCCGGCGTCCCGCGAGGGCGGGGTGATGTTCCGCGAGGGCGGGCCGGCGTCCCGCGAGGGCGGGGTGATGTTCCGCGAGGGCGGGATGATGTTCCGCGAGGGCGGGATGATGTTCCGCAAGGGCGGGGTGATGTTCCGCAAGGGCGGGTGCGCGTTCCGCAAGGGCGGGGCGGTGTTCCGCGAGGGCGCCCCAGATGTCCGGACAAATTCGGACAGTTTCGGACAATTTCCCCCGCGACGCGCGTGTGCCCCCCGGCCTGCGCGTCGCGCGGTCTGTCCTCAACCCGTGGGATTTCAATCGGTTAGCGCGTGTCCCCGCGGAACCTCGAAGCCTGGCATTCCTCGTGCACCGTCTCGCGAGCGACGCGACGCCATACCCCTACCGCGTCGAGGGAGGAATCATGACTGCTACCCTGATCGTGAAGACTTCGTATCCCCGGAAGGGTTTTTCCGCCATCACGCAGCTCGGCCTCAAAGCCTTGAACCTCGCGCTCACGCACGCCGCCGCGCTCGGGTCACGGCTGCCGCAGGGCTTGGCCGAGGGCCTCACGAGCGACATCGAGAGCCTCGGTGAAGTCATCCCCGGCGCAAAGCAGGCCCGGAGCGAGGCGGTCGCCGCCACGAGCGGGCAATTCGCCGCGCTCGCCGACGGACATGTGCGCGCGAAGCAGGTCCGCGCCGCCCTCCGCCGCGTCAAGGCGCCCGCCGACGTGAAACGCGCCTACGGCGTGGGCCGGAAGATGAGAAAGGACAGCGTGTCCGACGTGAAAGCCGCGATCCAGCAGATCCTCGACCGCGCCAAGGAAAAGCCGGCCGAGGCCGAGTCGCTCGGCATCGCGAAGAAGGACCTCGACGGCCTCGAGCTTTCGCTGGCCGCGATCACGGACGCCGATACGAAGCAGGAGCAAAAACGCGCGAGCGCGCCGCTCACGACGCAGCAGCGCAACCGGATCGGGAATCGGATCCTCGCCGCGGTGGCGCGGATCGAGGGGGCCGGGCGGCTGGAGTTCGCGAACGATCCTGTGAAGCGTGCGAGCTTCGAGGCGCTTGGTGCAGGGCCGAGGGTGAGGCGGAGGGTCGACGCGGAGAGCGGGGCGACGGAGGTGGTGGTGTCGGGGTGACGATCTCGTAGATCCGATCACCGCCTCACGCCCGCCGGTGGCGCACACACATCGGCGACCTCCGGATCCCGCGGCTTGATCACGCGCTCCCGATCCACACAGCCCTCGTCCCATCTCGGCGCCGCCACATCCCAAGGCGAGCCGCCGGGGATGGAAATGAGCGCTTCGATATCCGCCGCCGTCGGCCATTCCCCCTTTTCGAGGGACAATTCCGGTACTTGCATCGCGCGCGTATGGGAATTGCTGAGCGTCAGCGCTGCGACCACGCCTCCGGTTGCCCGGTCCGGCTCGAGGGTAAGGCTTGCCAGGACGTCATACATCGGCTGCACTTCCGGGAACCCATAATCATGCTCGCGGTAGGCGAGGTACCCGGCGCGGAGCAGCGCCGCATAGACCATTTCCTGTATGCAAAGCGCCAGCGGGTCCGAGCGGGATTCCCGGACGAGAACCACGACGGTGGGGCAATCCTCGTAGCGGGGCACCTTCCTCAGCCGGGGCGGCTCGGCTTGCGAAGCACCGCCACAAGCCGCGGCATGCACGAGACCAGCGAGAAACAGCGCCTGGACGCGAGATGCCTTCACGGATGAGCCCTCCGGTCGAAGGCCATGACAATGCGACCCCCTGTCCAAAGTCAAGGCGCCGACGACGCCCGCAGAACGGCCGTGACCGATCGCCGTGCCCGCCGGCGGATCCACGCCTCCCTGCCAAGCCCGGACGCCCCCCGAACGCCTCGCCACCCGGCAAGAACCACCCTACAGTGCAGCGCGATGGCCATCGACGCCGCCGAGCTTCGTAGGGTCCTCGGGCAGTTCGCGACCGGCGTCACGGTCGTCACCACGCGCCACGAGGGCGTGCCCCAGGGCATGACCGCGAACTCCTTCACCTCCGTCTCCCTCGACCCGCCGCTCGTGCTCTTCTGCGCCGACAAACGCGCCCGCTCCGGCATGCTCGTCGGCACGGCCGGCTGCTTTGCCATCAACGTCCTCGCCGAGGAGCAGCGCCACCTCTCCGACCTCTTCGCCGGCAAGGGCTCCGACGAGCAGCGCAGGGCCCTGCTCGACGAGATCGGGCAAGGCGCCGTCACCGGCGCGCCCATCCTGCAAGGCGCCCTCGGCTGGCTCGATTGCCGCCTCGATCGCGTGATCGACGCCGGCGATCACGTCGTCTACTTCGGAGAGGTCGTGGCCGCGGGCGCAGGCGAGCCCGTCGCGCCCTTGCTCTACTTCCGCAGCGGCTACCGCCGCCTCGACCTGCTCTGACCCCTTCGCGCCCGCCCTAGGCGCATCACGTTTGTCCCCGATGGACGCGGCGCGCGGCCCGGATGGCAGGGCCTCTTCGCTCTCGCCGAGCGACCTCGGTCGACCTGGAAAGGTGGACGTTGAACAGCGCCGGCCGACCCTCTAAGGTACCCGCGGATCCGGCAAGGAGAGCGCATGGCCCTGGGTAATGTGGTCTTGGTGGCGACGGACCTGAGCGAGTCCGCCGACGAGGCGATCAAGCTCGGACACGAGTACGCAGAGCGGGCGGGCGGCAAGCTGGTCGTCTGTCACGTCGTGCACGAGGTGTTGCGCTCCGCGCCCCTCTTCCCGCAGGCGATCCAGGCCGACATGGAGGCCGTGATCCATGCCGAGAGCCACGCCGCCGCCGCGGTCGAGGATCGCGTCAAGGATCTCACCGGCCGCCCGAGCAACGGCTTCGAGGTGCGCATCGAGAGCGGCGGCGCCGACGCCTCGATCCTCCGCGTCGCCGAGGACGTCGGCGCGACGCTCGTCGTCACCGGCAGCCGCGGCCTCACCGGGATCGCGCGGCTCCTGCTCGGCAACGTCGCCGAGCGGATCGTGCGTTACGCGCACTGCCCCGTGCTCGTCGCGCGTCCGCACGCGCGGACGAAAAAGATCCTCGCCGCGACCGATCTCTCCGAGCTCTCGCAGCCCGGCGTCGCGCTCGCCGGTCAGGTCGCCGCGGAGCAGCGCGGCGCGCTCACGGTGCTGCACGCGCTCGACATCCTGCCGTCGCCGGCGCTCGGTTTCACCGTGCCCTTCGGCGGCGTGCCCGTCATTCCCCCGCCCGAGCTCGTCGAGCAGATGCGCACCGCGGCAGACGGCGTGCTCGTGGGCATGGTGGAGCGGCTCGGGATCAAGGCCGGTCGACGCGTGGTCGAGGGAGATGCCGCCACGATGGTGATCCGGACCGCCGAGGAGCTCGACGCGGAGCTCGTGGTGGTCGCGACCCATGGCCGCACGGGGCTCGCGCGCGCGGCGCTCGGCAGCGTGGCCGAGAAGATCGTGCGGGGAGTTCACTGCTCCGTCCTCGTGGCGCGCTCACACTGACGTCCACGGTTGACGCAGCGCCGCGCCGGTGTCACGGATGGGACCGGCGCCGGCGCCCGCCGGCCGCGTCTGGGAGGCATCATGGCGACCGATTCATCGAACGAGAAGGCCCCGACCGAGGACTGGAGCGTGCCCATGCTCCTCGGGCTCGCGGTCGTGGTCCTCGGCGGCTTCTTCGTGTTCATCAACGCGATCTCGCCCTGAAGAGCGGGTGTTCCCCGCTCTCCGGGGAGACCGTCATTTCAAGAAAAACCCGACCGACAGCTCCGCGTTCCAGCGGATGTCGCCGATGATCCCCACCTCGCCGGCGGCCTGCGCGAAGAACCACTTGCGCACGTGCGCCCGCGCGCCCGCGCGTCCCGAGAACGCGAAGCTCACCGCCCCGTAATCGGCCTTGTAGCCGTCGATCGAGAGCTCGGTGTCGACCCAGTGGACGCCGCCGAGCAGGTCCGCGAAGATCGCGACCTTCGTCCACGCGTACTCGCCGCCGATGCCGAACCTGAGCTCCTTCGCCGACAGCGACTGCACCGTCACCTTGCGCTGCGTGCCGCTCACGTCGTAGGTCGCCGTCGAGTCGCTCACCTTGTAGGTCGTGAACGGCACGTCGAAGCCCACCGTCATCCGGATGTGGCTCATCACGAGACGCAGGTCGTAGCGGAGCCCGAGCACGTTCGTGGTGTCGAAGGGCGGCTTGACGAACGGCTCGACGAGCCCGCCGCCGCCGATGCCCTCGGCCGCGCCCTCCTCGAACTTGAAGGACGTCTTCGAGTAGGACCGCTGTCCCGCGAGGAAGCCCATCGTGAACTCGAAATGGTCGCCGTTCGCCCAGCCGTCCTCGGAGTCTTCCTCGAACGAGGGGGGCGGGGGCGGCGTGGGGCGCTCCGGCACCTCGAGCGGCCTCTGGGGCGGGGGCGGCGGAGTCGGGGGCGGCGCGGCCACCTCCAGCGGGTCGGCCTTCTTCTCACCCGGCGGCAGCGGCTCCGGCGAGGTTTCCTGCGCGAGCGCGAGCGCGGGCGCGGCGAGGCCGACGAGGACGAACGTGGCAAGGGACAGGACGAACGTAGAAGAGCGGCGCATGCGGAGCGGTTCCTTCCAGGGCGCATCGTACCCGAGTTTTCGAAGACGAGACACCATCGAGGGACACGTCGTGAGACCGCCCATGCAGGAAGCTTCCCATGGAAGGTCGCAGGGCGATTGCCATTTGCTACCAAAGTCGCATTGACTCGATCGCGTGCGTGCTCGATCATGGATAGTCCTGCTACCGAAACGGGAAGGACCCTCGGATGACCCAGCAAGACCCATGGACGCGGCTCGCGGACGAGGCGCTAGCAGGACAGGGCGCGCTCGAGGCGGAGCGACGGTTCCACGACCTCCTCGAGGGCCTCCCGGCCGCGGCCTATACCTGCGATTCGAAGGGGCTCATCACGTTCTTCAATCGGCCCGCCGAGAAGGTATGGGGGCGCGCCCCGAAGCTCCGCCACGAGCGGGATCGTTTTTGCGGCTCGTTCCGTCTGTTCACCCCCGAAGGAAAGCCCATCCCCCACGACGAGTGCTGGATGGCCCGGGCGCTCGAGACGGGCGAGCCACACAACGGGTTCGAGATCGTCATCGAGCAGCCGTCCGGCGCGCAGGTCGTCGCGCTGGCGCACGCCAATCCGCTGCGGGATCGTCAGGGCCATTTGATCGGCGCCGTCAATGTCCTGGTCGACATCACCGATCGAAAACGCGCCGAGGAGGAGCGCCGCGAGCTCGAGGCCCGGGTGTTCCACGCGCAAAAGCTCGAGAGCCTCGGGGTGCTCGCGGGCGGCGTCGCCCACGATTTCAACAACCTGCTCACGGTCATCACCGCGCATGCGACGCTCGGCCTCGCCGAGGTTTCGCACCCCTCGCCGCTCTCGGCGATGCTGCAGGAGATCATCATCGCCTCCGAGCGCGCCGCCGATCTGGCCCGGCAAATGCTGGCCTATTCCGGCCGGGGCACGTTCGTGAGCCAGCACGTGCGGCTCGACGCCGTCGTCCGCGAAATGGCCGTGCTCCTCCGGAGCATCGTATCCAAGGGCGCGACGGTGGAGCTCGATCTGTCGCGGGCGTGTGTCGACGGAGACGCGACCCATTTGCGGCAGGTCGTGATGAACCTGATCACGAATGCCTCGGACGCGCTCGCGGGAAAGCCGGGCGTCATCCGGCTCCGCACCGGCGTGCAAGAGCTCTCGGCGCCCATGCAATCGGCTTGGATGGCCGAGCCCATTCCGCCCGGCGATTATGCCGTCGTGGAAGTGGAGGATTCGGGCGAGGGGATGAGCGAGTCGGTCCTCGCCCGGATCTTCGATCCGTTCTTCACGACGAAGGTCGGAGGCCGGGGCCTCGGCCTCGCCGCCGTGCTCGGCATCGTCCGCGCGCATCACGGCCTCGTCGACGTGACGAGCCGGCCGGGGAAGGGCACGCGGTTCACGTTGCTCCTGCCGAGCGCCGCCGAGCGCGCGTCCGTCATGCCCCGCGTGAGCGACGCTCCTTCGGCCTGCGGCAACGGCTCGTGCGGGACGATCCTCGTGGTCGACGACGAGGACGCCGTGCGTCGCGTCGCGCTGCGCGTGCTCGAGCGCGCCGGCTACCGCGTCCTGCTCGCCGCCGGCGGCCGCGAGGCGCAGCGGCTCTTCCGCGAGCATCGCCACGAGATCAGCGCCGTCGTCGCCGACCTGACGATGGGCGAGATCGGCGGGATCGAGCTCATCCGCTCGATCCACGCGGTCGACCCGACCATGCCCGCGCTCCTCATGAGCGGCTACAGCAGCGAGGACTCGGCCTCGATCTCGGCGCTCGGCGTGCCGTTCCTCGCGAAGCCGTTCACCGCGAACATGCTCGCGGCGAGCGTGCGCGAGGTGCTCGCGGAGCGAGGCGCGGGCGGTTTTTCGATGGCGTGAGGGGTCGTTCCAGGCGCCCTGGCGATAGCGGCCCGGGGGCGCCGGGACGCAGAACCTCCGTCGAGACGGCGAGGGGAACTTGCTGGTGCGCCGGGACGCCTGCTAGGCCTCGACCGAGTGAGGAGGTCGCGGCTCATGGGGCTCTGGTATCGCAACCGATCTCGCATGGAGAGGGCTCCAGGGATCGCACGCCTGATGCGGCTGGCTCGCTGGTGGAGCCTTTGCCTCGTCGTGGGGGGATGCACGCGTGGCGAGCCGGACGGGGCGGGGGTTGCCGCGCCGAGCGCCGTTGCTCCAGCGCCGAGCGTCGCCTCGTCCGCAGCGCCGCCGGGGGCACCGCCGGATACGAAGGCTTCGGACGTCCAGGAGGCGCCTCGGTCGGCGACGGACACGGTGCCGCTTTCGTGCCCGAGCACCGTCCGCGTCGAGAAAGGGGACTCATTCGAGTCCATCACCAATCGCTGCTATGGGAGCCGCACGTATCAAGACTTCCTCGTGTCGCACAACCATCACGAGCGGAAGGGGCTTCGCGCCGGCGAGACATTGAAGATTCCGCCTTTCGAGACCCTGGCTCGCGAGCACGTCGCGGCGAAATGGGCGAGCGAAATGAGCGCGGTCGCCGCGGCGTACGCCCACTTCCGCCGCGTCGAGCCCGAGATCGATGAGCAGCTTCGTGCTCAGAAGCCAGGGATGGGGCCGTATCGGCCGAGCGCCGCGGCGAAGCTCGAGCTCGACGCCGCCGCCAGCGCGCTCCGCCCTGTCGTGGAGCACCTTCGCGCAGCCGGCGTCAAAACGAAGAAATTCGCCCAGGCCGTGGAGGCGTTCGAGCAACTCGCCAGCGGCGAGGGCAGCTTCTCCACCGACTACGCGACCGAGGAGATCCACCAGTGCTTCTCCTACGGCATTTCGGCGCTCGAGTAGGCCCTTCCGCTCCCGCTCACGCCTTCCGATGAGGCGCCATCGCGCGCGCCCGCGCCGCGGCCTCGCGTTGCGCGACGACCGCCGCCGACTCCTCCACGCGGTACGCCGCCGGGGCGCGCAGGTACGTCACGGCCTCGGGCAAGGTCGCGCGCGCCGCGATCGACCGATCACGCCCGAGCGACGGGGCCTCCGGCCGCTCGAGCGCGCGGCCTTGCCGCACCCGCGGGCGCGACAGCGGCGCGAGCGTCGTCGCCCCGAGGTCCTGCGGCGAGCGCATCCGCTCCGCCATCAGGTGCACGACATCCGCGACGAGCCTCCCGGCGCTGTCGGTGTACCGCACGACCATCTTCCGGCCCGGCCGCGGCGCCGCCTCGTCGCCGAGATCCGCAGGCGGGACCGCCCACGCGCCGCCTTGCTCGAGCGCCACGAGCTCGCACCGCATCGGCAGCGCCCGCGCCTCCGCGTCGTCGAGCCCCCGCGCGATCCACCCGCCCGCGCGCCGCCCGCGCCGCTTGGCCTCGATCAGCATCGCCTCCTCGTCGTCGCCCGCGCCGAGGTCCGCGAGATCGTCCGTATCGAGCGCGCCCCAGCCATCGACCGAGGTCGTCTCGAGCGACGGCCCCGTCGGACCGAGCACGAGCCCCGGGCTCGCGCGGAAGGGCACGCCGAGCGCCATCGCCGCGATGACGTTCGTCGTCGCGCTCGCCCCGCCCACGTACGCCGCGCGCGCGACCAGCATCGACGCCTCGGCCCCGGGCGCGTGCGCGCTCGACCCATCGATCACCGGATCGCCCGCGGCCGCCTGGTGCAGCCGCGCTGTGCGCGTGGCGATCGCGGTCGCGCGCCGCGCCGCCGCGCGGAGGAGCGAGGCGAGGAGCGAGGCTTCGAGGAAGGGCCCTTCCACCGTGGCGATCGGCGCGCCAGGGAAGGCGATCGTGCCGTCGGGGACTGCGTCGAGATCGATCGCGGGCACGAGCTGCGCGAGCCTCTGCGCGAGCGCGTCGGAGAAGCCGACGAGGCTCTGCGCGGCAGCGACGGCGGCGGGATCGACGAGCGGCCGACCGAAGAGCTCGAGCGCGCTCTCCAGCCCGGAGACCACGACGAAGCCCGTGTGGGGCGGCGCGGCGCGGAACGAGAGCTCGAAGCTCGCGCGGCGATCGGCGAGCTTGGCGGCGAGCAGGCGATCGGCGTCGAGCAGCGCGCGGCCATCGAGGAGCAGGGGACTGCGGTGGGGCATCCCTCCAAAAGGACGCGCTCGCCCGCTCTTGTCAACCGTCGCCCTCGGTTTGCCAGGCCTCGCGCTCGACGTCGTGGCCGGAGCCCGAGGGCGACGTCCCGTCCCGCGCCATGCAAAGGGACGTCGTGCCAGTCTGGGTTCTGCTCTCGTGGGATGCCCTACGTCGCTCCACGGCGGACCTGAAAGGCTGCAATCCGCATGCCTTTCATAACTGCAAGGACCACCCTGGTAGGTGGGTGCAAAGTGACGAAAATTCGTCACGAAGGGCTTGGCCCATAGGTTGCTCTATCTACGGACAGAGCGCCTGCTCCGGTCCCCCCCCCCGCCGTTGAGTAGGCGCTCTTTTTTTTTGTCTCGCGGCATCGTTGCTCCGCGAGGGCGTCGCTCTGTCGCGACGCGCTATGTTCGGCTCCGGAGACGGAGGAGCAGATGCGCGACGCGTGGACGGGATGGAGAGGCATGGCCGTGCTGGTCCTGGCCCAGGCCGCCGGGTGTCTCTCGCTCTCGACGGGTAACGGCGGAACGGGCGGCGCGGGCGGGCAAGGCGGCGGCACGGGGGGCCTCGACGTCGTGCCGGGCGGCGGCGGCGCCGGCGGCGACGACGGGAGCGGGGTCGTCACGGCGTCGTCGTCGAGCGGGGGCACGTCGAGCAGCGGCCTCGGCCAGGCGTGTATCGAGGCGTCCGAATGCATGAGCGGCTTTTGCGTCGACGGCGTGTGCTGCGATGTGGCCTGCGACGGCATCTGCGTGTCGTGCGCTCGGCCGAGCAGCCTCGGCACTTGCACGAGCCTGCCCGCGCAGGAGGAAGATCAGGGAGGGGGCTGCGCGATCACGAGCGCCTGCGACGGCGCTGGCGTCTGCAAGCTCAAGAACGGGCAGCCGTGTGCGCAGAACGATGAATGCCTGAGCAACACCTGCCACGGCGGCATGATGACCTGCGTGCCCTGAGGGGTCTTTCCTTATCGCGAGATCGTCACCTCGGTCCCGCAGCGGGCACCACGTCCGCTTCGCGCTCCTTGAGCCGACGTCGGAAGGCGCCTGGGGTCT
The DNA here is from genome assembly GCF_029960785.1 of Polyangium sp. 15x6. Lineage (GTDB taxonomy): Bacteria > Myxococcota_A > Polyangia > Polyangiales > Polyangiaceae > Polyangium. The sequence goes on from NZ_JASBQE010000019.1 coordinate 22,226, forward strand.
CGCCGAGGTGTCGCTTGAAGGCTTTTACGAAGGCGCTGTCGGTCTCGTAGCCGACCGCCTGCGCGATGGCGCTCGTGGACCTGTCGCCGCCCGCCATGAGCTCTGCGGCCCTGTGCATGCGCCAGCGCGTCAGGTAGGTCAGCGGCCCCTCGCCGACGACGGCCTTGAAGCGCGCCGCGAACACCGAGCGCGACATGCTCGCCAGATGCGCGAGGCTCTCGACCGTCCAGGGTTTCTCCGGGTTCTCGTGCAGGCGTTGCAGCACGACGCCGATCTGCGCGTCGGTCAGAGCGCGCAGCCAGCTCGCTTGTTCGACGGGCAAGGACGCCACGTGCGTTCGTAGCGCCTGGACGAACAAGACCTCCGAGAGCCGGCTCGCCACCGTCTCGTAGCCGGGTTGTTCCGCCTCCATCTCCGAGGCCACGAATTGCAACGTGGATTCGAGCCACCGCGCGGCGACGCCCCCGTCGCCCTTGACGTGGATCAGCGGCGGCAAGCTCGCGATCAGCGGGTCGAGCGACGTGCCTTCGAAGAGGAAGCAGCCGGAGACGAGCGTGGTCGGCGCGCCCGCGCCGCCATGATGCACGAGCCCGCCACAACGCCCGCCGCGTATCGCATAGATCTCGGCGACCGGCGTGGGCCGCGTCCCCGGAGCATCCCGGAGGACGTGGGAGCATCCGCCGAGAAGAAACACAAAATCCCCTCCCGAGAGCGGGATGCGCGCGCCGTCGACCTCGAGCAGGCAGCTCCCGCGCGAGACCGCATAAAACAGAGCGTGCCCGGGCTTGTCGACGCGCATGCCCCACGGCGCTCGCATCTCCAGCCGTCCGTACACCTTCGTCCGCAGGTGAAGCCCGCGCAGCACGTCCGCGAGAACGTCCATCGTCCCTCCGTGGCGGACGATCGAACCACAAAAACGGACGTGGCGCCAATGATCGTCCGCAGCTTTGGGATTACGGTCCTTCGCAGGCCATTCGATGCGAGAGGGGGCGGACGAGCGCTCGGTCCCCGGGCACGGGTGCGCCCGAAAGAAGGGATGGAGAGATCATGAGCAAGACGGGGACGTCGAAGAAGATCCGCGTGGGTATCGTCGGGGCAAACCCGGACCGGGGCTGGGCATCCCACGCGCACCTGCCCGCGCTCCAAGCGTCATCCGCTTTCGAGATCACCGCCGTGAGCACCAGCCGGCAAGCGAGCGCGGACGAGGCCGCGCGCCGCTTCGGGGTGCCCCACGCCTTCGACCGCGCCGAGCGCCTGATCGAGCACCCGGAGGTGGATCTCGTGGTCGTCTCCGTCCGCGCGCCGTTGCACGCGGGGATCGTGCGCCCCGCCATTGTCGCGAAGAAGCACGTCTTCTCCGAATGGCCGCTCGGCGTCTCCCTGGCCGAGACCGAAGAGCTCGCGCGCCTCGCGGAGTCCGCGGGCGTCCGTACGTTCATCGGCGTGCAGCGGCGCTTTGCCCCGGGTGTGCGTTACCTGCGTGATTTGCTGGCCGAGGGGTACATCGGCAAGCTCCGCTCGGTCACGCTCCATATTTCGGTGCCGCACCTCGGCCCGCGGGTCCCCGAGGCCCTCGCGTACACGACCGACGCGAAGAACGGCGCGAACGCGCTGTCGATCATGGCCGCGCATTACCTCGATACGGTGTTCGCCGCGGTGGGCGACGTGAAGAGCGTCTCCGCGGTGGTCGCGCGCCAGTTCGACCAGGCGACGGTCATCGAGACGGGCGAGACGTTGCCCATCACCGTGCCGGACCAGGTGCTCCTCAGCGGGACGCTGCAGAACGGCGCGGTGCTGTCCGCGCACATCGAAGTCGGCAAGCGCAATGGCGGCGAGATCTGGGCGACCTTCACGGGGACCGAGGGCGACCTGCGTTGGTCCCCCGATTTCACCGTCTCCGGCGCGCGCGGCGACGGCCAGCCGCTCGAGCCGCTGCCGATCCCCGAGCGATATCGATCGCCCGCCCAGGGGGATCTGAACGACGACGCCTATCAAACGGCGCTTCTCTACACGGCGCTGGCGAAGGATCTCGCGGAAGGGACCGAGGTCGTCCCGACGTTCCGGGATGCCTGGAAGCTCTACCGGCTGCTCGATGGCCTCGCGGAGTCGTCGGCGACGGGAAAGCGCCTGGAATGGAAGGGGTGAGCGGCTAGAGCAGCTTCGCGAGGATCTTCGTCCCCTCCACCGTCGAGGCCTCGTCGAAGAGGTGCGGCAGGTTGATCTGCGGCAGGTCGATCTCCTTCGCGAGGCGCTCCAGGCTCTCGGCCTGCACCTTCTCCCGCACCGCGCGCCGCGCCCCCGCCACGAGCGCGCTCTCTGCCGTCCCATCCGTCCGGTTCGGCGCGTCGATCTCGAGCAAGGACGCCTCCCGCGCGAGCCGATCCCGCTCCTCGGGCGAGAAGAGCGGCGCGAGGACCGCGTTCACCACGAGGCGCAGGACGGGCAGCGTGAGGTCTTTCTTGATCGCGTCGACGAGCTCGATCGTCTCCTGCGCCGGCATCTCCTCCGGCAGCGTGACGACGACGATCCCGCTCCGCGTCGGGTCCTGGAACATCGCCCACGCCTCCTCGGCGTCGCGGCGCAAGACGCCCGGCGGCACGACGTCGAGGATGACCTTCGGCACGCGCATCATGTCGAGGCCGTGGCCCGTCGCCGGCGCGTCGAGCAGCACCACGTCGAAGCGCGGCCGTCCGTCGGGGCCGAGCTCCGTCGTGTGAAACCACGCCTTGCCGAGCATCGCCCACTCGTAGAGGCCCGGCACCGCGCGGAAGAAGGTCTTCGTGTAGCGGTTGTCGAAGACGGCGTGCGCCACGCTGCGCACCTTGAGGACCATCTCCCCGTACTCGGTGAGCGCCTTCTCGGGCGAGATGTTCACGGCCCACACGCCCTCGGCGACGGGCATGATCTCGTCGCCGATCGGCTTCGTCCCGAGGATCGCCGAGAGCCGCTCCTTGGTGTTGCAGAGCGCGACCAGGACCCGCTTGCCTTCCCGCGCGAGCGCCACCGCGAGGGCCGCGGAGAACGTCGTCTTGCCCACGCCTCCTTTGCCCGTGACGAAGAGGAAGCGGCGCCGCCCGAGGTCATCGACGAGCCGCCCCGGCGCGCGGCCTTGCGAGGGAGAAGAAGGGGGCATGCGATCCGGCGATCCTCTAGGCGACGAGGAACGGAAAGGCAACCGGGTTCTGCACGCCGGAGGCCAGCCAGCCGAGCCGCGCTCTGCTACCACGAGGGACATGCGCGTCACCGAAGCGGGCCTCGAGGCCCTGAACGGGCGCCTCGCCGGCGCCGCGCCGCTCGATGTCCTGCGTTTCGTGCACCAAACGTTCGGCCGGAGGGCCGCGATCCTGACGAGCATGCAGCGCGCCGGCACGTGGCTCTGCCGGCTCGCGGACCAGGCCGGGCTCGACTTCGACGTGCTCTTCGTGGACACGGGCGTCCTGCACGAGCAGACGCGCTCTGCGCGCGACGAGCTCGCGCGGACGCACACGAATCTCCGGGTGATCACGCTCTCGCCCGCGCGCACGTTCGCCGAGCAGACGGCCGAGGAGGGGCTCTTGTACCTCTCCGTGGAGGGCCAGGAGCGCTGCTGCGACCTGCGCAAGACGGCGCCGCTGCACGCGCTGCGGGGCCGCTACGACGCGCTCGTCTCGGCGCTGCGGCGGGGCGAGGGCGGGGCGCGCAGCAAGGTGCGCTCGGTGGGGCTCGACCTCGCGATGGGCGCGCTCCGCGTCCACCCGCTCGCGCACGTGACGAACGAGGAGCTCGACCGGGCCATCGCCGCCGATCCGGGCGTCGTCGTGAACCCGCTCCACGCCATGGGTTTTCGGACGATCGGCTGCTTTCCCTGCACGACGCCGGTCCTGCCCGACGAAAGCGAGCGCGCCGGCCGCTGGCGGCATTTGGCGAGCGTGCAGTATTGCGGGATCAATCCAGTGGACCGCGGCGCGGCCGAGGGTGGGATCGAATTGGACGATCGTTATGCCGAGGCGCTGTCGGGGTCGGCGGCGTAGGCGGACAAACACTTCCGGCGCCGCCCATCCGCCAACTCGGTCTGCCTGTCAAGGGCCTCCCTCGTGTGGGATTACGCTCCTTTCTGGGTCGCGAAAGCACGAGGAGAGGGCCGAGCGGACCGAGAAGTTCCGGCGCGAAGCTCCTTTCGCGCCACCTTGTACTTGACGAGAGGCCTTCCAGAGGTGATTCCGGGACGCAAATGGCAGCGAGCTACTTCGACGTGGACGGCACGCTGATCCGCACGAACCTCGTCCACCCCACGCTCTATTACGTCCTGAACCAGAACACGCCGCTGCACAGCCTCGCGAAGCTCGGCGGGGCGCTGGTGAAGGCCCCGTGGCTGGCGTGGGCGGAGACGCGGGACCGACGCATCTTCAACGAGCTGCTCTTCACGTCCTACGGCGGGATGAGCGAGGACCGGCTCGTGGGGCTCGCGGTCGAGACGTTCGAGCGCGTGATCAAGCCCAACATCTACCCCGGCGCGCGGGACCTCGTGCAGACGAGCCTCGACAAGGGGCACGACGTGGTGCTCGTCTCGGGCGCGCTCGACTTCCTGATGCGCCTGCTCGCCGAGCACCTCGGCGCGACGGACGTCATTGCGAACCGCCTCGAGATCAAGGACCGCTTCGCCACGGGCAAGCTCCTGCGCCCCGTGGTCGCGGGCCCCGAGAAGTCGCGGCTCATTCGCGAGCACGCCAAAGGCCGCGGTCACGACCTCGACGAGTGCTTCGCTTACTCCGACAGCTACTCCGATGTCCCCATGCTGAGCATCGTCGGCCACCCGGCCGCGGTGAACCCGGACAGGAAGCTGTCCCTGCTCGCGAACGCCTACCACTGGCCCATCATCCACGTCGACTGAAGCGGGCGGGATTGCCGCCGAATACGAGAATGCCATGAGCCATCCCTGTGTCGTGACGATCGACAGCCGCAGCGCACCCCGCGTCCTCTTCTCGGGCGACCGGCTCGTCGAGGTCGACCTGCCGACGGGCAGCCGCGTCATCTACCCGAAGCCGCCGCTCAAGCCCTTGAAGGACGTGGACGCGGCCATCCGGTACGCGATCAACCACCCGTACAACTCCGAGCCGCTCTACGCGAAGCTCCGGCCGGGGATGAAGGTGACGATCGCGATGGACGACATCTCGCTGCCCTTGCCGCCGATGAAGCGGCCGGACATCCGCGAGCGCGTGCTCACGATCGTGCTCGACCTGCTCGCCGATTACGGCGTCGACGACATCGAGATCATCATCGCGACGAGCGTGCACCGCCGCATGAAGGACTGGGAGATCCGGCACGTCGTCGGTGACAAGATCTTCAACGCGTTCTGGCCGAAGAAGCTCTACAACCACGACGCCGAGAACCTCGCCAACATGAAATACCTCGGCACGACCGAGGAGGGCGAGGATGTCGAGCTCAACCGGCGCGCGGTGGAGAGCGATCTCATCATCTACGTGAACCTGAACCTCGTGCCCATGGACGGCGGCCACAAATCGGTCGCCGTGGGCCTGTGCGGCTATCGCAGCCTGCGCGCGCACCACAACCCGCGCGTGATGCGGCAATGTTATTCGTACATGGACCCGAAATCGTCGGCGCTCAACACGAGCGTCGTGCGCATGGGCCGGCTCGCGAACAAGAAGCTCAACGTCTTCACGATCGAGACGACGATCAACAACCGGATGTTCGATACGCCGCTCGAGTTCCTCGCGAAAAACGAGGACGATCTCTCGCGGACCGAACGAAACGCGCTCCAGGCGCTCCGGTTCACCCTCGACAAGATGCCGCAGCCCGCGCGCCAGGCGATCTTCCAGCGCGTGCCCTCGCCGTTCGGCGTGACGGGCGTGTTCGCGGGCGAGACCGAGGCCGTGCACGAGCACACGCTCCGGCGAAGCTTCGAGCAATACTGTGTCCCGGTCGTGGGGCAGAGCGACATTCTCATCACGGGCATTCCGTTCATCAGCCCGTACAACGTGAATTCGTTCCTGAACCCGCTGCTCGTGCAGGTGATGGCGAACGGGTATCTCTTCAACCTGTATCGCAACGCGCCCATGGTGAAGAAGGGCGGCACGATGATCATCATGCATCCGTGCACGGACCTCTTCGACAACGAGCACCACGCGCCGTACATCGAGTTCGTGCACCGCGTGCTGCCCGAGACGCGCGACGCGATGGAGCTGCACAAGATCTGGGAGCCGAAGTTCGCGAAGAACCCGGCCTACATCGAGATGTATCGATACGGCCACGCCTATCACCCGACGCACCCGTTCTTCATGTGGTACTGGGGCGAGGCGGGGCGGCAGCACCTCGGCCGGGTGATCGTCGTCGGCGCGGACAACGAATACATCCCGCAGCTGCTCGGCTGGGAGACGGCGCGGACGATGGACGAAGCGCTGCGGATGGCGAAGCAGACCGCGCCGCCGAACCCGGACATCATGGCCCTGCATTGCCCGCCGATCTTCATGGCGGACATGTCCGTGGAGAAGCAGCGCGCGCCGATTGCGGCATTGCCCGAAGGGCAAGGCTGACAGACGCCCCCCCGGCCTCCCGCTCCGACCGATCTTCGCAGAGCCGGCCCGGCGGCACGGACGACATCATGGAGCTCGTCCATGACCGTCCGCCGGGGCCCACCAACCCGCGATCCGCGCTAGGGTGACGCATGAACGAGGTCCTCCGCGCTGTCGTCTTCGACATGGATGGCACGCTCGTCGACAACATGGCCTTCCACAATCGTGCGTGGGAGATCGTCTCGGCGCGGCTCGGCGTGCCGATCAAGGCCGAGCGCTTTCAGCGTGAATTTGCGGGAAAGAAGAATGAGGAGATCTTTCCCGAGCTCCTCGGGCGGGCGGTGCCGCCGGACGAGCTCGCGCGGCTCGCCGAGGAGAAAGAGGGGCTCTACCGCGCCGCGTACCGCCCGCACCTCGCGCTCACGCGCGGGGCCGATGCCTTCCTCGAACAACTGCGGCACCGCGGCGTGCGGCTCGCAATCGCGACGGCGGCTCCGCTCGCCAACCGCGATTTCGTGCTCGATGGGCTCCGCCTCCGCGATCGTTTCGAGCGCGTGGTGGGCGCCGAGGAGGTGACGCGCGGCAAGCCGTCACCCGACATCTTCCTCCGCGCGGCGCAGGACCTCGGCGTCGCGCCAGCGGCGTGTGTCGTATTCGAGGATGCGGCGAACGGCGTGCGCGCCGCGAAGGCGGCGGGGATGGTGGCGGTCGGGATCACCACCGCGACGACCGCCGAGGAGCTGCGCGACGCGGGCGCCGACTGGACGTCCGCGGATTTCGCGTCGCTCCCGGCGGCGCTGCTGGAACGGCTCGGGATCGCGTAGCCCTCGCAGGAGACGAGGCTTGTTCAGCGCGGGCGCGTGACGTCCGGCAGGTCGATGTCGTTTGCGCGATCGCCGTAGATGACGCCGCGAAGGCGGGGGTTACCCAGGAAATCGTGCGGGAAGCCGAGCTCGATCCGGCTCACCTCGTTCAGGCGGCCGAGCTGGTCGTCATTGAGCGTGAAATCGAGGCCGGCGAGGACGTCCTTGATCTGCGATGTCTTGCGCGCGCCCACGATGGGCACGACGTTCGCCCCGCGCTGACGCACCCAGTTCGTCGCGACCTGCGCCGACGTTTTGCCGAGCTCGTCCGCGATCGCGTCCACGGTCTTCGCGATGGAAAGGTTTTTCGGCGAGAGGCGCTGCTCGTTGCCCGCCGCGCGCTTCGTGTCCTCGGGCGCGCCGCCGCTGCGTGAATACTTGCCCGTGAGCACGCCGCCGCCGAGCGGCGCCCAGGGCGTCAGCGTGATGCCGAACGCCTCGGCCATCGGGATGAGCTCCCGCTCCACCGTCCGCTCGATCAGGCTGTATTCGATCTGCAGCGCCGCGAACGGCGAGAGGCCCCGCAGCGTCGCCAGCGTGTTCGCCTGCGAGACGACCCACGCGGGCGCGTCCGAGATGCCGATCGAGAGGACCTTGCCCGCGCGGACGAGGTCGTCGAGGCCCCGCATGACCTCCTCCACGCCCGTCGTGAAATCCCACGCGTGCACCCAGAGCAGATCGATGTAATCGGTCCCGAGCCGCCCGAGGCTCTTGTGGACCGCCTGGACCATGTTTTTTCGCGAATTGCCCGAGGCGTTCGGATCGCCGTTCGCCGTGGAGAGCGAGAACTTCGTCGCGAGCACCCAGCGGTCGCGGTTCTGCGCGATGATCTTGCCGCAGATCTCCTCGGTGTGGCCCTCGTGATACTTGTTCGCCGTGTCGAGGAAATTGCCCCCCGCCTCGGCGTACGCGGCCGCGACCTCGATCGACGTCGCCTCGTCCGCACCGAACCCCCACCTGTCGCCGAAGCTCATCGTGCCCAGGCACAGCTCCGACACCTTGATCCCCGTTCGACCCAAGAGCTTGTAGCGCATGTTTCCTCCCGCGAATTGCGGATCGGGACGTGCGTACGCAGGCCCGAGGGCGAAATCAAGGGGGCAGCCGGTTTTTGGCTTCCTGTCGTTCCTTCGCGTACCCGATACCCACGCGGACCCCCACGAGGGCGATCGCCGCGAGGCCGATGGCCGCCATACGAACAATGTCGAGCGCGAGCCCGAAGACGAACACGAGTGCGCCGAGCGCCACGCCGAGCAGCGGACCCTTGATGCGTAATGCGCGCTCGGCCTTCACCATCGCCGTGGTCGCCGTCTCGAAACACGCCTTGCAGCGCACGTCGTCGACCGCGACACACGAATCGCACAGCGAGACGCGGCAGACTCCGCAGGCGCGCTTCGCCTCGGCCGTCGCCCCTGGGTCACGATAGCCGCCCTTGCCGCCCGGGTGCACCTCGCAGACCGTGTCCTTCTTCGGTTTTCGCCGCGGGATCGGGTCCTCCGAGGGCGGCACCTTCACGCCGTCGATCCAGATCTCGCTCCGCGCGACGTCGAGGTTCCGCACGCGCCGGAGGAGCACGCCCCGCTTGCCGATCTTCAGCGGAAAGTCGCCGAGCGCGTGCGTCGGGATCTCATTTTCGCGCGTCCTCTCCTCGTCGACGAAGATCGTCAGGAAAGGCTCGCGGACGTCGACCTGTACCCAATGTTTCCCGATGGACCAGCCGGCCATGCGCTTCGGCTTACCACGCCGCCGCGGCGGAATGAAGCAGCGCGCCGCGCGCATTCTTGCTTGTCGCCTCGCGCCGTTCTGCCCACAATGGCGCCGTGCCTCCCGCCCTCGCCACGCGCCCGATCGAGCCTCCCGAGGACCTCACGATTCCCGCGGCGGGCTCGGAGACCGCGAAAGGCGTTCTCTCGCGCGCGCTCGGTCGCCTCGTGCCCGAGCTCCTCGGCGTGGGGCAGGGTCTCGCGCTCTCGGCCGAGGCGCGCGCCGATCTCGCCGTCTTTCAGGCACTCGTGCGCGAGGTCGCGCGGAAGAACCCCGGCTCGCTCCCGAGCGTCCTCCGCCGCACGGCGATGGGGACGCTCGTCCGGTGCCTGCGCGCGCCGCGGCCCGATTCCGAGGCGCTGCTGCGCGAGCTCATCGGGGTTTTCCTCTTGCACCTCGCGCGCGCCTCCGCGCTCCCGCGGGCCATTCGACAGAAAGCGCCTCCGAAGCAGCTCGTTTCCACCACGGCGTGCATTTCGATCGGTTTGCCCGAGGATACGCGCGCCGTCGTGTTCGAGAACGAGGGAAAGATCGGCATCGAGCGCGCGGACGGCGTCAAGGCGCTGAGCCTTCAGGCGCTGGAAGCGCAGCCGCCGGGGTATTCCGAGACGCGCGCGGGCGTGACCGTATCGCGGCCGTTCTTCCCGATCGACGGGGGTACGGTGCTCGCGCTCGTGGACACGAATCCGCTCGCCATGGTCGAGGCGCACCCCGACAAGGAGGGCAATGCGATCGACCTCGGCGGCAAGAGCGTGACGGAATGGACGCGCCCGCTCTCCGAGGCGCTCGGCCTCGTGCGGGAACACCTGCCGGATCTGCGGGGCGAGATCGAGCTTTTCGTGCAGCAGATCGTACCCGTCGGATACCACGACGAGAAACACCTCTCCGCGTCGTACCAGGAGGCGATCGGGACGATCTACATGTCCCTGCATCCGAGCCTCATGACGATGGCGGAGGCGGTGATTCACGAGTTTTCGCACAACAAGATCAACGCGCTCTTCGAGATCGATCCCGTGCTCGAAAATGCGTTCTCTCCGCTCTACACGTCGCCTGTGCGGCCCGATCCGCGGCCGCTCCACGGCGTCCTGCTCGCGGTCCACGCGTTCTTGCCCGTCGCGCGGCTCTACGAGCGCATGATCGAGGCGGGCCATCCGCTCGCGAAGGCGCCGGGATTCTCGGAGCGATTCGCGCGCATCCGGCAGATCAACGCGGAGGGCGCTGAGGTGATCCTCGAAAACGGAAAGCCGACCCGCGTGGGGAAGGCGGTGCTCGACGAGATCCAGCGCTGGCACGCTCACTACGAGAAAATGGACGCCTGAGGGGCCGCGTGCGTCCCGACGAACGCGTCCTCCGCGATACGTTCCGGGAGCAACTCGCGCGCCTGCGTTCCTTGCGGGTCGATCTGCGCACGCTCGGGCCGCGGGCCACCGAGGAGCACGCGGCGCGCCTCGCCGAGGCGTTCGTCGAGCCAGACCGTAGCTTTGCCTTTCGGCAGGCGCTCGAAGGGAAGGGCGAAGCGGTCGACTTCGAAACATGGCTCCGCCAGGACCGGCTTTCGCCGCGGGAGATGCACGGCTGCCTCGAATGGCTCGCGGCTGGCGCCGAACGGGTCGTCTGCGTGCGATTCGACCGCCGCGCCGGGTTTCCAGCCGTGGCGCTCGTGGTGCGCACGCTCCACGAGTCCTGGGTGTGCTCGTGGCCCGGCGTGTACGTGCATTTCGAGGCGGGACGGGCGCTCGCCGTCACGGTGCATTACGAGCTATTCCAGTGTGATCTGCGGGTCGGGATGGGATCGCCTTATCGGTAGGAGCGCCTCGACCCCACGTCGACCGCTGTTCCTTTTCGCTTCCGCTTCGCATACAATCACGAAATGAAAAAGGATCTCCTCCTCGCCCTCGTTTTTCTGCTCATCGGGTGCGGCACGAGCACCGACCCGATGACCCCTGTCGACGGTGGCGTCGGCGACGCGGAAACCGACGGCGCCGGAGGCGGTGACGCGGGCGACCCGTGCTGGGCGAATCAACCCGGACCCGACAATACCGGCGTCCCCAAGGGGACGATCCTCACCCCGAGCGGATCGATCCAGGTGACGACCAACGGCGCGATCGTCGAGGACCTCGACATCCAGGGCGAGGTCCAGATCCTCGCCGACGACGTGACGATCCGGCGATGTCGGATCACGAGCGGCGACTATTACCCGATTCGCTACTTCGACAACGACAACAAGGGTCTCGTCGTCGAGGACACCGAGATCATCGGGACGAGCGCAGACGTCACCGCCGGGCTGTCGTTCTCGAACTACACCGCGCGCCGGGTGAACGTCCACGGCGGCGCCGACGGCTTCAAGGCGGACGAGAACGTGCTGATCGAGGATTCGTGGATTCACGACCTCGGCAACTATCCGGACCAGCACAACGACGGCGTCCAGTCGACCCATGGGCTGAACGTCCATCTCCGCCACAACCGGATCGAGGGTGCGAGCAACGCCTGCGTCCAGACCGGCGACGAGAGCGGAGATACGACGGATCTCCTGATCGAGTGCAACTGGCTCTCCGGCGGCGGCTATTCGCTCAACCTGCGGGGAGACATGCCGACCGGGATCAAGGTCCTGCGCAACCGCTTCAAGGGCGACTGGGGGTACGGGCCGTGGACGATCGACGATCCGAATCCGACCGTTGTCGGTAACGTCAACGACGCCGACGGGACGCCGATCGAATATCCGTGAGATTCACCGGCGAGGGGGCCCGGACAGCCCCGTCAGGGCGCCGCGATCGCGCGGTCGACGATGCCGGAGACATGCGAGAGCGCGTGGTCGAGATCGAAGCACCGATCGAGCTCGGCCGACGACAGGCGCGCGTTCACGTCCGGATCGGCCGCGAGCAGGTCGCGGAACGTGCCCTCGCCGGCGAGCGCCTTCATCGCGTTGCGCTGCACGAGCACGTACGCCTCCTGTCGCGGGAGGCCGTAGGAGACGAGCGCGAGCAGCACGCCCTCGCTGAAGAAGAGCCCGCCCGAGAGCGAGAGGTTCTTCCGGAGGTTGTCCTCGCGCACGACGAGGCCTTCGACGAGCGAGGTCGTGCGCTCCAGCATGAAGCCGAGCGTGGTCGTCGCGTCGGGCGCGATCATGCGCTCGACCGAGGAGTGCGAGATGTCGCGCTCGTGCCAGAGGACGACGTCTTCGAGCGCGGGGATCGCCGCGGCGCGCACGATGCGCGCGAGGCCGCAGAGGTTCTCGCTGAGGATGGGGTTTCGTTTGTGGGGCATCGCGGAGGAGCCCTTTTGCCCCTTGGTGAAGGCTTCCTCGGCCTCGGCGACCTCGGTGCGTTGCCAGTGCCGCACGTTCGTCGCGAGGCGTTCGATGCCCGCGGCGACGAGCGCGAGCGCGTTGAAGAACGCGGCGTGACGGTCCCGCGGGACGACCTGCGTGGCCACGGTCTCGGGGCGCAAGCCGAGCGCGGCGAGGGCCTCAGCTTCGATCTTCGGCGAGAGGTGCGCGTAGGTGCCGACCGCGCCGGAGATCTTGCCGACCGCGATCTCGCTGCGCGCTTCGCGCAGGCGCGCGCGGCCGCGCTTCATCTCGGCGAGGTGGCCCGCGAGCGCGAGGCCGAAGGTGATGGGCTCGGCGTGCATGCCGTGGCTCCTGCCGATCATGGGCGTGCGGCGATGCTCGTCGGCGCGGCGCGAGAGCGCGACGACGAGGCCGTCGAGCCGCTCGAGCAAGAGATCGCCGGCGCGGACGAGCAGCACGGCGAGGCTCGTGTCGAGCACGTCGCTCGACGTCATGCCGCGGTGGAGCCACCGCGCGTCGGGCCCCGCGAGCTCCTCGACGTGCGTGAGGAACGCGATGACGTCGTGCTTGACCGTGCGCTCGATCTCCTCGATGCGCGCCGGATCGAGCGCGAGATTTTTGTCACGAAGCGCTCGGGCCACGCCGACGGGCACGAGACCTTCGGCCTCCATCGCCTCGCAGGCGGCGAGCTCGACGTCGAGCCACACGGCGTAACGAGTCTCGGACGACCAGAGCGCGGCGAACGCGGGCGGGGTGTATCGCGGGATCATTCGCCGCGAAAGCTGGGAGAAGTCGCGCGCGCCGTCAAGCGGGCCGGGCCCGAGCGGCGCGGCAGGAAAGGCGACGGGCTCGGCCGGGCCGTGCTAGGCTCGGCTTGTACTTTTCAGGGGGCCATCGCTCCATGAGCACCGAGAAGATCCAGCCCGGCCTCGTGATCGCTGGCCGCTACCGCATCGTCAAGCAGCTCGGCGAAGGCGGCGTGGGGGCCGTGTATCTCGTGCAGCACGTCCACACCGACGAGCGCCTCGCGCTCAAGGTGCTGCACAACGAGACGCTCTCCGATCCGAGCACGATCGAGCGGTTCCGCACCGAGGCGCGCGCGCCGGCGCGCATCGACAGCGACCACATCGTGCGCGTCACCGACGCCGACGTCGCGCCCGAACTGAACGGCGCGCCGTTCCTGGTCATGGAGTTCCTCCGCGGGAAAGACCTCTCCGGCGAGGCGGAAGCGCGCGAAAAGCTGCACCCGAAGGAGGTCGTGCTCTACCTGCGGCAGGCCGCGCGCGCGCTCGACAAGGCCCACGCGATCGGGATCGTGCACCGCGATCTCAAGCCCGAGAACATCTTCCTCACGGTGCGTGAGGACGGCACGCCGTGCGTAAAACTGCTCGACTTCGGCATCGCGAAGCTCACGGGCGCCGCGTCGAGCGCGATGGGCGCGCACTCGAAGACGAAGACCGGCGCCGTGTTCGGCACGCCGCTCTACATGGCGCCGGAGCAGGCGCGGGCCCAGGCGCACCTCATTGGACCTCATACCGATGTCTGGGCCATCGGCCTCATCGCGGCGCGGCTGCTCCTCGGCTTCGATTACTGGCAGGCCGAGACGATCAGCGACCTCGTCGTGCAGATCGTGGTCGACCCGATCCCGCCGCCGTCGCAGAAAGGCAGCCCCTTCGGCGCGGCGTTCGACGCGTGGTTTCTGCGTTGCTGCAGCCGCGACGCCTCCCAGCGTTTCCGTACGGCCGGCGAGACGATCACGGAGCTCGCGGCCGCGCTCGGCGTCGTCGAGGGGCCCGCGCTCGTGCTCGAAGTGACGGAGATCCTGGAGCAGGCGCGCGCGGCCGAGGGGGCGCCGAAGAACACGGTCGCCGGCGCGCCGATCGCGCAGAGCGAGGGGGCCGCGCGTCCCGCCTTCGCGAGCACGCCGCAGCCCGAGAATCCGAGGGCCCTGACCCCGATGGGCGGGGACGCCATCTCGCCGCAGACGGCCATGGGCGCGACCGTGCTCGCCGCGTCGACGGCCGTTCCGGTGGCCCAAACCGGGAGCCAGCCGAATGCGTCGAGCAACAAGGCCCCTATCTTCGCGGCGATCGCCATTGCGCTGATCGGTATCGTCGGTGCCGCGGTGATGTTTGGCTCGAAGAACGACGGCAAAGATCCGAAACCCGAGGCGGCCGCCGCCGAGGCTGCGCCTTTGCCCCTGCCCACGCCGACCCCGAAGGCCCCCGTGGCCGTCGATCCGCCGGCGAAGGTCGAGCCTGCCGCGGCCGTGTCGGTCGAACCCGCGGCCGCGCTGCCCGCGGTCTCCGCGAAGCCCGCCGCGCCCCCCTTGCCCCCCGGCCCGGGCCGCACGAAGCCGGTGCCGACCGTAACCACCAAAAAGAAGCCGAACGATGACGACCTCATGTCCGGTCGCCGCTGACTTCGAGCGGCGTCGCTCTTTTCGTTTCGTCGCCCCGGTCCTTGCCTTCGCGACGCTCTCGTTTTGCGCCACGCCGGCGTTCGCCAATGATCCGGCCGCGGCCGAGGCGCTTTTCCGGGTGGCCAAGGGCCTCATGGAAAAGAAAAACTACGCCGAGGCCTGCCCGAAATTCGAGGGGAGCTACAAGCTCGATCCGGCCATCGGCACGAAGCTGAACTGGGCCGATTGTGTCGAAAAACAGGGCCAGCTCGCACGTGCGTGGGCCCTGTGGGGCGAGGCGCGGGATCAGGCCAAGCGCGAGGGCGACAAACCCCGGGAGGACCTCGCCACGCGCCGGCAAAAGGAGCTCGATCCGCGCCTGCCGCACTTGACGGTGCAGGTGAAGGGCAGCGTCGAGGGGCTCGGGGTGTATCGCGACGAGGTGAAGCTCGACCCCGTCACGTTCGGCGTGCCGCTGCCGGTCGACCCGGGCAAACACGTGGTGACGCTCCGGCGCGGGAACGACGTGCTCAAAGAGGCGGCGGTCGAATCGAAGGAGAAGCACACGGACGAGGTCACGCTCGACGCGACGGACGTGCCGCCGCCGCCGCCCGCGGAGGTCACGCAACCGCAGATCGTGCCGGGGCAGGGGGACAAACCCAAATACCGGATCGCCACGGTCCGCCGCAGCACGGGCATGCTCGCCGGCGGGGTCGTCCTCGGTGTCGTCGGTGGAATCGTGGGGCTCGTGGGCGTGGGCATGGTCGGATTTTCGAAAGGCCGAGCGCTTGATGGCTGGGGGACGCTCGGCGTGGGCACCGTGATGTTCGGCGGCGGCATCGCGCTCGGCGTCATCGGCAATCAGAAGATCCAGCGCAAGCTCGAGGTGACGTACATGCCCGAGGTCTTCATCGGGCCGAGCTCGGTCATGGTGCGCGGGGTGTTTTGAGCCAAAGGGGGGGCATGCGCCGGGGCATTTCGACGTTTTGTCTTCTCGCGCTCACGAGCGCGCTCCCCGCGTGCATCGCCTTCCCCTTCGCGACGCCGCCGGTCGCCATCTCCGGGGGCGGCGGTGTTCGTTATGGGGCGTCGAGCACCGAGCAGACGGGCCCCGGAATGGGGCACGTCGACGTGGGCGTGAAACCGCTCCAGCTCATGCGTGACTGGCAGAAGCGGCGCGCGGACGTCGGCGTGGGCTACACGTTCGAGGCGGGCGCCGGGCCCTCCCGGCACGGCGCCTTCTTCGAGGGGACGGTCTTTCCCGTCGTGGATCAAATCGCCCGTATCGGCGTCGGGGCCCAGCCGCGGCTCTGGTACGAGCCGGAGACGGACAGGATGGGGTTTGGCATGGCCGCTCGTGTCACGGCCGAGGTCCGCGCGTTCGAGGCGACCACGTTCTCGGGGACGAGCTCGAGCGGCGGCGCGATGGGGTATGCGCACGGCGAGGCCGGGCTTGGCCTTTACCTCGAAGGCGCGTATGCGAAGATCGGGGAGCGGCCGAACGTGACGCTGGGGTTCGGTCTGACCGCCCGCATTCCCGCCACGGTCGGCCTCGCGCTCGTATTCCTGCGCTGAGGCCGCCCGCGCCCGCCCGCGGCGGCCGGTCCCGTCCGCCCGCGCCGCGCGGTCGCTTCGGAATGCTTTCGCTCGAAGAAGCAGCGAAAGGGACTTGCGACCACGCGACGCGATCCAAACATTCGCTGGCAATGGTCGCAATCGCTCCGTCCACGGTAGAGCCCGGCCCCGATTCACCCGCCCCGGACAGCGAAGAAACGACGCAGCCGAGGCTGCGCGCCGTCTCGGCTCCCCCACCGGACTCGGCCGTGCGCAGGGTGATGCCGCCCGCGGAGCGCAAAAAGGACCCGTACATCGTGCTCGTGGGGCTCGATCTCTCGGAGCCCGGCGGTCGGGCCTGGCGGTTCGCTTTTGATCTGGCGGAGCTCCGGGGCGAGGAGACCGAGATTCACGCGGTGGTGATCGGGGCGCGCGGCATGGCGCCGCGAATCAAGGACGTGGCGACGCCGCGGGTGTCGACCTCACACGCGAGCGAGGCGAAGCTGCCGCCTTTGAAGGTGCTCGAACATCGCTCCGCGGGCGGGCAAGCGCGGCTCATGGCCATGCATTACCGTGATGGACGGCCGGACAAGGCCATCGTGAACCTCGCGCACGAAATCGGGGCCGACCTCATCGTCGTGGCGAGCCACCCGCCGAGCCGCCTGGAGCGTCTTTTCGGCGGACCGCTCGCCGATCGCATCGCGCGCAATGCGCCGTGCCCCGTCGTGATCGTCCGACCGAAGCGCGACGAGGACGACCCGGGCGTCGATCAATACGATCCGCGCCTTCGTTAGGGACGGGCGTCCTTGGCCTTTTCCATCTCCGAACGCGAAATCCCCTCGGCCGTGCCTCCCTCGCGGGGATCGGCGAAGCCGTAGGCAAAGCCCGTCTGCGGGTCGACGAGGATGTCGTTCGCGTCGCCTTGCGTGAGGTTGCTCGGCTCGATCGTGTGCCCGCGCCGCGTGAGCTCGGCGAGCACCTCGCGCGGCGGCGGGCGCTGCTTCTCCACGCGCAGTTTGTCCGGCTGGAACTGGTGGTGCAGGCGGCCGGTCGCGATGGCCTCGTCGATCGTCATGCCCCAGTCGACGAGGTTTCGGAAGACCTGGGCCACGGTGTTCGGGATCGTGTCGCCGCCCGGCGAGCCGAGCACGAGCGCGAGCTTTCCGTTCTGCGTGACGATCGTCGGCGACATCGAGGTCGCCATGCGTTTGCCCGGCGCGACGACGTTCGGGCCGTCCTTCGAGAAGCCGCCGAGGGCGTTGCCGAGCAGGACGCCCGTGCCGGGCACGACGACCTTCGCGCCGAACCCGGCCGAGAGCGTGTACGTGCAAGCGACGGCGTTGCCCTCGGCGTCGACGACCGAGAAGTGCGTGGTCTCGGGTGACTCCTTCGCGGCCTCGGGCATCGCCGCGGCGAGCGTGGCCGAGGGCGTGGCGCGCGTCGGGTCGATCGCGGGCTTGCGGGTCGCGAGGTGTACGCCGGAGAGGAGCTCCTTTAGCTGCGTGTCGAGGTCCTTCGGCCCGAAGTCCGGATCGGCCGCGACGAGCCTTCGATCGGCGTAGGCGCGGCGCGCGGCCTCGACGAAGAGGTGGAGCGCGTCGGCCGAGCCGGGCTTCTGCTCGTGCGCGCGCGCGCGCTCGAGCGAGAGCATGATCTGCGCGAACGCGACGCCGCCCATCGACGGCGGAGGCGCGGTCTCCACGGAAAAACCTCGGTACGAGAAGCGCAGCGGCGCGCGCAGCTTCGCGCGGTAGTCGGCCATGTCCTTGGCCGTGATGTACCCGCCGCCCTTCTTCATCCATTCATCGATCGCGCGCGCGAAAAAACCTTCGTAGAAGGCGCGCGGGCCGTCCTTCGCGATCGACTCGAGCGTGCGCGCGAGGTCCGGCTGGCGCACGCGTTCGCCCTCGGCGAGCGGTTTTTTCCCCTTGCCCCAGATCGCGCGGGCCGCGGGGTCGTGCTCGAGCTTGTTCCAGGCCCACGCGAGCGTGAGCGCTTGCCGCGGGCCGAGCGCGTGTCCTTTCTTCGCGAGCTCGATGGCGGGCGCGACGAGCTCCGCGAGCGGGCGCGTGCCGAACCGTTCGAGCGCAAAGGACAAACCCGCGACGGTGCCCGGCACGCCGGCCGAGCGCAGGCCGATGCCGCCGTCGTGGTCGAGCATCGCGAGCACCTTCTCGGTCGTCGCGCCGGCCGCGGGCGCGGTCTCGCGGAAGTCGACGAAGTGCGTCTCGCCGCTCTTCAGGCGGATCGTCATGACGCCGCCGCCGCCGATGTTTCCGGCCGAGGGATGCGTGACGGCGAGCGCGTAGGCGACGGCCACCGCGGCGTCGACGGCGTTGCCGCCGCGGCGCAGCACGCTGACGCCGATGCGCGTGGCGTTCTTCTCGACGGAGGTGACGAGGCCGGCCTCGCCCTGCACGGCGCGCTTGCCGCCCGGGCGAAGAGCGACGGGCGGATCGGGCGGCGGCGGTGCCGGGTAAGGGTCGGGCGCGGGCGCGCTCGCGGCGGCGGAGGTCGCGGGGACGACGGCCGCGGGCGCGCTCGTGGAGGCGCTCGGCGCGGCGGACGTCACGGGGAGGGCAGGAGGCGCGGCGTCGTCGCGCGGCGCGGGCGTCTGTGCGACGCAGGCCGAGACGAGCGCCGCCGCGAGGAGGAAGGTTCTTCTCGAGCTCGCGGGCATCGGCGGGGGGACTCTATCGCAAGGCCCCGGTCGACGCTTGGGGGCTTTGCTCGGACGAGCCGAGCGAAGCCCCAAGCCCCGCGTCCGGCGACTACTTCTTCTGGTTCTTGCGGCGGCCGAGCGCGAGGCCGAAGGCCGCGATGGCGCCGAGGATGCCGGCCGCGCTGCCGGACGTGTTGCCGGCGCTCTGCGCGCAGGAGACGCCCGCCTCGCCCGAGGCGGTGCAGCGGCCGCCGCTGCAATTCGCGTCGCCGCGCGCGTAGCCCTCGACCTTGATCTCGAGCAGGCTCTCGAGCTGCGCGACGCAGTTGTCGATCTGCTCGCCGACGTCGACGTACTGGCCGTCGCAGAAGAGCGCGCCCTCGGGCCGCGAGCAGGCGACCTCGCAGCCGCCCTTGAGCTCGGCCTCGCAGTCGATGAAGCCCTTGGCCTGGCAGTCGATCTGGCAGTCGATGTTGGCCTGCGCGTCGCAGGAGCCGGTGCAGCACGCGGAGCACTGCGCCTTGCAGTCCGCGCTGGGCGGCGTGGCCTCGCAGCGCGCGTCGCACTCGCCGCCGCACGTGGCCTCGCAGGAGGCGCGGCAGCGGGCGCTGTCCGGATCGGCGGCGCAGGAGGCGTCACAGCTCGCGCCGCAGTCGGCGCGGCAGGAGGCGCCGCACTCGAAGCTGCCGGGGTCGACGTTGCACTCGGCCTCGCAGCTCGCCGAGCAGCTCGCGCTGCACGAGGCGCTGATGTTCGCGTTGCACTGGCCGCTGCAGCCGACGTAGAGGTCGGCGGCGCACTGGACCTGGAAGCTCACGGGCTCGCAGGCAGCGGTGCAGCCGCCTTCGACGCGCATCTCGCACTTGGCGTTGGCGGCGAGCTCGATGCCGCCGCAAGCGCTGATGGTTTTTGCGTCGGCCGAGGAAGCAAAGCCGAAGGTCGTGGCGGCGGCGAGCGCGGCGGCGGCGAAGATCGGGGCAAGGGAAGTACGCATGAGTTCGTTCTCCTGTGTGGACGAGGGGTCCCTCGATCGCGGCGCCCCCGGTGCAAGGGGACGACCACTCGCGAGGGTACGTCCTGCGTTCGACGATCCGCCGAGGATTTCGAAACGGTCGAGCTCCACCGTTCACGTCGCCTCGGGCGACGCTGTCATACCGGCGGTCACGCGTCCGACCAGGTCGAGCTCACGGAGTGATTTGACTGGCGATCCTGCCCGGGCCGTACCGCGCCACGATGCCCTCGCGCGCCGCGCCCGGCATGCTGCTCGTCACGAAGTTGCCTCCAACGGCCCAGTACGTGCCAGTGCCATCGGCCCAGGCCGCGTGCAGATCGGCATAAGGTGGCACTTCGAACTCGTCCACCCAGACGCCCGCGTCGAGGCGCTGCTTCGAGCCACCGAAGCCCACGACGACCACCTCGCCGGGCGCGTTGCAAGACACGCCGTTCACGCCGTTCGTGAGCGCGACGTCGAGCTTCTGCCAGGTGGCGCCGTCCGAGCGGAGGACGTCGAACGTGCCGACGGCGTAGACCTCGTTCGGGCCGCAGCCAGCCACCGTGAAGAGTGTGCCACTGGCAAGGGGCGGGTTCGATTCGAGGGCCCAATCCGCGCCTTTCTTATGCCAGATCGTGCCGTACTCGCCGACCACGTAAAGGTCGTCCGAGCTCGTGCCCCAGACCTTGTAGTGCGCGCGTCCGAGCGGCATGTCGGGCAAGGTCACCGGCGTCCAGGTGTTCCCGTCCCAGCGCAGGACGACGTCGTTCGGGGCGTCGGCGCCGCCCTCGGGCGTGCCGCCGACGGCCCAGGCGTCCGTCTTCGAGGCCGCCCAGACGCCCCAGAGCGTCGCCGTGGTGCCGGAAACGTGCTCCGTGAAGGTCGCGCCGTCCCAGTGGGTGATGCGGCCCTCCTCGCCGACCATCCAGACGTCGTCCGGGCCGGAGCCCGAGACCCACCAGTACGTCTGGTCGCCACCCGGATGGAGCTCGCGGAAGGAGGCGCCGTCGAAGTGGACCACGAGCGACTCCTTGCCGTTTCCGAGCGGGCCGCCGACGGCGAAGACGTCCTTCGGGCCGCTGCCCCACACGCTGAGCACCGCGCGATCGAGGTCGCCTCCGTCGAGCGCGACTTGCCACGCGGGTGTTTCCGAGGAAGGCGGCGGATCCGGCGGCGGATCGGAGCAGCCGGTCGCGAGCGCCGCGAGCGTGAGCACGAGCGCGAGGCGAAGGCGCTTCACGGCGATCCTCCGGAGGCGTCCGAAGAATTCACGTCCGCGCCCGCGTCGAGGTCCGGATCGAGGGGGCCGGCGTCCGGATCGCACTGCATGCCGAGGACGTAGTCGCCGGCGCACATGCAGAGGCACTCGGCTTCGTAGCCGGGTTCGTCGCAGCGCGGAGTCACGGTCATGATCTTCGTGATCTTCTTGCCGTCGCGATCCGTGAGCGTGACCGTGAGCTCGTAGGGTTTGTCGAAGAGGTCGTCCTCGGCCCACTGGTTCGGGCACGCCGCGATGTTCGAGAACGTGGAGATGTCCGTCGGCGCGCTGCGCCCGTAGCCGTCGTCCGTGGGCTCGAGGTTGATGATGCGTGTGTCCAGACGAACTTGCTTCGTCGTCAGGTCGCGCAAGGCGCCCGCGACGCGCACGGCGCACGGGTCGACGTTCGTCACCCGCACGCCCGCGAAGACGACGCGGCCGCCCTGCGGCGGGAAGATGAGCGAGATGCTCGATCCTTCGCTGATCGGCTGGAGCTCGCCCCCGGGGCCGAGCGCGATCACTTCCATGCTCGGCTCGGCCGAAGGGTCCCCGAGATACGCGAGCTTGCAGCCCCCGATCGGGCCGGCGTCCGGCTCCGGCGGCGGCTGCGAGGGAGAGCTGCAAGCGGCGAGCGCGAGCACGAGGGCGAGCCAGGGTTTGTCCACGGCTAGAAGCAGTTGATGTCGTCGGACTTCGGGTAGTAGTAGACGAAGATGTTGCAGTGCTCGTTGGCCTCGACGATCGGGCCGAACGTGTAGCAGCAGTCATCCGCGCCCTGCTTGTCGAGCGCGTTCAAGCCGTCACAGCCGACCGAGGCCTCGGGCATCTGCCACTGGTACGAGCACGAGTAGAACACGCCGCCGCCCGCGGGGACCTCGCGGTCGAGCTCGGGAGAGGTGAGCATCGGCGGCTCGTCCCAGGCCTGCGAGGAGTAGAAGCGCTGATCCATCGGCGGCTGCTCGATGCTCACGCCGTCCCACGCGAACATGTCGAACTGCTTGCCGCGGCTGTGGAAGTGGCCGTTCGCGCCGATGATGCGGACGGGCTTGTCGCTGTTGAACTGGCAGGAGCCGTCGAACGAGGGCGTCGGGTTCGAGGCGCAGACGCGGATCGACTGCTTCGTCGCGAAGAGCGTGCCGAGCTGCGCCTTGACCTTGTCCTTCGGGATCGTCCAGAAGTTCACGTTGACCTTGCCCTCGCCCGAGGGCGTGCCCTGCGTCGAGGCGTTGACGTAGTGCGTCTGGAGCATGAGCCACTCGTCGGGCATGAACTCGTTGGCGACGCCCTCGGGGAAGGTCCAGTCGAGCTGGCCGTCGATCTGCGAGTTCGCGACGAGCGGCCAGTCGGCCCAGTTCGAGCTCTTGAAGCACTCGCCGACGTTGTCCTTGCCCTCCTGGATCGCGCCGTTCGCCGGATCGAGGCCCGTGATCGTGCGGACGCGGAAGACGTTCATGTGGTGCGAGCCCTCTTTCTGGGCGATCTGCACGCGGTTCACGTAGACGGGGCTCTCGGGATCGAGGCCGTTCGCGGCCGCGAGGTCACGGACGCGGAAGAAGTAACAGTCCTGCTTCTCGACGCCGGCAGGGACCTCGAAGGTCTCCGTCTCGATCTGGAAGCCCTGACCCTGCGGAGGTGGGTCGATATGTGCCGGGTCTGCCCCCGTTGTCGGGGGGGGGTTCGGTTCGCTGGAGCAGGCAAAAAAGAGGGGGGCGGCGAGCGCCATCAAGACGAGCGATCGGAATGCAGACATGGGTTCTCCTCCCGGGGGGCAGAAAAAGGGGACGCTATGGACGCTACACGAAAGCAAGTCGTCGGCCATCCGGGCCCTGCTGCCCCACCCCCCGCCCTTTCCCGCGGGAAGCGCGCGCGGGGAGGCGCGCACAGGGCGCCTAGCTGCTATTGTCGCCGGACGGAGGATTTTCGTCGATGGCTGGCAACAAGCAGTGCGGAGAGCACACCGAGCTCGCGTCGAACAGCGCCGTGCGCGTGACGCGGTGCACGTGCGGCACGGTCCACGTCACCATGCTTCAGAACGGCGTGACGGTGCGCATGTCGGCCGACGCCCTCCGCAACGCGTGGGCAGGGATGAAGGCCGCGATCGATCGGATGGACGAGCCCGTGCCGAGCTTCGGCAGCTCGATCATCAACTAGCGTTCACGAGGATGCGGGGAGGGGAGGGCGCGCGGGGGGAGGCGGCCCTCCCCCCACACATGCGCGTGGCGCTTCAGCTGCGCTCTTCGAGGGAGATGTAGTTGCGCTCGACCTCGCCGGTGTAGATCTGGCGCGGGCGGCCGATCTTCGTCGAGGCGTTCTCGTTCTGCTCTTTC
The DNA here is from genome assembly GCF_029960785.1 of Polyangium sp. 15x6. Lineage (GTDB taxonomy): Bacteria > Myxococcota_A > Polyangia > Polyangiales > Polyangiaceae > Polyangium. Next base: position 45,841 of record NZ_JASBQE010000019.1, read on the forward strand.
CAGTGCGCGATCCAGCCGGGCAGGCGACCGAGCGCGAACATGACGGTGAACATGTTCGTGGGGAAGCCGAGGGCCCGGTAGATGATGCCGCTGTAGAAGTCGACGTTCGGATAGAGCTTGCGCTCCACGAAGTACGGGTCGCTGAGCGCCGCCTCTTCGAGCTTGCGCGCGATGTCGAGCAGCGGGTCCTTGATGCCGAGCTTGGCGAGGACCTTGTCCGCCGCGACCTTGATGAGCTTCGCGCGCGGGTCGTAGTTCTTGTACACGCGATGGCCGAAGCCCATGAGCCGGAAGCCCGAGCTCTTGTCCTTCGCGAGCTTGACGAACTTCGAGACGTCGCCGCCGTCCTTGCGGATCTCCTCGAGCATCTCGACGACCTCCTGGTTGGCGCCGCCGTGCAGCGGGCCCCAGAGGGCACAGATGCCCGCCGCGATCGAGGCGAAGAGGTTCGCCTTCGCGCTGCCCACGAGCCGCACCGTCGACGTCGAACAGTTTTGCTCGTGGTCGGCGTGCAGGATGAGCAGGAGGTTCAGGACCTTCACGATGTCCTCGTCGATCTCGTACGGCTCCGCCGGGACCGAGAACATCATGTTGAGGAAGTTCGCACAGTACGAGAGCGAGTTCTGCGGGTAGACGAAGGGCTGGCCGATCGACTTCTTGTACGAGAAGGCCGCGATCGTGCGGACCTTCGAGAGAAGACGCGCGATCGTGATGTCGACCTGCTCGCGGTTGTCCGCGTCGATCGCCTCGGGATAGAAGCTCGAGAGCGAACACACCATCGACGACAGGATCGCCATCGGGTGCGCCGTCGAGGGATACCCCTCGTAGAAGTGCTTCATGTCCTCGTGGATCAACGAGTGCCGCGTGAGCAGCGTGGAGAAGCGCGACAGTTCCGCGCGGCTGGGCAGCGTGCCGTAGATCAGGAGGTAAGCGACCTCCACGAACGTGGACTTCTCACCGAGCTGCTCGATCGGAATGCCCCGATACCGCAGGATGCCCTGCTCCCCGTCGATGAAACAGATCGAGCTCGACGTGGACGCGGTGTTCACGAACGCCGGGTCGAGCACCACGTAGCCGGTCTTTGCGCGGAGCGTCGAGATGTCGATGCCCTTCTCGTTCTCCGTCCCGGTCACGATCGGAAGCTCGATCGTCTGCTCCTGTCCATCATTCTTGAGCGTGAGCTTGGCCGTCTCCTGCACGCGTCCTCCTTTCACCACACCCGCCGCAGCGGCGGCATAAGTACCACGGCTGCCCGACATAAGCCGAGCGGAACCACACGGGAAGTGTCCACGTGCACGCAAATATCGTGAGGACGCCGGAAAACACAGGGTTTCGGCGCTTCGAGTGTTGGTCTGACCACAAGCAGAGGGCGAGGGAGGGGGGTCTCTCGGGGCAAACCCCGCGGCGGTCAGGGAAAACTTTGGTAGGTACACGAGGATGGCCGCGCTCGAACCGATGGTCCGGGGCAAGCTCGCCTCCCACCCCGAAGCGACTGCGTTCGCCGCCGAGGTCCTCCGGGTCCATCGGCGCTACGCGACGGAGATCGTGCAAGCGTACGCGCTCTGCCCGTTCGTCCGAGATGTGGACGTGGCGTTCGGGAAGTTCTGCGTGATGCTCGACCGCGAGCCCGATCTCGACGCGACGCGCGAAGCGGTCGTCGAGGCGCAGAGCAACGTGCTGCACGTCGTCTTCCCGCTCGCGCTGCCTCCGCCGAACGTGTTCGAGCGCTTCGCCTCGACGCTGCTCGCTCGCTTGCAAGGGTTTTTCCCGGAGGCGCCGGTGATGGCGGCGTTCCACCCCGAGCTCGTCGGCGATTGCGACGCGCCGCATCGTCTCATCGGGCTCTTGCGCCGCGCGCCCGACCCGTTCGTGCAGTTCATCCCCGCGGGCGTGCACGAGGGCGGCACGGTGTTCGCAAGCTCGATCGAGGAGTTCGAGGCGAGCGCGGTCGACCGTTCGGAGCTCACCTTCCAGAACCTCCGCGGCGAGCCGATCGAAGCGCTGCTCGCGCTGGCCCTCGAGATCCGCGCGGATCGGGATCGGGCGTACGCGCGGTTCGCCGGGCTCGCCGTCGACGCGGGCTAGACGGGGCGTACAAAAAGAAAACGGGCCGCGCGCCGGCTTCGCACTGCGAAGACCGGCGTTCCGCGACCCGTGGCCCCGCCCTTCGAAATCGAGGGACGGGAGCGAAGGCTCAGCCCATCGCGTCCTTGACCGCCTTGATCGGGCGGGCGCGGACCGTCTTGCTCGCCGGCTTGGCCGGGAACGTCATCGGCTGCTTCGTGAAGGGGTTGACGCCCTCACGCGCCTTCGTGGCCGGCTTCTTCACGACGCGGAACTTGGCGAAGCCGGGCACGGTGAAGATGCCGGCCTTCTTGAGCTCGCGGTGGCCGATCTGCGCGAGGTTGTCGAGGACGAGCTTGACCTGCTTGCGCGTGATCTCGCCCCCCGCCTCCTCCGCAATCGCGTTCAGAAGCGCGCTCTTGCTGATCGAGGCCGCCTTCTTCGTCTCCGTCTTCTTGCCAGCCATGATGTGTTTCCTCCGAGGTAAAAGCCCCTCTCGCGGCCCAAACAACCACAAGGAACGCGCTAGGTCGAGCGGGAAATCGTCGTTCGGAGCGACAAAAACAGGCCATTCGCGAGAGCTCCCGCCCGAGGTCGCGGGCGGATGGGGCCCTCGGCGCGGCCACACGAGGGGCCGAAAGAGCCCTGATTTCCAGGCAAAACGCGCGATCTTCCGGAGGAACCCGAGCGGCGCGGAGCGGAGGATCGCGGCGCGGTGGGAGGTCCGGGTACCACGAAAACGGCGGATCCCGAAGGGTCCGCGCCGATCCAGCTCCTCCGGGGGGCAGCGCGCGGCGCGCGCCGGTGCGAGGCGAATTTTTCACGGGACGGCCGGGAGACAGGCCTCCGGAGAGGAGAGCACGCGGGGACGAACCCGTTTTTCGGATCAGCGCGCGTGGTCGTCGCGCTGCGCGGCGCGGCTCGGGGCGTGGGACGGGGGTTCGTCGTGGTCGACGCCCCAGCGCCGCGTGGGCGCGATGCCGAGCACGGTGAGGGCCTCGCTCGCCTGCGTGAACTCCAGGAGATCGCCGACGCCGACGTCGATCGTGCGGTTCGGCCCGTCGATGAAGAGCTTCGCGTCCGTCATCTTGCTGCGCACGACGAGCGGCGTCCCCGGCGGGATGAGCGCGTGGCGCAGCCGGTAGCGCTCGCCGTGCGGCGTGTAGGGCTCGCGCACGACGAGCTGCAATCGTTTGGAGGTCAAAGGGATCACGCGGCCGCCGGCGGAGCGCTGCGCCGCCGTGGAGCCGGCCGCGGGGCCTATCCAGAAGCCGCTCGACTTCTGCTCCTCTTCGATGTCGCCGAGCCGGACGAGGTAGCGCGACGTGGCGGCCGGCGAGACGTGGCAGAAGAGCGCGTCGTTGAGGACGCGGGCCGCGACGACGCGGCCATTCACGCAGACCTGCATGCGCGTGAGCACGGCGCGGCGGAGCTCGCCGCCGAGCGCGCGGCCGATGGCGAGCGCGGCCTCGCCGCGGCGCGCGCCGCAGAAGAAGCCGACGGAGTACTCGGGCGCGCTGTTGATGCCGAGGATGGGGACATCCGCGACGGAGTGCGAAGCGCTGAGCAGCGTGCCGTCGCCGCCGACGGTGATGACGAGGTCGAGGCCGCGGGCGTCGAAGGCGTCGCCGACGCTGCCCTCGAACGCGACCTCCACGCCGAGCGCGCCGAGCGCGGCTTTGACCTCGTGCACGGTGGCCTCGTGCTCCTCGTGCGCGGCGCGCAGGTGCGCGACCGTGGGGTCGTGGGCGTCGAGGAGGCGCTGAATGCGGCCGTTCTTTCGCTCCTCCACCTGCACCCGGTACGCCGAGCGCTTCACGATGAGCACGACCTTGGGCTTCTGCGCGCTCTTTGCCGCGAGGCCGTTCGAGCTCGCGGGCGTCTTTCGTCGCGCGGACGAGGCGCGCTTCACGCGTCGAGCTCCGCGAGGCGGCGCAGCGCGAGCTCGGTCTTTTCGTCCTCGATGAGGCCGCTCCGCGCGAGCGCGAGGGCCTCGTCGAGGGAGAGCGCCGCAATCGCAGCCTTGCGTTCGAGCACCGAGCCGTCCTCGGTCGGCGCGGTGCGCTGCGCAGGGTCGACTTCGACGTGGAAGAAGAAGTGCCGCTCGCCGACCATGCCGGGCGCCGGGAACGAGGAAGGGCCGAGCGGCGCGAGCGCGCGCGGGTCGACCTCGAAGCCGAGCTCTTCCTGGAGCTCGCGCGCGGCGCAAAGCAGGAGGCCTTCGGGGCTCCGCTCCTCGACTTCCACGAGACCCGCGGGCAATTCCCAGAGGTTGCCGAGGTCGTCGCGCTCTTCGACGGGCGAGGTCGCGCGGCTCCGGAGTGCGACGGGAGGGCGCACCGAGGAGCGGAGGTAGACGTGGCGGACGCCCTTCTCGTCGCGGAAGTGCGCGGCGATGACCACGGCGTCGAGCCGTTCTCGATCGACGATATCGTAGGAGAAGGGCTCGCTCTGTTCGCCGTCCGGGAAGGAGGCGCGGAGCATGACGCGCTCGACGCGCAGGAAGGCGGGCGAGCCCGGTTCTGCGTGCTGTTCCCGCGTGAGCAGGATGCGTGGCAAGGAGGGCAACGGCATCGCCGGAGCCCGGAGCATACGCCGAACGGTCCGTGCGTTACAGGACTTTTCCAGCCCAGAGCGCGGCGTTGTACGCGAGCTGTTTGCCCCACGTGTAGCCCGAAGCGAGCGAGCAATCGGACGTGAGGTAATGAAAATCGAGATAGACGGCGCGGCCGCTTCCGTACTGCCACTTCGCGACGGCGTGCCTGCTGAGATCACCGAGCCACACGACCGAGCTCTTGGCGCCGGGCTTGAGCGTGAACTGGACCTCCTCCCAGCCGACGTAGTCGCCAGGCTGGAAGGTGACGCCTTGCAGGAGGACGTCGGACGGGTCGAGCACGGTGACCTTGAGCGGGAAGCTCTGGAAGCTGTTGATGACCTGGCCCGTGACGGGCAAGAGATCGAGGTCGCCGTAGTTGCTGTACATCCACGGCGTGGCGATGACGCCGCCGCCGCCCTGCACGTAGGTGTTGAACGTGGAAGGGCTGAAGCAGCTCATCTGGCCGTGGGTGATCACGACGTCGAACTTCTGCAGCGTGGCGAGCGAGCAATCGGTGTTCACCACGGCCGAGCCGATGAAGGGCTGCGTGGCGAGGTGGGCGCGCAGGTCGTCGACGTAGAACGGTCCGCCCATCACGGCGACCTTGAGCAGCTTGCAGTCGTCGTCGGTCGAGAGATCACAACCCGCAGGGCAGCAGCCGTCGCCACTCGCGCAGTTGAGGATCGGCGCGCCGCCGCCGCAGGTGCCGGCGGTGCACGTCTCGCCCGTCGTGCAGGCCTTGTTGTCGTTGCACGACGTGCCCGCAGGCACGGGCATGCCGCTGCCGCACGCGCCGCTCGCGCAGACCTCGCCCGCGGTGCAGGAGTTTCCGTCTTCGCACGCGGCGCCGTCGTTGCCCGGGATCGCGATGCAGGTCTTCTGGATCTCGTCGCACTGCGGGTTCTTGCACGGATCGGCCGTCGGCGTGCAGGGGTTCGGCTTGCCGACGCACTGGCCCGAGACGCAGACGTCCTCCACGGTGCAGAAGAGGTTGTCGTCGCAGAAGATGCCGTCGTCGAGAGGCGTGGCGATGCAGCCGAGGACTGGATCGCATTGGCCGGCGGAGCAGGCGGTGTTGAGGAAGGAGCAGTCGATCGGCGGGCCCATCTGGCACGAGCCGGCCTTGCACGTGCCGAGGTCGGTGCACGGATCGCCGTCGTCGCAGAAGCCACCCTCGTTGACGGGGCCGAACTCGCACGCGTCGTTCGCCTCGTTGCAGCTGCCGATCTTGCAGGACTCGCCGTTCGACGGGCAGATCTTCGAGGTGCCCGCGGTGCACACGCCGCTCAGACAAACGTCGTTGATGGTGCAGAAGAGACCGTCGTCGCATGGGCCGAAATCGTTCTTCGGCACGAACTGGCAGCCGTTCTCCCCGGCGCACACGCCGTCGCTGCAAGGGCCTTCGAGGGCCACGCAATCGAGGTCCGTGGTGCAGGGCGAACCGGGCGTGACGTCGGGGCCGGCGTCGCCGTCAGAGCCGCCTGCGCCGCCTGTGCCACCTGTGCCCGTCGCGCCGCCCTCACCCCCCGCGCCGGTGCCGGCGTCGGGCTTTTCAATGGGATTTGCGCAGGCGAACGGGGCTGCGGCGAGCGTGAGCAGCGGCAGCAGAAGAAGCGGAGATGTAAGCGAAGAAATACGCATGGTCGCCATTCTTACCGTGACGAACGTGCAGCGTCACGGCGGCGGCGACTTCTCGACGAGGGCGTGTCGAGGACGTTTCAGTCCTGCAAACAAGCGTTGAGCTGTTGCCCGCATTTTTGCTGCACGCAGCCGTAGCAGGCCTGACTTGGCTGTCCGCCTTGGCAGGAGCTGGCACACTCGGTCGTGCAGTTCTGCTGGCAAGTGCAGTCGAAGAAGTCGCTGAGCAGCGTGTCCGAGCCCGAGCAAGGCGGATCATTGCCGGCGCCTTGGAGAATCTCGGAGCACGTGCTGCACGCGGAGCCGCCGCCGCCGGTGCCGCTCGCGCTGCTGCTCGTGGTCGTGCTCGTGCTCGTGCTCGAGGTGCTCGCGCCGTCGCAGTAGCTGCCGCACTGCGCGCTGCACGAGCCGCACGTGCAATCGTAGGCCGGCTGGGCCTGGGGGTACTGCGTCAGGCAATCGTCGACGCAAGCTTTGTCGGCGCAGTTCTGCCCGCAGGTGAAGAAGCCCTGACACGCCTGGCCACACGCGAAGATCTCGCTCTGACAAGCGCCGAACGCGCATTGCCCGCAGGCCTGCGGATCGAAGCCGCCGCCCTGTCCGCCCTGTCCTCCCGTGCCCGCGCTGCTCGAGCTCGGGCCCGTGCCCGTCGCGGCGCTGCTCGAGCTCGACGCGGCGCCGCCTTGCCCGCCCGCGCCGCCGAGACCGCCTGCGCCGCCGAGCCCGCCTTGCCCGCCCGCGCCTCCGACGCCGCCGCCTGCGCCGCCGTTTCCGCTCGTCGTGCCGCCGCTTCCGAAGAGCGACTCCACCTCCGCGGCGCAAGCCGCGACGGAGCCGAGACCGAGCACGATCGACAAAAGTCCAAGATGAAAAGAAGTACGCATGAAGGCACCTCGCGCGCGCATGGTAGCTCTCTCCGCGCCGTATGTCGTCGCCCACGCTGCCCTATCTCCCCGAACCCATCCCGCGTGCATCCATCGACGCGCTCACCGCCACGAGCGCACTCTTCGCGCAAATTTGCAGTGCGACCTCATCGCGGTTGGTCTCGTACCTCGAACACGTCGTGGTCCCGCCGCAGTCGGTCGTGATGCACGAGGGCGAGGTCGCGCAGGAGATGTATTTTCTCGTGTCGGGCGAAGCGCATCTGCGTCGCGCGGACGTGGACCTCGGTCGCATCGGGCCGGGCGCGCACTTCGGTGCGTTCGCGTTCATCGCGAGGCGCCTGCGGACGTCGAGCGTGGTGGCGGCGTCGACGCTCACGCTCGCGCGGCTCTCGCGCGAGAAGTACGAGCGGATGTCGAAAGAAGACCCGGAGCTCGCGCTCTGCCTGACGCAGGCGCTCGTGGCGTCGCTCGGAAAAGAGCTGACCGAGATGACGGAGAGCGTGGGCGTGCTCCTTGGCGAGCGCTCGCTGCCGCGGCGCGTGTTCGTCGACGTCACGGTGAACCGCGCGTGGACGCGGGTGCGGACGGGGACGCGCCTCGGCGACCTCGTGCCGCGCGAGGTCGACGGCGATCCGGTGGTGGCGGCGCTCGTGAACAACAAGGCCGTCGCGCTCGGGATGCCGATCACCTCGGACGCGCACGTCGAGCCGCTCGGCGCGTCGCACTGGGAAGGCAAGCGCGTCTATCGGGCGAGCCTCGGGCTCTTGCTGCTCGAAGCATCACGTCGCGCCTTTCCGGATGTCTCCGTGCGGCTCGGGCCCGGCGCGGGCTTCGGTCAATCGATCGAGCTCTTGCACCCGGGCGCGCTCTCGCTCGCGACGTGGGCCAGGCGCGTGATGGGGATGATGCACGAGCTCATCGCGGCCGACTTGCCGTTCCAGCAGGAGCTCTGGACGGTGGACGAGGCGCGTAGCCACTTCGCCGAGGAGGGCGCGCGGGACTTGCTCGCGCTGCTGCGCACGTGGCGGACAGGGCACGTGCAGCTCGTCTGCGCGGGGTCCGCGGCGGTGCTGTCGATGACGCCGCTCTTGCCGAGCGCGGGGCACATCGCGCCGTTCCCGTTCCGCATCGAGGTCGACGGCGAGGCGGTGATGCTGCGTTACGGCGACGAGTCACGCGTGAAGCCCGAGGGGGGCGCGGCGCCGCTTTCGACGCGCCTTCCCGAGGACATCCAGCCCGAATCGGCGCGGCACGGGGTACGGCAAGACGAGCCCTGGCTGACGACGCTGGGGATCACGAGCGTGGGCGCGTTCAACGACGCGTGCGTGCGCGGCAAGACGCCGGAGATCATCCGGGTGAGCGAGGGCCAGCACGAGAAGCGCATCAGCCGCATCGCGGACGCGATCGCGGAGCGCGGGACGATCCGGGTGATCTGCGTGGCGGGCCCGTCGTCGTCGGGCAAGACGACGTTCCTGTCGCGCCTGACGGTGCAGCTCCTCGTGAACGGGATCCACCCGGTGGGGTTGTCGCTGGACGACTACTACGTCGACCGGGAGAAGACCGCGCGGGATGCACGAGGCGAGTACGACTACGAGTCGCTCGAAGCGCTCGACGTCGGCGCGCTGCGTGATCACCTCGCGCGCATCGTCGCCGGGCAGACGGTGAAGACGTCGCGGTACGACTTCGTGACGGGCAAGAGCCATCCGGACGGCGGGCGCGAGGTGACGCTGCGCAGCTCGGACGTGCTCCTGATCGAGGGCATCCACGGGCTGAACCCGAAGCTCGTCGATGGGATCCTCCCGCGGGACAAGGTCTTCCGGATCTTCATCCAGCCGATGACGGCGCTGCCGTTCGACCGGGTGAACCGCATCCACGTGTCCGACGTGCGTCTGCTCCGGCGCATCGTGCGCGACCGTCACGGGCGCGGGGCGAACGCGGCGGCGAACATCCAGCGCTGGCCGTCGGTGCGCGCGGGCGAACGCACGAACATCTTCCCGTTCCTCGCGCAGGCGGACGCGATCTTCGACTCGTCGCTCGTCTACGAGCTCGGCGTGATCAAGGTGTTCGCCGATCGCTACCTGCTCGAAGTGTCGCAGGAGCATCCCGCGTTCGTGACGGCGTATCGGCTGAGGCAGCTCATCGACAAGGTGGTGACGATCTACCCGGATCACGTGCCGCCGACGTCGATCCTGCGGGAGTTCATCGGGGGGAGCGGGTTCGAGTACTAGGAGGTCAAACGGAGTCGGGATCGACGCCGAGGGCGCGGAGTTTTTCGGCGAGGCGATCGGCGCGTGCGTGCTCGGCTTCTGCGCGTTCGGCGAGCTCGCGTCCCGTGGGCAAGAGAGCGCCTTCCTTTGTGGAGAAACGAAGCATGCCCTCGTGGATGCCGATCATGCCCTCGTGGACGCCCAGGAAGAGACCGAGCTCTCGGCTCCACAAGCGCCCGGAGGCGTCTGGCATGAGCGGCGTGTACTGGCCCTTGATCAACTCGAAGCCCGAGAACTCCTTCGTCTCGGGATCGAACCAGAAGTACTCGGGCGTGCGGAAGACGTCCTGGTAGACCTGCTTCTTGAGGCCTTGATCAAGCTGCTTCGTACTCGGTGCGAGGATCTCGACGATCACGTTCGGGTACATCCCGCCCTCGTGCCAGACGGTCCAGCTCCTGCGCGGCTTGCGCTCGGCGCCGAGCACAACGAAGAAGTCGGGGGCACCGAACGTCTCGCCCGCGAGGTGCTTGGCGTTGAACTCGATCACCAGGTTGCCTGCGGCGAAGAAATCCGTCCGGTCTTTCCAGTGAATCTCGATGCTCTCCAGGAGGAGGAAGAGCTGCGCGGCATGGATGGAAGATTCGAAGCCAAGCGCTTCGCTCCAGAGTTCTTCCTTCGGCAGGTCGAGGTTGGCGGTGTCGTCCACGTCGTTCTCCATGAAGGAGGAGGAGGCCATCAGGGACCCGCTCACGGCTCGGAGACGTCGAAATCATGGGCACTCGACGAGTCGGCTTGCCGGAGGGCACGGACCTCCCGCCGCAATGCAACCAGCTCCCGGACGGTGACCCGAAACCGCTCTTCCGCTTCCTGTCGTTCTTGCGTGCGCTCGTGCTCCTGCGCGAGAAGCCACCCCTTGATGTCTTCGAGCTCGAGTCGGATGGCGAGCGCAAACAGCACAGCAATCAGGGCTAATGCAGCAAAGAGCCCGCCGGCCGCGAGGGCCGAGTAAAAGAGCCAAAGCGGAACCACCGATACCCCCTTTGCAAAATGAATAACAATACATAAAGGCCCAGGTAGGACGCTTGCGCGAGCCACCACCGCTCCGTGGGCGCCATCCGCGGGAGTGGCAGATACGGCCCCCCGAACAGAAGGCCATCAGCAAGTCCAAAAAGCATGGGCGCGGCGTGCTCGACGGAGGGCCGCGTCGCCGGGCGCGAGGTCGACGCTCGTAGTGACGCGGCGACATATCCCGCGAGAGACGCCGTAATTACCGTGAGCTCTGCCGCGTGGAGTCCGGCTCGAATCCTCGTCAGCGGCGTTCCTGAAATGGCAGGATACGCCACGATGAGCCCCACCAGCGCCAGGCCGTACAAGAAAATGATGGGGCGTATGGAGCGACCAAGATAGACGTGCACGGCGAGCGCGGCGGCACCGAAGATCCATCCCCAGTAAAGCGCCTCGCGTGCGAAGAATCCGATCCGCGCGATCCCCTCGTAGGGAACCGTGGCGCCTGCCGTGAGCGGCGAGAGCGACCAGCGCGCGAAGTCGCCCAGCACCGTGTACCATAACATGATGCTGATCGGCCGATACTCGGGCCGAAACGTTCTGGCGAGCCTTGTCGCATCGATTGCGACAATGAGTCGAACGAGCCGCAGGGTGGTGGCGAGCGCGCCGTCACCCTGCGGCAAGCCGATGGCCGGCCACCGGGTAAGCGCGAATCCGACGACGACGCAGAATCCGATCCATGCAAGCCGTCCGATCGAGCCCCAGCGCGAAGCCGGCTTCATGCGACCTGGACCGCGTCCGCCACGTGCCGCGTGCCGTCCCAGATGGCTCGGAGGTGGAAGCGCGTACCATTCGCGACGACTCCACCCTCCGCGGCTGCGCTCGCACGGAGGAGGATGTCGTATGTCGTTCGCGAGAGGCGATAGGCTGCCACGCCCGCGGGCACGCGCTCCACGAGTGCCCACTGGATGCTTCCCGGCGTACCACCCGAGGTGGCCACGAGATGCATGGTGGCGCCGTCCGGTGTAGCGAGCTCGCCGAGCTCACGGGTGGCGTCGCGGTCGATGAGGCGGAAAAGAAGCTTGGCGATTGCGTCGAGGAGACCAGGGGGGAGCGCGGGATCAGGGGGATCGGTCATGCTCCCGATGGTACGCGCGAGGCGCGGCGTGCCGCAAGGGAAAAACCCCGCGGACAAACCTGGCGTCAGGTGAATCCGCGTGCTTTTCCGATTGCGCCGTCCTGTGGCGCGAGGGAGGCGGGATCGTTCAGGGAGTGGAGCTTCCCGCGGAGCCGGCGGGGGTCGCTTCGGCGGAGCCTTCGGCCGTGTCCTCGGGCTCGGGCAAGCCAGCCCTACGTCGCGCCGTGGGCCGCACGCGTTCGCTCAGGGCAGGGCGGCCGGCGAGGAGGAAAAAGGCAGCGGCTGCGTCCGCCACGCCCGAATACGACGACCCCCAGGCGGTCATGGCCTCATTCTTGGCGGTTTGCGTGAGCTGCGCCTCGCGCTTTTCGCGTTCGACATCGCCAAGCGCCGTCTTCAATGCGGAGGCGCTTGCTTTGAGGTCATCGGCGGCCGCAATGGGGTCGATCTTCAAGCTCTTGTTCTTCGGCGGCTCGGTGAGCGGGCGATTGCGAAGCTGATTCTCGACATTATCGGCGAGCACGAGGACGGTATGCGGGTCCTCGGGAATGGGGGCGCCGAGGCCATAAGCACCGGCGACGGCCTGGCCATAATTGCGACCGAGGCCGGAGCGAAGCGTGCCGAGGAAGTCTCGCGTCTCGGCCGTGCATTCGTCGCGCTTCGCGCGGTAGCCGTCGTCATCGGAGAGCTCGACCATATGGGTACGGTCGGCCGTGACGAGCTGGTCGGCACGCGCGCGGAGGTGGGCGCCGAACGCGACGAGGACCTTGGCAATCGTGAGGTCCTGGGGGACGCCGCCAGGGAAAAGAATCTTCTCCAGGGTGGGCGCGACCTCGGGGCCGTGGATGTCGATCGCGGCGACCACGGTGTTGGTGATCGAGACGCGGTCGGAGACCATGCGGGAGGCTTTGGCTTCGCTCATGAGGACGTGGGTACCCGAACGAAGGAAGGTTGGGAAGGGGGATTGCGGGAGCGTCCGGGGCGGGACCTTCAAGATGAAGATGGGGCTCCGGGGACGAACGGGACGCGGCGATCGGGCGCGCGGAGGGGGGCGGGGGCGGCGGGAGGCGAATGGGAGCGGTGTGGAGGGCGGGGGCGGGACGTGGGGTGAGGGTTCGAGCGGCGAGGGGTGAGGCGGGGGAGGCGAGGTGGGTGTTTGGTTCGGGAGAGGCGCGGCGGGGGCGGCGGCGCGCGGGTTCGACGGGCGAGAGGCGTTCCGGCGGCGACGGGAGACGGCGCGGGGGTGAACATGAGGAAGCGGAGGGCTCGACGGCCTGCGCGGCGTGGTAGGTTGCTCCGCATGTCAGCGGCCTGGCCGAGGATGTATCGATCGATGGTGCCGGAGGACCCGTCGCGTCGCCCGTCGTTCCGAAGGTGGGGACGGCGGCGAACATGCTCGGCGTGCGCGTGGTTGTTGATGTGCAGCCCGATGGCGAGGGGAAGGTGGGGCCGTCCGGCAAGGGGCTGTCCGTCGCGCCGAGCGTGAGATCACTCCCTTTGCGGCTCGTGCCTGAACGTCTCCGACATAGGGTTCCGGGCGCTCGGGGAAGTGACGACCTTCGGGTATTCCGACTCGGGGAGGCGCCTTTTGAGGCTGCTCCCGTTGGCGATGCGCTGGCGCTCCTCCCGACCTCAGCCACCCATGGCGTGCTCCAGCCGAGCCGGGCAACGCAGCTCGAGCAATATCAAAGAGACCTTGCGGCTACGCGGGGATCGTGGGTCGACGAAGGGTGATGGTCATGTCCAAGTCCGCACGCGAAGGATACGAAGCTCTCCTCGTGGAGCTCCACCGCGAAATGCGAGCCGGGCGGCGCGACGGCGAGAGGGCGGAAGCGATCGCGGCTCCGATGGATGCCTTTTGGTATCAACTGTCGGAGGATGAGCAGACGCTCTTTGGTGAGCTGTCGGAAGATCTGTACCTCATCGAGGACAAGCGTCGGGTGGTGCCGCTCGCGGAGGGGGAAACGCTGGCGAGCGTGATGCAGGTGCTCGCCACCGCATTCAAGGCCAACGACGCTCGCCGAACGCTCGAGCTCTTGAGAAAGAAACCGACGCTCGAAGCCCCGGATGTGTACGCGATCGGGCGCTGCTGGAGTGATCTCGGGTTCCACCTCGGCGCCGCGTGTTTTTACGATTTCGCGAACGAGCTTTCGCCGAAGGACAATTACGACGCCCTTACCCTCGACGCGCTCGTCCGCGCGGGCGCGCTCGAAGAGGCGATGGCCCGCGCGAAGACGATCGAGGCCCGGCCAAACGTATCCGCGAGGCTCGCCCAGGAGGTCGTCAGGGTTCTGCAACGACGGGCTGCGATGTCGGACGACGCGAGCGAGCGCCGCTCGATGCACGAGCGAGTGACGACACTCGTACATCGCACCTGGAACGATCCCGCAGCGCAGCCGGCCATCCGCGCCGACATTCTCATGGCGGCCGGCAACTCCTCCGAGGAGCTTGGAGACAAGGAGAGCGCCCTTGCGTCCTTCGAGCGAGCCGTGGCGGTTCACCGCTCCGACGAGACGCTGATGAGGCGCGGCATCGCGCTCGTGCCCGTCGACCGGACGCGCGCGTTGTGGGACTTCACGGAAGCAGTCCGGATGGGGACGAAGCGCGATTGGCCGTATCTCTACGTAGCCCTGCATGCGTTCATCGCCGGCCGGTTCGCCGATGCTGAGCGTTCTTGCGAAGCGGGCCTCGCGCTCGCGGAGCGCCCCGAGCTACGCGGTCGCTTGCTGGAGCTCTGGGCGATGGCCGCGGCCGTGCTCGATCGTCCGCCGCCCTTCGTATCCGCGCTTTTCATCGAAGCCCAGATGGAGCTGCCGCTCGATCCTCAGCTCAGGTCCAACGCGAAGCGATACCTCGAATCGCTCTCGGAAAAACGCGCGACATCCGCGAGCGACTACCAGATATCCACGGACATCGACGAACTGCGCCCGGCAGCCTGACGGATCACTTCGGCTCCTCATCATCCGTCATGATCCGGAACCCCGGATCCTCCTCCGTCGGCCCCTTCGGCTTCTGGCCCGGCGGGTACCGCGGCGGATCACGATCGTCGCCCTTGCGCTCGTCTTCCGGCTCGGGCTCGCGCTTCTTGTCCTTGTCCTTCGATCCGAACAGGATCTCCGTCCCGAGCCGGCTCACCACGTTGTTCGCCGCGCGGTAGATCTCGCGACCTGCGACCTCGACTTGCTTGCCCACGTCCGAGCGGTCGAGCTCCTTCTTGATCCCGGTCGCCGCCATCGTGGCCGCGCGGAACAAGTGACCGAGGCCTTGCACCAGGTGCGTCTTCGCCCGCTCCGCTTGCTCGTTGCGATCGTCCCGATCGTCGTTCGCGCTCATGCCTAGAGTGTATGGGTCGTGTCAGCGCGCTCGCAAGCCATCAGGCTGCGTGTTGCGCTTTCGAGCCGGCCGCGCGGGTAGGCAGGGAGGCGTGGGCGGTCACGCGGTTTCTGCCCCCGCGCTTCGAGGCGTAGAGCGCCTCGTCTGCGGCCTTGAACAGGTCGTCCCAGGTCTCGCCGGCCTCGGGGAAGCTCGCCACGCCGATCGAGCAGGTCACGCGGATCGTCACGGGCTGACCGTCCGGGCCGGGCTTCGGCGCGTGGAAGATCGTCTTGCCGAGCTCCTCGCGTACCCGCTCGGCCAGCAGCATCGCGCCGCGCGCGTCCGTCTCCTCGCAGATCACCACGAACTCCTCGCCGCCGAAGCGCGCGGTGGCGTCGGTCGCGCGCCGCTCGCGGCGCAGCACCTCGCCGAGGCCCTTGATGATCACGTCGCCCGCGTCGTGCCCGTACGTGTCGTTGACCTTCTTGAAGTGGTCGATGTCCGTCACGAGCACGCTGAGCTTGCGGCCGAAGCGCTTGGCCGCCTTGATCTTCTGGTCGGCGATCTCCAGCATCGCGCGCTTGTTGTAGAGGCCCGTCATCCCGTCGAGCGTGGCCATCTCTTCGAGCCTGCGCATCATGCGGGCGTTCGCGAGCGAGACGGCGACGTGGCTCGTGAGCACCTCGAGCGTGCTGCGCGCGGCGTCGCCGAACGCGGCCCTCCTGCGCGAGCCGAGCACGAGCGTGCCGAGGGGCTTGTCGTGCACGAGCATCGGCAGGACGATCATCGACGGCATGCTCGGCGGCGCGAGCTTCTTCGTGAAGACGATCTGCCGCTTCTCGTCGTACTCGCCGCGGTAGGGCAGCGGGTGCTTGTTTTCGAGCGCCATCGAGACGAGACCAGCGTTCTTCTTGTACTGCTGGCCGACGAGGTTCGCCTCGTCGCCGCCGCTGACGGCGCGGATCTCGTGGGCCTTCTGCGACTCGTCGTAGAGGGTGACCGCGGCGAAGTCGACGCTCGTGATCTCGCGCGCCGTGCGCAGGCCCGCCTCCACGACCTCGGCCTCGGTCGTCGCGGCGTTGAGGCTCTCGACCGCGCGGTAGAGCCGGCCCTGCTCCACCTTGGCGCGCTCGAGCTGCACGAACACGCGCTCGTTCTGGATGGCCCGCACCGCGTAGCGGCAGGCTTCCATGGCGAGCTCTTGTTCTTTGAGGCCAAAGGGTTCGTCGGCGATGCGGTCGAGGACGAGCACGCCGCGGATGGCGCCGTGCTCGAAGACCGGCAGCGCGAGCGCGGCGCGCACGGGGCAGGGGCCCGTGTAGTAGGGGAGCTTGTGGCGCGGCTCGAGGCCGCGGAGCGCGACGGCCTCGCGCTGCGTGATCGCCGCGCCGAAGATGCCGTCGCCCGCGAGGAAGGGGCCCTCGGCGACGTTCGGATCGTCCGTCGAGAGCTCGCTGATGCGCAGGTGCGTCCCGGCGTCGTTTTGCCAGAGCAGGACGGCCGTGTGCAGGTTCATCGCCTGCCGCAAGAGCCGCAGCGCGAAGAGCACGGACTGGTGGATCTCCTCCACGCCCGAGCGCACGAGCCGCTCCTCGTCGTTCGCCCGCGACGCGTTGCGCCCGCCGGCCGGCGCGCCGAGCAGCCGGTAGCTGCGCGCGTCGTCGCGAAGTTTCTCCACCTCGGCCTGGATGCGCTCCTTCAGCGCGCTGCGGGCCCGCGCGATCTCGGCGCGCAGGAGCAGCGCGTTGAACGAGGCGAACACGACCATGAACGCGCCCGAGTAAGCGAGCCGCTCGAAGCTCGACGCCACCATGGCCCAGTGCCGCACGGACGCGTCGAGGCCGAGCGCGAAGGCGAGGATGAGCACGGTGGCGATCGGTCGCGCGAACGCGCTCACGAGGCCCACGCACACGTAGACGAGCGGGTAGAGGCGCCCGTCGAGCGCGCCGTCGCTGCGCGTCACGATCGCGTAGACGAGCACGGTGAGGAGCGTGCCGACCTCGAGGTCGAGGCGGAGCGTGCCCTCGATCGCCCGGGAGCGTCGCGACGCGCGCGCCGCGAGCAGGCCGAGCAGGAGCGCCGAGGCGGGCGCCTCGATCCAGAGCGAGAGCGGGCTCGCCGTGGACGCGACCACGACCGCGCCGAGGGCGATCGCAGCGGTGAGCGGCAAGGCCGCGCGGCCAAGGCGACGAAGCTTGAGCACGAGGACCACGAGCGGAGCCATGCGGGTGCTAACGGCCCCGTATCAGAGCTGATCGGACCGGGCCTAGTTTTGGGAGAAGACGGCTACGCTCACCTTCGTGCGCCCCGGCATACGGCTCCAGCTCCTCGTCGCGCTCGGCACGCTCCTCGTCCTCGCCTTCCTGCCTCTCTTCTTCGCCGTCGTCAGCTTGCACCGGGCCAGCATGGCGGGGGTCATCCCCACGGCGCCCCTCGTCCGGCTCCTCGCCCTCTACATGGGCATCTTCGCCCTCGCGCTGCTCGTCTTCATGTACCTCGCGATGACGCGGCTCGTGGTCGATCCGATCGAGCGCCTCTCGCGCGCCGCGGGCCGCGTCGCAGAGGGCGCGCGGCGACTCGAGTTACCACGCACGGGCGCGCGCGAGCTCGCCGAGCTCGCCGAGAGCGTGTCGCGCATGACCGAGCGCTTGCGCGCCGACGAGGAGAGCCTGCGCGTGAAGATCGACGAGGCCACGCGGTACGCGAAGGAGCTCGAACGCGCGCAGGAGCGGCTCGTGCGTTCGGAGCGGCTCGCCTCCGTCGGACGTCTCGCGGCCGGACTCGCGCACGAGATCGGAAACCCCATCGCGGCGCTGCTCGGCTTCGAGGAGCTACTCCTCGCCGGCAGCCTCGACGAGGCCGATCAGCGCGACTTCCTGCAACGCATGAAGCGCGAGACCGAGCGCATCCACCACATCCTGCGCGACCTGCTCGACTTCGCGCGCCCGGCCACGAGCGTGCGTGACGGACGAGCCCCCGAGGCCTTTGGCTCCTTCACGCAAGCGCTCGACGCCGCGCTCGCCCTCGTCAAACCACAGAAGGCCCTGCGCGACGTGGACATCGCGCTCGACGTCGAGAAAGACCTGCCACTCGTCGCGCTCTCCGAACCGCGCCTCGTGCAGGTCCTTCTGAATCTGCTGTTCAACGCGGCCGACGCCGTCCCCAAGCCCGGAGGCCGTATCGAGCTCCTCGCCCGCCGCGCGCCCGAGGGCTTGCGTGTCGAGGTCCGCGACAACGGCCCCGGCGTCGCGCCGGCCATCCGCGATCGCCTCTTCGAACCGTTCACCACGACGAAGGACGTCGGCAAAGGCACGGGCCTCGGGCTCGCGGTCTGTCGCGGCCTGCTCGAGTCCGTGGGCGGATCGATCGGCGTCGAGCATGGCGAGGAGGGCGCGGGCGCGCGCTTCTCCTTCATGGTCCCGCTCGCGGCGAAGGACCTCAGTTGAACGAGCGGTGCGCGCTCGGCCGGGCGAGGATCGCGCGGCTGCCACCGAGGCGCTCGAGCTCGCGGGTGAGCTCCGGCGACGGCGCGATCGCGACGAGGTGCTCGAGCACGTTGCGCAGCCGCTCGTCGTCCCCCCGCGACGCGTGGATGCTGCGGAGGTTCGAGAGCATGCGGGCCAGGATCTGGCGCTTGCTACACGGCTCGAGCAGGCGCGGATCGACGCGCGGACCCGCGCCCGTCACACGCGCGTGCAGCGCTTCGAGCTCCGTATTGCCGAGGATCCGACCGTGGAACGGATCGATCACCAGGTTGACGTTCGAGGCTCCGAGCCGCGCGGCGCGCCTCTCCAGCGCCGATCGCGGCGCTTCCTTCTCCCGCTCCCCCGCGCCGACCAGGAAATGCCCCGGGAACGAGATCCCCTTCGCGTCGATCCCCGCGCGTGTCGCCACGTCGAGGAGGATCACCGCCAGCGTGATCGGGATGCCCTTCTTCCGGTCGAGCACCTCGTTCAGGTAGCTGTTGCGCGGGTCGTAGTACTCCTCGGCGTTGCCGCGGAAGCCTTGCGAGCCGTAGAGCCATTCGAGCACCACGCGCATCCGCTCCTCCGTCGTCCCGTGCGGCGCGGCCTGCGCGATGCGACGGGCGGCGGCGCGGCCGAGCGCTTCGAGCGTCGCCACGTACCGCGCGACGTCGAGCGACGGGTACTCGCTCTCGGCGAAGACGAGCGCGGCTTGCACGAGATCGATCTCCGACTCGGGACGCGAGACGAGGTGGGCGAAGAGGGTCAGGCTCGGACGAGAAGGCACCATGACGATCCGTCTTCGTTCGTAGCGCTCTTCGGGGCCCTAGGCCGCACCTTCCTCGCGGCTTCCTTCCACGAAATCCATGACCGCCACGCCGTCGAGGTTCCTCGCCCGCACGCCCTCGAGGATCGCGGGCAGCGCGCCGAGGCTCGCCGGCACGTGATCGTCACGCTCGGCGGCGTCGTGCAGGAGCACGATCGCCCCGTCTTCCAGGCCTCGCACGACGCGCGCCGCCACCTTCGTCTCGTCCGCGGAGGCGAGCCCGTCGATCGCCCGCACCGACCAGCCGATCACCGTCAGGTCGAGCTCGGTGACGACCTTCGCGATGCGCGGGTTCGTGTGCCCGATCGGCGGTCGGAACAGGGTCGGCTTGCGACCCGTGATCTTTTCCAGCACCACGAGCGAGCGCTCGATGTCCGCGCGCACGGCGGACGTGGGCAGCATGGCGAACGTCCGCGGGTGCGCGTAGCCGTGGGAGCCGAGCGTGTGACCTCGCGCCACGATGTCGCGAACGATCTCCGGGTGCGCCTCGGCCTTCTTGCCGATCACGAAGAACGTCGCCTTGAGCTTCGCCCGGTCGAGCAGGTCGAGCACCTTCGGCGTGTGCGTGGGATTCGGCCCGTCGTCGAAGGTCAGGGCCACGCCGCGCGCGTCGTCGGGCCCGCGGCAGACCGCGTCGACGAACATGCGGAGGCGCAAGACGAGCACGCCGGAGAGGACGATGGCCGTGTACGCGGCGAGCGCGGCGAGCGTGACCCACGTGGGCACGGGCCGGATCAGGAGCGAGCGCGCGACGAGCGCGAGGGCCCCGAAGGTCGCCACGTAGAACAGGATCCGCGCGGGCGGCACCGCTCTACTTCTTCGCCTTTTTCTCGTCCGCCGACGTGTCGAAGTCCTCGTCGAACTCGTCTTCGGCCGGCTGCGCGATGCGCTTCTGCGGCCCGGCCTTCGCCGGCGGCGCCTTGGCCTCTTCTTTCGCCTCGCCCTCGGGCGCGGGCGTGTTGTCCGCGTCGTAGAAGCCGCCGAGCACCGCGGCGATCGCGGCGAGCGAGGTGATGGGGAAGTAGCCGAACCGGATCGCCTCGCTCTTCGTCATCACGCCGATCTGGCTCAGCGGCTCGGTCGGGAGGTACATCGTCAGCCACTTGCGCGCGGCGAACATGAGCCCGGCTCCGAGCAGCGCGCCGACGACGGCCTTCATCCCGGCCTCGATCTTCGCGTCCTTCGCCCAGATGGGTTTGCCCGCGACGAGGCCGATCACGACGCCGGTGATCGCGGCGGCGATGTATGCGAGCCACACAGGCAGTACGGCAAATCCGAGCTTCAAAAGCCCGAACCCGATGAGCCCGCCCACGACGAGGCCCTTGATGATCCCTATGATCAGGCGCCCGAGCATCACCGTAATCCTTGGCACGGCAGCCCGCGCCGTTCAACATGCGGCCCGCTCGTGAACTTCATCAGCATCGAGTACGCGGTTTTCTTCGCCGTTGCGTTCGTCGGTTGGTGGGGCCTTTCGACCCTCCGGCCCTCGTTTGCGACGTCCGGCGGGCGCCTCCTCGCCTCGTGGCCGCGCATCATCTTCCTCCTTGCGATGAGTTACGGCTTCTACGCCGCCTGGGATTGGCGGTATCTGCCGCTCATCTTCGGCTCGTCGACGGTCGACTTTTTCCTCGCCCGCATCATCGCGAACGAGACGAGCCCGTCGCGCCGCAAGGCGCTCCTGACGATCACCGTCGTCCTGAACCTCGGCTTCCTCGGCTTCTTCAAGTACTGGAACTTCGGCGTCGAGAACGTCGAGCTCCTCCGCGCGTGGCTCACGGGCACCGCGCCGAAGACGAGCGACGCGATGCGGGTCCTGCTCCCGCCCGTCGGCATCTCGTTCTTCACCTTCGAGTCGATGAGCTACGTCATCGACGTCTACCGAGGCGATCTTCCGGCGCACCGGAGCTACCTCCGTTACCTGCTCTTCGTCTCGTTCTTCCCGCACCTCGTCGCGGGACCGATCGTTCGTCCGCGTGACCTCCTGCCGCAGCTCGAAGCCGTCCCCTCCCTGCCGAGCCGCGTGGGGGCCGAGGCCATGTTCCTCATCGCGACAGGCCTCCTGAAGAAGGTCGTCTTCGCCGATCAGCTCGCGATCCACCTCGTCGATCGGGTCTTCGAGCGGCCGGAGAACTACTCCGCCGTCGAGGTGCTCGCGGGCGTCTACGGCTACGCCGTCCAGATCTACTGCGACTTCTCGGGCTACAGCGACATCGCGATCGGCTCGGCGCTGCTGCTCGGCGTGCGCTTCCCGCCGAACTTCGACGCGCCGTACACCTCGTCGAACCTCGCCGAGTTCTGGCGCCGCTGGCACATCTCGCTGTCGAGCTGGCTGCGCGACTACCTGTACATCCCGCTCGGCGGAAACCGCGGTTCGAACCTCGCGACGTACCGCAACCTCATGCTCACGATGCTGCTCGGCGGCCTCTGGCACGGCGCGTCGTGGACGTTCGTCTTCTGGGGGTTCCTCCACGGGCTCGGCCTCGCCGTCACGCGCGCCGTCGAGCGCGCCGGAGGCAAGAGCGCGGGCAAGCCGAAGCGCTTCCTCCCGAAGCCGATCGGCGTGATCCTCACGTTCCACTACGTCTGCCTCGCGTGGATCTTCTTCCGCGCCCCGTCCTTCGACATCGGCACGCGTGTCCTCAGGCAGATCTCGACCGGGACGACGTTCCACCCGAACCTGCCGCCGATCGTCGCGGCCTTGCTCGCCCTCGGGATCGCCGTGCATCACACGCCGCGTGTGATCTACGATCGGCTGCGCGCCTCGTTCACGGCCCTGCCGGCCCCTGCGCAGGGCGCCATGCTCTTCCTCGTCGCCGTCGTGCTGCACGAGGCGGCGAGCGTGAAGGCCGTTCCGTTCGTGTACTTCCAGTTCTGACCATGCGCCCTCTCGCCCTGCTTCTTCCCTTCCTCGTCCTCGCCGGCTGCGTCGACAACATCAACGGGCACGGCGCGGCCAGGCCGGTCGTGCTGATGCACGCACAGAAGGACCTCGACTGCCCCAGCGGGGACATCCGCGTGAGCGAGGAGTTCGGCGGGGTCTACAAGGCCGTCGGCTGCGGCCGGAAGGCGTATTATCAGACGCTCTGCGAGCACCTCTCCTGCGAGGTGAAAGGCGAGGGCGACGGGCCCGTCGGCTGGAGGGATCGGCCCGATCAGACCACGCCCGTCCTTCCCAGGTAGACATCGAACCTTCGCGTTGCGACAGGACCGAACGATGAGCGAGACGAACGAGGGCGCGGATCCGCAGGGCGAGGTCGAAGAGCCGGGCGAGGCCGCTCGCCCCAAGAAGAAGCGCAAGAAGAAGGCGAAGGCTCCGCGCGAAGGGGTGCCCTCGTTCGCGCAGCGGTTCCCGCGCGACGAGAGCCTCGACGCGCTGCTCGCCGCCTTCGACCGCGGCGACTACGGCCGCGTCCGCGAGGACGGCGCGCGCCTCGTGAAGAGCACCGACGACCCGGCCGTGCGCCGCGCCGCCGAGGAGCTCCTCCGTCGCATCGAGCCCGATCCGCTCGCGAAGTACATGCTCTTCGCCGCGTGCTTGCTCCTCGCCTTTTTCACGGTCTGGTACTTCTCGCACAGGCTTTCGCCGACCCCATGACGTCGGGGCCGGGAGCCTTCGCACTCGTCCTTTCGGGCCTCGCGCTCGCCGCGTGCGGATCTTCTGCGCCCGAGCCGCGGCCTTCGTTCACCGCGCCCGGCGAGGGCGTCGTCGGCGCGTCGTCCGGCCTGCCGATCGAGCGGTATTTTCCGATCGTGCACGGCAACCTCTGGCACTACGAGACGACGAGCGACGACGGCGAGCGAGGCCTCTTGCTCGTCCGCGCTCGTCGCACGAGCGCCTACGAGGGCGAGCTCGTCACGCCCACGGGCGCGCGCCGCGTCGCGTTCACGAGCGAGGGCATCGCGCTGCTCGGCCGCGCGGTCTACGTGCTTCGCGCGCCGATCGCCGTCGGCATGAGCTGGACCGGCGAGCACGGCGGCTGGACGCGTATCGCGGCGGTCGGACAGAGCGTGACCGTGCCGGCGGGTCGCTTCGACGGATGTGTCGTCACGGTCGAAGATCGCGGCGGCGATGTACCCGTCCGGTATACGACCACGTTTTGTCCCGATGTCGGCATCACCGTTCTCGACGTCGAGGCGCGTATGGCCCACGAGCGCGCGGAACTCCGGAGTTACGGGCCACCCGTGAACATCGGACCCGAGGGCACGAGCTTCACCACGACGCCCTGATCCCGGGGCCGACGTTACGTTAGCGGCGGCCTGGGGCGCGCTTCGAGCGCGCGCCTCGTGGCTTCCGTTTTCGCGCGTGGGCAGTAGACTCGCCTCGCGTCGAGGAGCCGAGGCATGCGCAACTACTGGGACTACATCAAGGTCGAAGAGCTGCTTTCGCTGCAGGGCGGCTTCGACAACGACGAGAGCAAACTTTCGAACGACGAGGTCGTGTTCATCGTCGTCCACCAGGTCTACGAGCTCTGGTTCAAGCTCATCCTGCGCGAGCTCGAGACGGCGCGCGATCTCTTCCGGCAGAACCCCGTGCCCGACATGAAGCTCGCGAACGCGGCGACCTCGCTCCGCCGCGTCGTCGCCCTTTTCGAGCAGGCCGTGCCGCATTTCCGCGTGATGGAGACGCTCACCACGCGCGACTACCTCGACTTCCGCGACCGGTTGATCCCGGCGAGCGGCTTCCAGTCGGCGCAGATGCGCGAGATCGAGATCCTGCTCGGGCTCGACGACAACCTGCGCATCCCGCTCGGCCGCGAGGGCAGCTACATGGCGGCGCTCCGCTCCTCGGACGGCTCGGCCTCGACGGCGCTCGCCCGCGTCGAGCAACGCAGAGAGAGCGGTCCGAGCCTGAAGACCGTGCTCTACGAGTGGCTCGCGCGCACGCCGATCGACGGGCCTGCGACGCAGGAGTCGGCCGATCGGTTCGCGAAGGCGTTCATCGCGGGGCACGAGAAGGAGATCGAGAACCGCGTTCGCCTCGCCAAGCAGAACGCGCTCACGGCGGACGACATCGCGCGGCTCGAGGAGCGTTACCGCGCCGAGATCCGGTTCGCCGAGCGGTTTCTGCGGGCCGAGGACGAGGAGGGGCTCGACGACGAGGCGCGCGCCTTCCGCCGCCGCGTGCGGGCGGCGATCGTGTTCCTGGAGAGCTACCGGGAGCTGCCGCGCCTGGCGTGGCCGCGCGAGGTCATCGACCTCGTGATCGCCGTCGAGCAGCAGATGATCATCTGGCGCCAGCGTCACGCGCGCATGGTCGAGCGCGTGATCGGGCGGCGTACGGGAACGGGGGGGTCTGCGGGCGTCGATTATCTCGATCAGACGGCGCTCCGATATCGCATTTTCAACGACCTCTGGGCCGTGCGGACGATCTTGCTCCGCAAGCCGAGCGTCCCGTTGCTCTCGCACGAGGACGAGTACCGATTCCGTGTCGAGGATTGACGTGGGCAAACGAATTCTGTCGAGCTTCCTTGAAATCGACGCCCGCTCCCTGGGGCTCTTTCGCATCGCGATGGCCCTCGTCCTTCTGGGCGACCTCTTTCGCCGCTGGCCGTGGGTGCGCGCGTTTTATTCGAACGAGGGCGTCCTCCCGAATCACAACCACATCTTCAACCTGCGCGACCAGGGCCAGGTCTGGAGCTTCCTCCACGCTTTTTCGAGCGTCGGGGAGAACCACTTCGCGTTCGTCCTGATCCTCCTCGTCTATCTCGGCTTTCTCCTCGGCTGGAAGACGCGCGTCTTCCACGCGCTGTCGCTGATCTGCCTGGTGAGCCTCGGCTCGCGGAACATCCTGCTCGAAAACCAGGGCAATTACGCGGCCGTCGCGCTCCTCTTCTTCACGCTCTTCCTGCCGCTCGGCAGCCGCTTCTCCGTCGACGCCCTCGCCCGCTCGTTTTCGGACCGCGACGAGAAGACCGACGCGGATCTGAACGATCGCCCGCGGCCCACGAAGGCCGAGCTCTCGGCCACGCGCGGGCCCGGCTGGTCGCCCCTCTCGTTCGCGGCGCTCGCCGTCACGCTGCAGGTCGTGATCATCCTGATCGCGTCCGCGGCCTGGCATTTCGCGGGGGCGTGGCGCGACGGCAGCGGCCTTTATTACGCGCTCCACGTCGAGCGCTGGGTGAGCGATTTCGGGGTGCGGCTGCAGCACGCGCCGGCGGGCGTCTTGAAGGGCCTGTCGTATCTGCTCCTCGCGACCGAATGCGCCGTCCCGCTCCTCGTGCTCGTCCCCGTGGCGCGTCGGCCGCTCCGCGGCATCGCCGTCGCGCTCCTCGTCGTCTATTCGCTCACGCTCGGCCTCCTGTTCTCGCTCGGCCTTTATGCCTGGACGCTCCTCGCCGCTGCGGCGCTGCTCCTGCCGGAGGAGAGCTGGGACGCCTTCGAGCGCCGTCTCGCCCCGGCCCGCGCGCGCAGCGTCGTCTACGACGAGGATTGCGGCGTTTGCTTGTGGCTCGCGCGTCTCGCCAAGCGCCTCGACGCCCAGCACCACCTCACGTTCCAGGGCAATGGCGACCTCTCGGGGCTCCTCCGCGGCAAGGCCGACGGCACGGTCGAAAAGGTCGATCTGCCGAAGGAGATCACCGAAGAGCTCGTGCAGAACACGATCGTCGTCGTGGACCCGAAGGGCACGGTCTTCACGCGGAGCCGCGGCATCGCGGAGATCGTGCGGGCCTTGCCGTTCGGGCGTCCTCTCGCGTTCGTCATGCGCCTGCCGGGCATCTCGAACCTGCTCGACGTCTTCTACGACGCCTTCGCCAAGCGGCGCGCCAACGTCAGCGTGCTCCTCGGCATGGACGCATGCGGCGTCCCCGCGCCGAAGGACGAGGCCGAATCCGACGCCGTCGATCCCCTCGACGTCCCGTCCGCCGTACGCACCCAGCGTTTCTTGACGGGCGGCCTTCGCGAGGCATTCGTGTTCGTGCTCTTCGTCGCGGCGCTCGCGCAGGCGGCCAAGGCAAACCCGCTCCGGTTCACGATTCCCCAGGGAAAACTCCTCTCGGCGGCCGTCGCGTGGCCGCGCATGATGGAGCGCTGGGACGTGCTCGCCGTGGACGGGACCGAGGACGGCGTCTTCGTGGTCGACGGCCAGAACCGCAAGGGCGCGAGCATCGACCCGCTCACGGGCGCCCCGCCCGCGGTCGACCCCGAGGCCTTCAACGCGCGCAAGCTCGGTCAGCTCTGGAACGATTACCTGAACCGCGTCCGGCAGCGCGAGTACGAGCCGTTCCAGAAGGCCCTGCGTGATTACCTCGGCAAGGGCGGCCCCGCGCTCGAAGGCCGCGCGCCGGACGAGCAGCTCTCGGGGTACGACGCGTACTGGGTGAAGTATTCGATCGCGCAGCCCGGCGAGAGCCCGGCGCGGGTCGAGAAGGGCCGCGACAAACTCTTCACGCATTCGCGCGGCGGGCGCATGGCGGTCGACCGGCTCCCGATCATCAAGCCCGACCTCCGCCGGCAGGAG
The DNA here is from genome assembly GCF_029960785.1 of Polyangium sp. 15x6. Taxonomy (GTDB): domain Bacteria; phylum Myxococcota_A; class Polyangia; order Polyangiales; family Polyangiaceae; genus Polyangium. The sequence goes on from NZ_JASBQE010000019.1 coordinate 72,437, forward strand.
TAGGGCCGTGGCCGAGATAGCCGCCGAGGGCGAGGTCACGGCCGAACGGCCGGCGGACGTGCCGCGAGAGGACAAACCCGCAAAACCGCGGTTTTCGCGCCTCCGCGCCGCGTTCGCCTGGCTGCGCGACCATTACATGACGATGGACCCGCGCACGCTCGGGTTTTTCCGGCTCGTCATCGGGTTCCTCGTCACCGCCGATTGCATCCGGCACTGGATGGAGGCGCGCTGGTTCTACTCGAACGACGGCATCCTCACGAACCATTACCACCTCTTCCGTCCGAGCAGCGGCTTCAACTTCAGCATCTTCCACGCGTTCTCCTCCCTCGAAGAGGTCCACGTCGCCTTCGCGATCGCGACGTTCTGCCATTTTTGCTTCTTCATCGGCTGGCATACCCGCGTCTTTTCGGTCCTCTCGTTCCTCCTCGTGACGAGCCTGGACAACCGGCTCGTCATGGTCGAGAACGGCGGGTACGTCGTGGAAAACCTGCTCGTCGGCTGGGCGATGTTCATGCCCACCGGCGAGCGGTTCTCCGTCGACGCGCTTTTACGCTCGTTCCGCGAGCGCAAGGAGCGTTCGTCCGCGGAGCTCAACGCGCGCGCGCCGTTCGCCTGGGCCACGAAGCCCTACGTCTCGCTGATCGGGCTCCTCACGACCCTGAACATCGCGGTCATTTATTATTTCAACGTCGTCAACAAATCGGGACATATCTGGCGCAAGGGCGACACGGTCCATTACGTGCTCCACCTCGATCGCATGATCACGGGGTTCGCCGTGCCGTTTCGCGAGTACATGCCGCTCTGGATGATGCGGCCCGTCGCCTGGAGCGTGCTCGTCGTCGAGGCGCTCCTCGTGCCGCTCATCCTCGCCCCCGCCGGCCGCCGCATCACGCGGCCGCTCGCGATGCTCCTGATGACCGGCCTGCACGGGACCTTCGGCGTGATGATGCGCCTCGGCCCGTTCTCCTGGTTCATGATCGCCTGGAGCTTCCTGTTTCCCCAGCCCGTGCACTGGGAGATCCTCGGCCGCTGGTACACGAAGAAGGCCCGCGCGTGGGTCGTCGTCTACGATAGGCGCTCGGCGCTCGCGTTTTTCCTCTGCCGCCTCTTCGCGCGCCTCGACCACTGCGAGCGCCTCACGTTCGAGGAGAGCCCCGAGGACGAAGCCACGCCGAAGCTCCTCCGCGTCCGCGATCCCGCGACGAACGAGGTCCACGACGATCACGCGGCCCTCGCGGCCGTCGCGCGCTCGCTGCCCGCGGGCCGTTTCCTCTGGCCCGTCTTCCGCGTCCTCACGCTGGGCCTCTCGGGGCCGCTCTTCGGCTACGTCGCGCGCCGTCGCGACGCCGTCGCCCGCGCCTTCGGCCTCGGCGGAAGGCCCCGCGGCCGCGAGGCGAGCGCCGTGCCTTCTCCGCTCGCCGCGCGCGCCTCGCGCGTGCGCGCAGGCCTGCGGGAGGCGCTCGTGGCCTGGTTCTTTCTCTGCGCGGTGAGCCAGACGATCAACGAGAACAAGTCCGTCCCTGCGCCCTTCAAGCACCAGCAGCCGTGGCTCATGCAGGCGACCCTCGGCTACCCGCGCATGTATCAGGGCTGGGGTATGTTCGCGCCGAACCCGATCAGCGACGACGGTTCGATCACGGTCGACGCGATCACGATCAGCGGCCGCCACGTCGATCCCTTCACTGGAGAGGAGCCCGACCTCAATCTCTCGGACGCGCGTGGTCTCGGTTTGAACCAGATCAGGCAGGACTACTTCAACCGTATCCGGCTCGATCGGAACAAGGTGTTCCGTCATGGTCTCAAGGAGTACCTCCTGCGCTGGCACGAAGAGACCGGTCGCCCCGAGGATGAGCTCGCCGCGTTCGACGTGTACTGGCTGCGGGACCAGTGCCCGCTGCCTGGACAAACGCAGCCGTACAAGCATGAAAAGATTGCGATCCTGACATATCGCAAGCCTGGATACAGGCCACCGCCGGGCAATCCACCGCTTCCGCCCGAGCCCAAGGTCGAGAGCGCGGGCAACTGAGCGACTCGGGCGCATCTCGGCGCGGCGCGTGATTCTGTGTGCGACACGCGTGAGCCGTCCGGAGCGCTCTTCGTTTTGCGTATCCCGTGTGTCCGTGCGGGCTGGCTTGCATCGCAGCCGTCGAGCACCGAACGTGCGATGGGCAAACGGTTCGGCTTCGTTTAGGATTCTCTGGACTGTATGCGCGACGTCCTCCCTGCTTCGATCGATCTTCGGCGGGGAACCGAGGGCAACGGGCGCCGATGCCCTCGCCGCGGGGAGGTTCGCCGTCATGGTGCCCGCGGTGCGCGCTCGCCTGGGTGGGCGAGAAACACGCGATGCGGGCTACCGCGTGCGTCGCTTCGCCTCCTCGGGGTATATGCTGCTTCCGGGAGCGCGCCGCGAGGCGTGCTTCGACCGTTCGAGCAATGTTTCAGGCTTTCCGCGGCACGTGAACACGATGGGCCGCGACGAGGTCGAGGGGCTTTCAGGAGACGAGGTCGGGTTACGCGTCGATGACTCCACCCAACGCAGAGAACCTTTCGGCCTGGCTGGTCTCCCGCCTCGCCGAGCTTCGGGGGATCGATCCGCGGACCATCGACCCACGCGAGCGGTTCCATCGCTACGGGCTCGATTCCCTCGGCGCGATGAAGCTCATCGCGGATCTGGGCAAGCACCTCGGTCGTAGCCTCTCGCCGACCCTCGTCTGGGAGTACGCGACGCCCGAGTCGCTGGCGAAGTTCCTGGCGTCGAACGCGGGTTCGTCCGCGTCGTCTGGGTCGTCGTTGCGCCCGCCGGCCGTGCCTTCGCCGGCCCACCGCGCGTCTGCGGGAAACGAGCCCATCGCGATCGTGGGCATGGCGTGCCGCTTCCCCAAGGCGCCGGACCTCGACGCGTTCTGGCGTCTCCTGCACGACGGCATCGACGCAATCACCGAGGTGCCGAGGGATCGCTGGGACGCAGCGGCGCTTTACGATCCGGACAACACCGCCGTGGGCAAGGTGAACACGCGCTGGGGCGGGTTCCTCGACCACGTCGAGGCCTTCGACCCGCAGTTCTTCGGCATCTCGCCGCGCGAGGCGGTGCAGATGGATCCGCAGCAACGGCTCGCGCTCGAGCTCGCGGTGGAGGCGCTGGAAGACGCGGGGATCCCGCCGCCCGCGTTGAAGGGCAGCCGCACGGGCGTCTTTGTCGGCGCGCTCTTCCTCGACCACGCGCTCCTCCAGGATCGCGCGGGGCGCGAGTCGATCACCTCGCACACGAGCACGGGCGGCGCGTCGTGCATCATCGCGAACCGCATCTCGTACGCCTTCGGCCTCGAAGGCCCGAGCATGACCGTGGACACGGCGTGCTCGTCGTCGCTCGTCGCCATGCACCTCGCCAGCCAGAGCTTGCGCAGCGGCGAGTCGAACGTCGTGATCGCGGGCGGCGTGAGCTTGATGCTCGTGCCCGAGACGACGATGGGCTTCACGAGGCTCAACGCGATGAGCCCCGACGGTCGCTGCCGCGCCTTCGACGCGCGCGGCAACGGCTACGTCCGCAGCGAGGGCGCGGGGCTCGTGATCCTGAAGCGCCTCTCGGACGCGCTGCGCGACGGCGACCGCATCTACGCCGTCGTGCGCGGCAGCGCCGTGAACAACGACGGCGCGAGCAACGGCCTCACCGCGCCGAACCCGCTCGCCCAGCAATCGATGCTACGCGACGCTTGCCGAGCGGCGGGCGTCGCGCCCGCAGACATCCAGTACGTCGAGGCCCACGGCACCGGCACGCCGCTCGGCGATCCGATCGAGGCGGGCGCGCTCGGGGCCGTGATCGGCCTGGAGCACCCGGCCGATGAGCCGCTCTGCATCGGTTCCGTGAAGACGAACGTCGGGCACCTCGAAGCGGCCGCGGGGATGGCAGGGCTCATGAAGGTCGCGCTCGCGATGCAGCACGACGCGCTGCCGCCGAGCCTGCATTACGAATCGCCGAACCCGGACATCAACTTCGAAGCGCTCAACCTGCGCGTCGTCACCAAGGTCGAGCCCTGGCCCGCGCCCGAGGGCGCCCTGCGCCGCGCGGGCGTGAGCTCGTTCGGCTACGGCGGCACGAACGCGCACGTGATCCTGGAGAGCATGGCCCGCTCGACGGCGAGCGTCGCCCTGCTCGAAGCGGGCGCGCCGGAGGCGATGGGCGCCTCGATCGGGCTCGCGCTCGAATCGATCCGAGGCGAGGAGGTGATCGCCGGGCGGGTCTTGCGCGGCCCTTCGGCCGGCGTGGGCCAGAGGCTCGCGGTCGTGGCGAGCACGAAGAGCGGCCTCGAAGCGCGGCTCGCCGAGGCGCGCAGCGGCGCCGAGGGGCGCGGCATCTTCCGCGGCGTGGCCCGCGGATCCCGCCGCGTCGTGTGGGTGTTCTCGGGGCAAGGAGCGCAGTGGGCGGGGATGGGCCGATCGCTCGTGCTCTCGGAGCCGAGCTTCCGCGCGGCGCTCACGCGTTGTGATCGCGTCCTCGCGCCGCTCCTCGGCTGGTCGGTGCTCGACGAGATCATGGCCGCCTCGCCGCGCGTCGCCGCCGATCGCATCGACGTCATGTGGCCCGTGCTCTTCGCGTTCCAGGTCGCGCTCGCGGAGCTCTTGCACGACCTCGGCCTGGAGCCGGGCGCGGTGATCGGCCACAGCATCGGCGAGGTCGCGGCGGCGCACGTCGCGGGTGTTCTCTCGCTCGAGGACGCGGCGCGGGTCATCGCGCACCAGGCGACGCTCGTGCAGCGCTCGGCGGGCCAGGGGATGATGCTCCTCGCGGGCGTCGGCTGGGACGAGGCCCAGTCGATTGCGGCGTCCTCGGGCGGCCGCATCCACCGGGCCATCGCGGCGAGCCCGACCTCCACGGTCTTCTCCGGGGACGGCGGCGCGCTCGTCGGGCTCGCGGCCTCGTTCGCGTCGCGCGGCATCTTCGCCCGCCCGGTCAACAGCGGCGTCGCCGTGCATGGGCCGCAGATGGCCTATCTCGAGGACGAGCTGCCGCCTCTGCTCGTGGGGTTGCATCCCATGAGCGCGCGCGTCCCCGTCGTCTCGGGCCTCACGGGCGAGCGGATCCGGGGCGAGGACCTCGACGTCCCGTACTGGTCGCGCCAGCTCTGCGAGCCCGTCCGGTTCGCGAGCGGCATCCAGCGCCTCCTCGACGACGGCCTCGCAGTCTTCCTGGAGGTCACGCCGCACCCGATCGTCAAGCATTCGATCGAGGAGTGTATTCGCCACGCGGGCAAGCAGGCCACGGCCGCGGCCGTGGCGTCGCTCTGGCGAAATGAGGACGAGGGGCGTTCCATTCGCGAGGCGATTGGCCAGCTCTTCGTGCATGGCGCGAGTGTGCTCGATCGCCGCTCCGAGACCGAGGCGACCGAGACGGGCCACGTGCATCTCCTGCCCGTCTCGGGCCAGACCGAGACGGCGATGCGCGAGGCGGCGCGTCGCCTCGCGGATCACGTCGACACGTCGAGCGCGATCGTGCTGCGGGACGTCTGCTTCACCATGAGCGTTCGCCGCGCGCACCACCGCGCGTGTGGCGTCGTTTCGGCGCGCGCCCGGTCGGAGGTCCTCGAAGGACTGCGCGCGATCGCCGATGGGCGCGAGCATCCCCTCGCGCGGGTCGGCGCGGTGCCGATCGGCGGCCGGCGCGGCCTGGTCTTCGTGTTCCCCGGGCAGGGCTCGCAGTGGGTCGGCATGGGCCGCTCGCTCTTCGTGCAAAAGCCCGTCTTCCGCGAGGCCATCGAGGATTGCGACGCGGTGATTCGGCGTGAGGCGGGCTTCTCGGTGATCGAGGAGCTCCTCGCGGACGAGACGCGCTCGCAGCTCGGTCGCATCGACGTCGTGCAGCCCATGCTCTTCGCGATCGAGGTCGCGCTCGCCGCGCTCTGGCGCGCGTGGGGCATCGAGCCCGACGCCGTGATCGGCCACAGCATGGGCGAGATCGCGGCGGCGCATGTCGCGGGTGTGCTCTCGCTCGACGACGCGGCGAAGGTCATCTGCCGCCGCAGCAAGCTCCTCCGGCGCGTGGCGGGGCTCGGGGCGATGGCGCTCGTCGAGCTGGCGATGGACGAGGCCGAGCGAATGCTCGTGGGGTACGAGGACAGACTCAGCGTCGCGGTGAGCAATGGTCCGCGTTCCACGGTCATCTCGGGCGAGCCCGCCGCGCTCGAGGAGATCGTCGGCAAGCTCGAGGGGCGCGGCGTCTTTTGCCGCCGGGTGAAGGTCGACGTCGCTTCGCACAGCCCGCAGATGGATGTCCTCAAGCAGGACCTCTCCACGGCGCTCGCCGAGCTCCGGCCGCGTGCGGCCCAAGTCGCGATGCGCTCGACCGTCACGGGCGAGCTCGTCTCGGGCGCGGAGCTCGACGCCTCGTACTGGGTGAAGAACCTCCGCGCGCCGGTCCTGTTCGGCAAGGCCGTCGCGAAGGCCGTCGAGGAGGGACAAACCCTCTTCGTGGAGATCAGCCCCCACCCGATCCTGCTCCATTCGATCGAGGAGACGCTGCGCGCCCTCTCCAAGGAAGGTGCGGCCATTGCGTCGCTCAAGCGCAACGAGGACGAGCGCCATTGCCTCGTCGACGCGCTCGGCGCGCTCCACGTGAAGGGCCACGAGCTCGTGTGGGGTAGGCTCTTCCCGCGCGGCGGTCGGTGCATTTCGCTGCCGACCTATCCGTGGCAGCGGGATCGGTACTGGCTGCCGGACGAGGTGAAATCGCGGATGCCGCCGTCGAGGGCGTGGCTCCCGCAGGCCTCGCACCACGATCCCGACGCGCACCCGCTGCTCGGCGCGCCGGTCCACCTCTCCGTCGAGCCCACGCTCCATTTCTGGGAGCAATCGCTGAACGTGACGGCGCTCCCCTACCTCGCGCATCACCGCGTGCAGAACGACCCGGTCTTCCCCGGCGCGGGCTACGTGGAGATGGCCCTCTCCGCCGTCGCCGAGGTGCACGGCAAGGTCTCCGTCGCGCTCGAGGAGGTCTCCTTCGACCGGATGCTCCCGGTCGGCAAGGACCCGGATCGCCGCGTCCAGTTCGTCCTCGTGGACGAGGAGTCGGGGCGCGCGTCCTTTCAGATTTCGAGCCGTGAGGCGGGCGCGAAATCGTGGACGCGGCACGCGGCGGGCAAGGTGCGGACGGGCGTGGGCGCGCCGGGGGCGCGGATCTCGCGCGAGCGTCCTCGCGTGCTCCAGGCGCGTTGTCCGACGGTGGTCGACGCGGAGGCGTTTTATCGCCGCATGGAGGACGGCGGGCTTTTTTATGGTCGCAGCTTCCGCGGCCTCGAGCAGATGTGGCTCGGCTCGGAGGAGGGGCTCGCCCGCGTCTTCTTGCCGTCCGACGTCGCGGTGAACGCGGACCAGTATCAAGTGCACCCGGCGCTGCTCGACGCCTGCTTCCAGACCCTCGTGCAGGTCCACGTCGCCTCGGAAACGGAGCCGCTCGGTACGTACGTGCTCTCCGGCATCGATCGAATCCGGCTCCATCGCTCGCTGGGGCAAGAGGTATGGGTTCACGCGCAGCTCCACGCGAGCGATGACAAGACGAACCCCGCGGGCGACGTCTACGTGATCGACGCGGACGGCCGGGTGCAGGCGGAGGTGCAGGGGCTGCGCATCAAGCGGCTGGAGAGCGGGAAGTCCGCGTCGGCGAATGCGCTCGACGACGCCGTTTACACGATCGAGTGGCGCAAGAAGGACCTCGACGGCGAGTCCGTGCGGCTCAAGCATGCGGGCAGCCCGGGCGCGTGGCTGCTCTTCGTGGACGAGGGCGGCACGGCCGCGTCGATGGCGTTCCTCCTGCTCGCGCGCGGCGAGGCGTGCGTGCGCGTGCGCGCCGGGTCGCGGTTCTCCCGCCTCGAAGCGGGGCTCTTCGAGATCGATCCGACGAACCCGGAGCATTACCAGCGCGTCCTCCGCGAGGCGTTCGGCCGCGAGGTCCATTGCCGTGGGATCGTGCATCTTTATGCGCTCGACACGACCCCGTGGGAGCGAACCACGAATGACACGATCGAGCGCGATGTCGCGCACGGCTGCCTGAGCGCGCTCTACCTCGTCCAGGCCGTGATCCGCCAGGGCTGGCGCGACATGCCGCGGCTTTGGCTCGTCACGCGCGGTGCGCAGGCCGTGCTCGCGACCGGGACGCCGCTCTCGGTCGCGCAATCGACGCTCTGGGGGCTCGGCCGCACGATCTCGCTCGAGCACCCGGAGCTCGAATGCTCGCGCATCGACGTCGATCCGAGCCGCAGCGTCGATGAGGCCTCGGTCTTGCTCCGCGAGATCTCGGTGCGCGACCGCGAGGATCAGGTCGCGTATCGCAAGGAGGGCCGGTACGTCGCCCGGCTCGTGCATACCTCGTTCGACGCGGTCGGGGTCGTCAAGGCGGACGTGCCGCCCGAGCCGGCCAATGGCAGGCCTTTCCGGCTGGAGAGCCTCGAAGTGGGGGTCCTCGATCAGCTCGCGCTCCGCGAGGCGCCGCGACGCCCGCCGGGACCGGGCGAGGTCGAGATCGAGGTCGAGGCCGCGGGGCTCAATTACGTCGACGTCATGAAGGCGATGGCCGTCTATCCTGGGGCGGCCGACGATGCGGGCGCGCTCGGCCTCGAATGTGCGGGCCGCATCGTCGCGGTCGGCGAGGGCGTCGAAAACCTCTCCGTTGGACAGGAGGTCGTCGCGTATGCGCCGGGCTCCTTCGCGTCCCACGTGACCACGCTCGCCGTCTTCGTGGCGCCGAAGCCCGCGAAGATCAGCTTCGTGGAGGCGGCGTCCCTCCCCGTGGTCTTCACCACCGTCTATTATGCGCTCAATCGATTGGCGCGCCTTGGCCACGACGAGCGGGTCCTCGTGCATACGGCGACCGGCGGGACGGGCCTCGCGGCGATCCAGATCGCGCGCGTGCTCAAAGCCGAAATCTTCGCGACCGCTGGCAGCGAGGAGAAGCGAGCCTACCTCCGATCCATGGGCATCGAGCACGTCATGGATTCCCGCACGCTCTCGTTCGTCAGCGAGATCATGGAGAGCACGTCCGGGCAAGGTGTCGACGTCGTGCTCAATACGCTGACAGGTGATGCCCGCACGCGGAGCCTGGAGCTGCTCGCGCCGTATGGCCGCTTCGTCGAGCTCAGCAAGCGCGACATTTACGATAACAACCAGCTCGCCATGACGCCGTTCCGGCGGAGCGTCTCGTTTGCGTCGGTCGATCTGCCGGGCATGTCCGTCGAGCGGCCGTCGCTGCTCGGCTCGCTCCTGAACGAGGTGATGCAGCTCTTCGAGATGGGCATCTTCCAGCCCTTGCCGGTGAAGGTGTTCTCGGCGTCGGAGGCGAATGCCGCGTTCAAGCTGATGTCGGAGGCGAAGCACATCGGCAAGGTCGTGCTCGTCATGAACGAGCCCACGGCCGCGATATTGCCCGCGGAGCAGCCGCGCCCTGGCATTCACGACGATGCGTCGTACTTGATCACCGGCGGATTCGGCGGCCTCGGCCTCTCGCTCGCCCAGTGGATGGTGGATCAGGGGGCTCGGCACCTCGCGCTCGTCTCGCGCCGCGCCCCGACGCCCGCAGTACGCGAGGCCATCCGGAACATGGAAAAGGCCGGCGCGCAGGTCCTCGTCGTCGAGGCGGACGTCGCCCGGGAAGACCAGGTGGCGTCGGTGCTCGCGCAGATCGAACGCACGCTTCCGCCTCTTCGTGGCGTCGTGCACGCGGCCGGCATCCTCGACGACAGGACGCTGCTCGAGCTCGACGAGGAGCGATTCCGCCGCGTGCTCGAACCGAAGGTCGCCGGAGGCTTCAACCTGCACGCGCGCACCCGGGACAAACAGCTCGATTTCTTCGTGCTGTATTCATCGGCAGCCTCGCTCCTCGGCGCTCCGGGCCAGGGGAATTATGCGGCGGGCAATGCATTCCTCGACGCCCTCGCGCACGCGCGCCGGCGCAGCGGTTTGCCGGCGACGAGCATTCACTGGGGGCCGTTCTCGGACATCGGCCTCGCCGCCGCGCAGGGCAACCGTGGCCAGCGGCTCTCGTATCGCGGGATCGAGAGCCTCACGCCGCAGCAAGGGCTCGCCGCGTTTGGCCGGCTGCTCGAACGAGCTCCGGCCGAGGTCGGGGTCCTGCGCCTCGCCGTGCACCAGTGGCTCGAATTCTACCCGCAGCTCGCGGGCAGCCCCTTCTGGTCCGAGCTGCAGCGTGACCCGAAACATGCGACGGACCGTCCGGCCCCGTCGAGCCGCGTCTCGTTCCGGGGCTTGCTCGAGCGCAGGCCTGCGCAGGAGCGGCTCCCCATGCTGGAGAAGCACATCCTGGAGCACGTGGGCCAGGTGCTGCGGCTCGACGTCGCGCGCATCGACCGGCTCGCCTCGTTCACGAGCCTGGGCATGGACTCGCTGCTCAGCCTGGAGCTCCGCAATCGGCTCGAATCGAGCCTTGGCGTGCGGCTCTCGGCCACGCTCCTGTTCACGTATCCGAACCCGGCGTCGCTCGCCGATCACCTCCTCGATCGAATGAGCCTCGCGCCTGGGAGGCGCGCTGGGGACACGTCGCCCCCCTCCCTCGCGGCGCCGCGGGCGGAGCGCTCGTCGGCGCTCCCTGCGAGGCCGAGTGAACCGATCCGGGTGCAGTCGCCCAGGCACATAACGCAGTCGGAAGCCGATATCCTGCTCGAGCTCGAGGAGGAGCTGGCTCGCTCGGAGGATTACCTCTCGTGACCACCAGACGCCTCGATGCCCCGCCGGCCATGACGACGCAGCATGACGACGATGCCCCGCCGGCGTCGGGGCTCTCGTCGATGCAGCGCGCGATCATGACGATCCAGAAGATGCGCGCGAAGATCGAGAACCTCGAGCGCGCGCGCGTCGAGCCCATTGCCATCATCGGCATGGGTTGTCGTTTTCCCGGGGGCGCGAACACGCCGGAGGCGTTTTTCGAGCTGCTGAAGGAGGGCGTGGACGCCATCACGGAGGTCCCGCCCGAGCGGTGGGGGCTCGCGCCCGAGCAATCGTCCGATCCGGAGGCGCGCGCGGTGCGCTGGGGCGCGTTCCTGCGCGACGTGGATCTCTTCGACGCCCGCTTTTTCGGCATCTCTCCGCGCGAGGCGTCGAAGATGGACCCACAGCAGAGGCTCCTGCTCGAGGTCACGTGGGAGGCCCTCGAACGCGCGGGCCAGGTGCCCGAGCGCCTCGTCGGCAGCCGCACCGGGGTTTTTCTCGGCATCATGAACAATGATTATGCCGAGCTCTCGGCGAGCGCTGGGCCCGAGCAGGAGGACGCGTACACGACGACAGGAAATGGCCATTCCTTTCCGTCGGGCAGGCTCTCGTATACGTTCGGATTTCAGGGTCCGAACATCGCCGTCGATACCGCGTGCTCCTCGTCGCTCGTCGCGATCCACCTCGCTTGCCATAGCTTGCGCAGCGGCGAATGCACGATGGCCGTCGCGGGCGGCGTCAACCTGATGCTGGCGCCCTCGACCACGCGCAAATACGCGAAGCTGCAGGCGCTTTCGCCTGACGGCCGCTGCAAGACGTTCGACGCGACGGCGAACGGGTTCGTCCGCGGCGAGGGCTGCGGGATGGTGGTGCTGAAGCGCCTCTCCGACGCCGAGCGAGACGGGGATTCGATCCTCGCGATCATTCGCGGATCGGCCGTCAACCAGGACGGCCGATCCACGGGGCTCACCACGCCGAACGTGCTCGCGCAGCAAGCGATGCTGACGCAGGCGCTCGAGGCCTCGCGTTTGTCGCCGGCGGAGGTGGGGTATGTCGAGACGCACGGCACGGGGACCTCGCTCGGCGATCCGATCGAGGTCGACGCGCTCAAGGCGGTCCTGGGCGGGCCGCGGAGCGATGGGTCTGCGTGCGTGCTCGGGGCGCTCAAGACGAACATCGGGCACCTTGAATCGGCCGCCGGGGTGGCGGGCCTCATCAAGGCCGTGCTCGTGCTCCAGCAAGGGCTCATCCCGAGGAACAACCATTTCCGGACGCTGAACCCTCGCATTCAGCTCGACCGCACGCCCTTCGTCATTCCCACGGAGGCGCGGCCCTGGCGGACGGCACTCAAGCGTCGGGTCGCCGGCGTGAGCTCGTTCGGGCTGAGCGGGACGAACGCGCACCTCATCGTCGAGGAGTGGGCGCAGAGCTCCGAGGAAGACCTGACACCCGAGGCCGCCGCGTATTTGTTGCCGCTCTCTGCGAAGAGCCCCGAGGCGCTCCGGGTGCTCGTGGCATCCTATCGTGATTACCTCGGGGCACCCTCGGGCGAGGCGCGGCTGCGCGATATCGTGTACACGGCGAGCCAGCGGCGTGGGCATTTCGAGGAGCGCCTCTCCGTCGTGGGCGGCGGGCGTGCCGAGCTCGTCCGCCACCTCGACGCGTTCCTTCGCGGATCGCTGCAACCCGGGAGCGCTGCCGGGAAATCGACGCCGGCGCGGGCGAAGGTCGTGTTCGTCTTCTCGGGGCAGGGCTCGCAGTGGCTCGGCATGGGCCGGAAGCTCTACGAGGAAGAATCGTCGTTTCGCTCGGTCATCGATTCGTGCGACGCCCTCCTCACGGGCAGGCTCGGGTGGAGCATCCTCGACGAGCTCGACTCGACGGAGTCGATGTCACGCCTCTCCGAGACGCAGGTGGCGCAGCCGCTCATCTTTTCGCTCCAGATCGCGCTCGTGGAGCTCTTGCGCTCGTGGGGCATCACGCCCGACGCCGTGATCGGGCACGGCGTGGGCGAGATCGCCGCGGCTTACATCGCAGGCATCCTGTCGCTCGACGAGGCGATCCGGCTCGTCGCCATTCGCGGGCGGATCATGCAAAAAGCTGGCGGCGGCGCAAAGATGGTGGCCGTCGCGGCGCCCCTCGACGTCGCGCGCGAGGCGATCGCCGGGTACGAGGATCGGCTGATGGTGGGCGCCGTGAACGACCACGAGTCCGTCGTGCTCGCGGGGCAGCCGCCCGCCATGGACGAGGTCGTCGCGAAGCTCGAACGGCAGGGCATCGCCTGCCAAGCCCTGCCCGCGACGTACTCGTTTCAGGGCCCGCACATGCAGCCCGCCGCGCAAGACCTCGTCGAGCGCCTCGTGCGGGTCGACGCGCGGCGGGCGACCCTCGCGATGTACAGCACGGTCCTCGCCGAGTGCGTGGAAGGCAAGGAGCTCGACGTTCGGTACTGGGGGCGGAACATACGAGAGACCGTGAAGTTCGCGGGCGCCGTGGGCGCGGCGATTCACGATGGGTATCAGCTCTTCCTGGAGGTCGGGCCGCACCCGATGCTCGTCGATCACCTGCGGCAATGCCTCGCCGCGAAGGGCGTCGAGAATGGCCTCGCGGTCGCTTCGCTGCAGCGGGATCGGCTCGATCGCTGGGCGTTGCTCGCGGCCACGGGGGCGCTCTACACGCGAGGTTGCGCGGTGGAGTGGTCGCGACTCGTGCCGCCCGGTGGGCGATGCGTGGCCTTGCCGACGTACCCGTGGACCCGGGAGCGATACTGGGTCGATCCGCCGAAGCCCGCGGCCGTGAAGGCCGGCGCGGGCGCGCGTCGCGTCCCGGCCCTCGCGCGGCGTCGACCGCGGGTGGTCTTCGTGTTTCCGGGGCAGGGCTCGCAATGGCTCGGCATGGGGAGGCAGCTCCTCGCCGAGGAGGAGGAGTTTCGTTCGTCGCTCAAAACGATCGACCAGGCGATCCAGCGGGAGGGCCATTTCTCGGTGCTGGAGGAGCTCGCCGCGCCGGAGGGGCAATCGCGGCTCGGGGAGATCGACGTCATCCAGCCTGTCCTCTTCGCGATCGAGGTCGCGCTCGCGGCGCTGTGGCGGTCGTGGGGCGTGGAGCCCGACGCGGTGATTGGCCATAGCATGGGGGAAGTCGCGGCGGCGCACATGGCGGGCAAGCTCGACCTGGCCGACGCGGCGAAGGTGATCTGCCAGCGGAGCCGGTTGCTCCGGGGCATTCGTGGCCAAGGTGCGATGGCGCTCGTCGAGCTCGACATGGCCGGGGCGCGGCAGGCGCTCGCGGGGTACGAGGATCGCCTCGGCGTGGCCGTGAGCAATGGGCCCCGCTCCACGGTGCTCTCGGGCGACCCCGCTGCGCTGGAGGATGTGCTCCAGGTCCTGGAGAAGCAGGGCGTTTTCTGCAGGCGGGTCAAGGTGGACGTGGCTTCGCATAGCCCGCAGGTGGAGCCGTTGCGGGAGGAGCTCCTGAAGGTGCTCGCCGGCCTCTCGCCGCGGGAGGGCGGGGTGACCATGATCTCCACGGTCACCGGCGAGCCTATCCATGGGCCCGAGCTCGCGTCCGGGTACTGGTGGAACAACCTGCGTGAACCCGTGCGGTTTTCGCAGGTCGTGCAGTCCCTGCTGCGCGAGGGGTATGGGCTGTTCATCGAAATGAGCCCTCACCCGATTCTGCTCCCGTCCATCGAAGAGAACCTGAAAGACACGGGGCTCGAAGGCGTCGCTGTCGCCTCTTTGCGGCGGCAATCGGAGGAGCGCCGGTGCTTGCTCGAATCGCTCGCCAAGGTCGAAGCGCAGGGCTATCCGACGGCGCGTATTCTCGGCGCGGCCGCGCGCGAGGACCAGGAGCAACCCGGAGCGGGGGCGCACCATCCCTTGCTCGGTCGACGTGTCGAGACGTCGGCGCTGCAAGACGGAATGCTCTGGCAGGTCGAATTGAGCCTGGACAATCTCCCCTGGATCGCCGACCACCGGGTCGGTGGGCAGGTCCTTCTCCCCGGCTCCGTGTACATCGAGGCTGCTCTCGCGGCGGCGTGTGAATGCATCGGGCAAGGACCGGTGGTCCTCGAAGATGTCGCGCTCGTCAGCCCGATCGTCGTCCGGGAAGGGGAAAGCGTCCTCGTGGAGGTCATGCTCACGCAGGCGGAGGGGGACGCGTGGTCGTTCAAGCTATCGAGTCGCGTCCGGCGGGAGGATGCGCCCTCCCGCACCTCCACGTGGTCGCTGCACGCCACGGCGCGCGTTCGTGCCGAGACCGAGCCGCGGCGCGCGAAGGGCGAGCCGGTGGCCGAGATGGTGGCGCATTGCCCCGAGAACGTCTCCCTCGCCGACGTCGAGCGGAACGAGCGTCGGCAGGGACTCGATATCGGCCCGGCATTTCGGGCGATCGCGGAGCTCCGGCGCGGCGGCGCGGGGGTCGTCGCGCGCTTGCGCCTCCCCGAGGAGGCGTCGGAGCATCCTGCCTATCTCGTGCATCCCGTCCTCCTGGATGCGGCATTGCGAGCGACGCTCGCGGCGCGCGCGAACGAGGAGGCGGCCGAGACCCGCGTGCTCGCGCATGTGCGCCAGATTCGTTTCCACGAGGTTGTCGGGAGCGCTGCATGGGTCCGCGCGCATGGCGGTGGGGAAACGTCGGTCGCGCTCGTGGACGCGGCCGGGCGCGTCTTGCTCGAGGTCGACGGCATCACGACGCAAGCATTGCAGGCCCCCGCCGTCACGGGACAGGATCCGCTCGCCCATCTCCTCCTCGTGCAGCGATGGCAGGAGGCGGAGCTGCCCGTCCCGCGCGGGAGAGACATTGCTGCAGGGCGGTGGCTGATTCTCTGCGACGATCGGGGCATCGGAGCGTCCCTGCGAGAGATGCTCCAGGCGCGTGGCGGGGACGTGCGGTGCGCATATCTGCGGGCGCCGGGGGTCGAGCCGTGCGCCGATCGTCTCGAAATCGATTCTTCGAATCTCGACGGCGTCGCCGCGCTCGTGCGGGAATCGTTCCGTTCCGGCGAGCGACCGCGAGGGATCGTGTATCTATGGGGGCTCGATCCCGAGCCGCGGGCGCTCTCCATCGAGGCGCTCGACGACGCGATCGTGCGAGGATGCGGAGGCACCCTGGAAGTGGTGCAGGCGCTTGGGCGCATGACCATGCGGGACAACCCCCGCCTTTGGCTGGTCGTGCGCGGCAGCCAGGCGGTCGAGCAAGAGCCGCGTGAGGTCCGGGTCGAGCAAGCGCCGCTCTGGGGTCTCGGCAGGACGATCGCCATGGAGGCGCCCGAGCTGCGGTGCACGCGCGTCGACCTCGACCCTGCGGCCAGCGACGCGACGAGCGTCGAAGCGATCCTCGGCGAGGTGCTGGCCGACGACGTCGAGGAGGAGATCGCGCGGCGCGGCCGCCATCGTTTCGTGGCCCGGCTCGGCAGGCCGCGGGAGGCCGCTGCGCCCGCGGGATCGATCGCCTTGCGAGCGGATGCGACCTACCTCATCACGGGTGGTCTCGGCGGTGTCGGGCTTTTCGCGGCTCGGAACCTCGCCACGGCAGGCGCGCGCCACCTCGTGCTGATGGGCCGGCGGGGCGCGAGCTCGCCCGAGCAGCTCGAAGCGCTCGAGGGGCTTCGTTCGATGGGCGTCGAGGTCGAGGTCGAGGTCGCCGACGTCGCCGACCCGCAGCAACTCGAGGCCGCGCTGCGTGCAATCGAAACGAAGATGCCTCCGCTGCGCGGGATTCTCCATACGGCCGGCGTGCTGGAAGATGGGCTTCTCCCCACGCAAACGCTGGAGAGGTTCCGCAAGGTCCTCGCGCCGAAGGTGATGGGCGGCTGGAACCTCCACCGGCAGACGCTCGGCCGGGAGCTCGATTTCGTTCTCTTCTATTCGTCCGTGGCTGCATTGCTGGGCTCGCCGGGGCTCGGCAATTATGTCGCGGCGAACGCTTTCCTCGAAACGCTGGCGCACCACCGGAGCCGCCTCGGCCTCGTGGGGACCAGCATCGATTGGGGCTTGTTCTCCGGCAGGGGCATGGCCGTCAAGGCGGACACCATCGGCGGCGTCTCGCAGCGCGGAATTCGAGGGTTCACGGAGGCCGAGGCCGAAGCGCTCCTCCAGCGCGCATTGCGCGGGGAGTGGGTGCAGATGGGGTGCGTCGCGATCGACTTCCGACAATGGATCGAGAGCCACCCCCAGGTCGCCTCCTCGCCGCGGTTTTCGGCCGTCCTGGAGGCCACCCGCACGGCCTCCGAAGGCGGCGCGCGGAGCCACGCGCGTGTGTGGCTGGAGTCCGTCGCGCATGCTCCGCCGAAGGACCGCGTGGAGATGGTCGAGGCGCTCATTCGGAAGCAGCTCGCCCACGTCCTCCGGATGGATCCCGAGCGGATCGACCGGCTCCAGCCGCTCCGCGCGCTCGGGATCGATTCCTTGATGAGCCTCGAGCTTCGCAATCGACTCGAGGCGGCCCTCGGCATTCAGCTCTCGGCCACGCTCGTGTATGCCTACCCGAACCTGGCTGCCCTGGGGGAGCACGTCCTGAAGAGCCTCGCGCCCCTGCTGCCGCACGAGGCGAAAGCCGAGCCAGCTCCGGAAGTGCTGAAGTACACGGCCGAGCCGGTGATCGAATCGCCGCCGCCCGCGGGCGACCTGGAGGACGATCTGCTCTCGTCGTTCGACGAATCGATGCGCCGCCTCAAGAGGAAAGGTCGTTCATGAGCAATCTGATCGACGAATATCGATCACGTTTGCGCCAGGCGATGGCGCAGATCCAGCGGATGGAAGGGGAGATGGAGGCTCTGGAGCAGGAGCGCTCCGAGCCGATCGCGATCGTCGGAATGGCCTGCCGTTTCCCGGGGGGTTCGTCCTCACCCGAGGCGTTTTTGCGATATCTCTGCGAGGGCGGCGATGCCGTGACCGAGGTGCCGCCGGAGCGGTGGCCGTTGCGGCCCTCCGAGGAGGAAGCTCCCGAGCTGCGCGGCGCGCGCTGGGGCGCGTTTCTTCGCGACGTCGATCTCTTCGACGCGTCGTTTTTCGGTATCTCCCCGCGCGAGGCCGTGCGGATGGATCCGCAGCAGCGCCTCTTGCTGGAGGTCGGTTGGGAAGCATTCGAACGCGCCGGTCTCCCGATCGATGTGCTCGCCGGGACCAAGACGGGCGTCTTCGTCGGCATCTCGGGGAACGATTTCCTCGCCCTCGCGGCCCAGGAAGACGTCGAGGCGTTCGAGATCTACGACGCGATCGGCACCGGGCATTGCTTCTCCGCGGGCCGGATCTCGTATCTGTTTGGCTTGCAGGGGCCGGCCGTCGCGGTGGACACGGCTTGCTCGTCGTCGCTCGTGGCATTGCACCTGGCTTGCCAGGCGCTGCGCGTGCGGGAATGCGATGCAGCGCTGGTTGCCGGCGTCAATCTCATGTTTTCTCCCGCGACCACGAATGCGCTGGCGAAATCGCGCGCCCTCTCGCCGGACGGGCGCGCCCGGACGTTCGACGGTCAGGCGAATGGATTCGTGCGCGGCGAGGGGTGCGGCGCGATCGTCGTGAAGCGCCTCTCGGATGCGCAGCGCGACGGCGACACCATTCATGCCGTCGTCCTCGGCTCGGCCATCAACCAGGACGGCCGATCGGCCGGCTTCACGGCGCCGAACATGCGCGCCCAGGAGGCCGTCCTCGAAGCGGCGCTCGAACGCGCGGGCGTATCTCCCCAGGACATCGGCTTCGTGGAGACGCACGGAACCGGCACCTCGCTCGGCGATCCCATCGAGGCCGAGGCACTTCGCGAAAAGCTCGGCGTGCGCCGGGAGGACGGCACGTCGTGCGTGCTCGGCGCGCTCAAGACGAACGTGGGGCATTTGGAGGCGGCGGCCGGCATCGCGAGCATCATCAAGTGCGCGCTCGTGCTCGAAGGGGAGGTCATTCCGAAGAACAACCATTTCCAGGCGCTCAACCCGCGCATTTCGCTGGAGGGCACTCCGCTCGTCGTTCCCAGGCAAAATCGTCCCTGGAAGCGGGGCGAGAAGCCGAGGCGCGCAGGCGTGAGCTCGTTCGGCATGAGCGGCACGAACGCGCATGTCGTCCTCGAGGAGGCCCCGGCGGAGGAGAGGGCGGAGGCGAAGCCCGCGGAGGTCCACCTGCTCCCGATCTCCGCGAAGACACCGGAGGCGCTCGTCGCCCTGGCCCGCGCATTTCATGATCATCTCGCGGCCGGAGAGGGCGCGTCGCTTTCCGATGTCGTTTATACCGCCAGCGCCAGGCGCATGCACCACGCCCATCGGCTCGCGGTCGTCGGGCGCACGGACCGCGAGCTGGCCGCGGCGCTCGCCGCTCATGCCGACGGGGACGTCGTGCCGGGCGTCGTGCACGCGGAGGCCCTTCTGCACGCGACGCCGAAGGTGGTGTTCGTCTTCTCCGGCCAGGGATCCCAATGGGTCGGGATGGGCCGAGAGCTTTTCGAGCAGGAGAGCACCTTCCGCGACGCGCTCGCGGCTTGCGATGCGAAGCTCGCCCCCTATGCCGGTTTTTCCGTCGTCGAAGAGCTCCTGGTGCCCGAAGAGCGATCGCGGCTCGGGGAGACCATGGTCGCGCAGCCCGCGTTGTTCGCGTTCGAGGTGGCGCTGGCCGAGACGCTGAAATCGTGGGGCATTCAGCCCGACCTGGTCGTGGGCCACAGCGTCGGCGAAATCGCGGCCGCGCACGTGGCTGGCATCCTCGATCTCGACCAGGCCGCTCGCCTCGTCGCGTTGCGCGGGCGCATCATGCAAAAGGCCACGGGTCACGGGAAAATGGTCTCAATCTCGTTGACCGAGGCCGAGGCCGAGCGCGCGCTCGCGGGTCTCGAGGCGTCCGTGGGCATTGCGGCCGTCAACGACGAGGGCCAGGTGGTGCTGTCGGGCGACGTCGGCACGCTGGATCGGCTGGTCGAGCGCCTGTCCGCGCAAGGCGTGCAGTGCCGGCCCTTGCGGGTCGATTATGCCTTCCACAGCCCGCAGATGGAGCCGCTGCGTCGCGAGTTCGTCGAATCGCTCGGGTCGATCGAGCCGGGCCGCGGGTCGATCCCCATGATCAGCACCGTGACGGGCGCGCAGATCGCCGGGGAATCGCTGCATGTTGCCTACTGGGGCGACAACATCCGCAAGCCGGTTCGATTCGCCGATGCGATTTCGCACGTGCTCCAGCGCGGCCATCTCACGTTCGTCGAGATTGGCCCCCACGCGGTCCTGTCGCAAAACATCGAGCAGATCCTCCTCGCGCGAGGCGCCGCGGGGCGCGTCGTCCCCACGTGCCGCCGGAACAAGGGCGATCGCACGCAGATGCTCCTCGCGCTGAGCAACCTCTACGTCCACGGGCACACGCCGGATTTTCGACGGCTTTATCCCGGGGGCGGGCGCGTGGTCCCGCTCCCGACCTATCCCTGGCAACGCAAGCGCTTTTGGCCCGAGACGCGCTCGGCTGCGGGCAGCGCGGCGCGAATGCCGCTCACGGGGCATCCCCTGCTCGGCTCGGCGATGTCCGTGGCGGGCGTCGGCGCCGTTTACGAATCGGTGGTCGACACGAAGGCCCAGCCTTATCTCGACGATCACCGCGTTTTCGAGGACGTGGTGGTCCCGGGCGCGGCGCTCGTGGAGACGGCGCTTTCGGCCGGCGCTCTCTACACCGGGACGCGCTGGGCGCTCGCGCAGCTCACGATCCAGGCCCCGCTGCGAATCCCCGCGGGGGGAGCGCGTCGGCTGCAGGTGGTCGTCGCGGGTTCGTCGGAAGAAACCCTCGAGGTCGCGCTCTACAGCCGGAGCACCGACGACGGTCGCAGGGATGCGTGGACCTTGCACGCGAAGGGGCAATTGCGCCCCGCGACGGCCCTCACGGCGTCCCGGGTGGACCTCGATGCGATCCGATCACGCTGCGGAACGGAGGTGGCCGCTAGCGAGGTCTATGGGCGGGTCGCGGCGATCGGCATCCAGCTCGGTCCCGCATTTCAAGGGATGTCCCGGATCTGGAAGGGTCGTGGAGAGGCGCTGGCGAAGGTCGCGCTCCCGGACGCGGCAGGGGACGCGACGGGGTACGGCATTCACCCGGCGCTGCTCGACGCGGTGCTGCAGACGGTCTCGGTCGCCGTGGACACGCCGCTCGATCACGCCTACGTGCCCTTCGAATTTGGCGATGTCACGCTGCTGAAAGCGCCCGCTGGCGGCGGGTGGGCGCACGGCCGGATCGTGAGCGAGGCGCCGGACGGTGAGACGATCACGATCAAGGTCACGCTTTCGGACGATCGTGGCGACGTCGTGCTCGAAGTGGCGAATTTGCGCTTCAAGCGCGCGCGGTTCGACGCGATCCGCGGCTCCGCCTCGGCATCGCTCAAGCCCTTGTACAGGGTCGCATGGCAGGCGCGCGCATTTTCCGGGGAGGCGCAGCCGCCCGCCGGCCAATGGCTGGTCGTGAGCGATGGGACGTCGTTCGCGAGCGCGATCGTGGATCGCATTCATGCATTCGGCGCCCGGGCGCTCGCCATGACCGTCGACGAGCTCGTGGATCGGTATGACGATTACGTGCGCGTCGGAGGAGCGCCACGCGGCGTCCTTTGCGTGCTCGATTCCGCAACCGCGGGCGACGACGCCGCGGCCACGGCGAGCGCCGCGGAGCAAGCGGCCGTCTTTGCGCTCCGCGCGACCCAGGCCATCGTGAAGCGCGGGGCGACGACGCGCCTCTGGTTCGTGACCCGGGGCGCGCAGGCCGTGGAATCCGGCGAAGGTGTCTCTCCGGCAGGTGCGACGTGGTGGGGGTTTGGCCGGACCGTCCTCGCCGAGCACCCCGAGCTCGGCCTCTCGCTCGTCGATGTCGGGACCCGCGAGGAAGGCGCGCTCGACGCGTTGTGGCAGGAGCTTTGTCATCCGGACGACGAGGAGCATCAAATCGCCTGGCGTGACGGCAAGCGCCTGGCCGCCCGGCTCGTCAAGGCCGAAGCAGGTCGAGCGGCGGCGCGCGGGCCGATCACGAAGCAAAGCACCGTCCTCGTGACAGGTGGCCTCGGTGTGCTGGGGCTCGCGGTCGCGCAGTGGTTGTGGGACGAGCATCGGGTGGGCCATCTCCTGCTCGTGGGTCGGAATGCGCCGACCGGTGAATGCACGGCGCAGCTCGCGCGGCTGCGTGACGCGGGGGCGCGCGTCACGGTCGCGCACGCCGACGTATCCAGGCCCGAAGACGTCGCGGCCGTCGTGGCGAGCGTGCCCGAGGAATTCCCCTTGCGCGGCGTGATTCACGCGGCCGGGATCCTCGACGACGGCCTCCTGATGGATATGGACGAGCGGCGCATCGCGGCCGTATTCGCGCCGAAGGTGCGTGGCGCCTGGAACCTGCACCTCGCGACGCGAGGCCTTCCGCTCGATTTCTTCGTTCTGTATTCCTCCGCGTCCTGCGTGCTGGGGAGCGCGGGGCAATGCAATTACACCGCCGCCAATGCCTACCTCGACGCACTCGCCCAGGCGCGCCGCGCTTCGGGGCTGCCTGCGCTGAGCCTGGGATGGGGCCCGTGGGGTGAAGGAGGAATGGCGGCGGCCCTCTCCGACGCCCATCGAGCGCGCTTTGCGCGCATGGGCGTGCAGATTCTCGACCCTGCACAGGCCCTCGCGGCGCTCGGGCAAGCCCTCACGCTGCCGGACGCCGGGCTCGTCGTGGCATCGCTCGATCCCCAGAGCCTCGAACGCGCCAATGAGGGCCGCCTGCCGCCCCTGTGGACGGGGCTCATGGCCCCCAAGCCGACGCGCCTGCGCGCGGCCCCCAAAGGGATCTGGGGCGAGCGCTTGGCGACGCTCGATCCCGCGGCGCTGTCGAAGGAGGTTGATCTCGCTCTCCGCGCGGACATCGTGAAGGTCCTTTCGCTCTCGTCGCCCGACGAGGTCCCGGAGGACCGTCCGCTGCAGGAGATCGGCCTCGATTCGCTCGTGGCCGTCGAGCTCCGCAATGCCATCGTGGCGCGGATCGGCAAGCCGTTGCCGGCGACGTTGCTCTTCGACTATCCGAGCCTCCGCGCGCTCCGAAAGCACCTGCTCGAACGCGTGCTCTCGTTCGAGGAGACGAAGGCCGCGGCGCCTGTCGCCCCGGTTGTCCGGGCGGCGGCGGATGACGGCGTGGCCGTCATCGGCGTCGGGTGCCGGTTTCCCGGTGGCATTCGAGACCTCGATAGCTTCTGGAGGGTGCTCGAGCAGGGCGTCGATGCCATTCAGGAGGTGCCGCCCGATCGATGGGACATCGACGCTCATTATGATCCGGATCCCGACGCCCCCGGGAAGATGTACACCCGCTGGGGCGGTTTCGTGGACCAGATCGACAGGTTCGAGGCGAACTTCTTCGGGATTTCCCCGCGAGAAGCGCGGAGCATCGACCCGCAGCAGCGCCTCCTCCTGGAGACGACCTGGGAAGCGCTCGAGCACGCGGGCATCCCTGCCGAGCAGCTCCAGGGCAGCAATACCGGTGTGTACGTGGGCATCACCGGGAGTGATTATCAGTCGCTCGCCATGGCCGATCCGGAGCGCATCGACGCCTACTCCGTGCTCGGGACGCAGCACTCCACGACGGTGGGTCGTCTCTCCTATTGGCTCGGCCTCCAGGGACCCAACGTGTCGATCGACACCGCTTGCTCCTCTGCGCTGGTGGCCGTGCACCTCGCTTGTCAGGCCATTCGATTCGGCGAGTGCTCGATGGCGATCGCCGGTGGCGTCAACGTCGTCCTTCAGCCGGAGTTGACGGTCTTTTTCAGTCGGCTCAAGGCGATGTCGCCCACGGGTCGATGCCATACGTTCTCCGCCGACGCGGACGGATACGTGCGCAGCGACGGGTGCGGTGTGCTTTTGCTCAAGCGGCTCTCCGATGCGCAGCGGGATGGGGACCCGATCCTGGCCGTCGTGCGTGGAACGGCCATCAATCAAGATGGGAGGAGCCAGGGATTGACGGCTCCGAATGGCCCCGCCCAGGAGGCGGTCATTCGTGCCGCATTGCGCGAGGCCCATGCTCGGCCGCTCGACGTCGATTATGTGGAGGCGCACGGAACCGGGACACCTCTCGGCGATCCGATCGAGGTGCAGGCGCTCGGCGCGGCGTACGGAGCGGGTCGAACGGAGGCGAATCCGCTGATCATCGGGTCGGGGAAGACGAACATCGGGCACAGCGAGGGCGCGGCCGGCGCGGCGGGGCTGATGAAGGCGATCCTGTCCGTCCGGAAGGGCGCGATTCCGGGGATTTTGCACTTCACTGCGCCGAACCCTCGTATTTCTTGGTCGGAGCTGCCCGTCAAGGTGGCCGCGGAGATGATGCCCTGGCCTTCCCAGGGGAAGCCCCGGATGGCCGGCGTCAACGCGTTCGCCGTCAGCGGGACGAACGCGCACGTCATCGTGGAGGAGCCGCCGCGGAGCGGGGCGGCGCCGGCTGTCGAGGGGGCCTCGGCGTATCTCTTGCCACTGTCTGCGAAGAGCCCGGAGGCGCTCTCGGCGGCGGCCCGCACGTACGCAGAATGGTTGCTCGGGACGAACGACCTCTCGATCCACGACGTGGCTTACACGGCGAGCGTGCGGCGAACGCATCACGAGTACCGCCTGGCTGCGGTCGGCGCGACGCGCGAGGAGCTCTCGGCTCAGCTCTCGGCTTTCGTCCGGGGGGAGTCGCCGAGCGGTCGCACGCAATCGCAGGGCCGGCCGAAGGTGGTGTTCGTGTTCTCGGGGCAGGGCTCGCAGTGGGCCGCGATGGGGCAAAAGCTGCAGGAGGAGGAGCCGGTTTTTCGGGATAAACTCCACGAAATCGATCGGCTGCTGCGAGCGCACGTGCGTTTTTCGCTCCTGGAGGAGCTCGCGGCGCCCGAGGAGCGCTCGCGGCTCGGCGAGACGGAAATCGTGCAGCCGGCGCTGTTCGCGCTGGAAGTGGCGCTCGCGGAGCTCTTGAAGTCGTGGGGCGTGGTGCCGGACGCGGTCATCGGGCACAGCGTGGGCGAAGTGGCGGCGGCGCACGTCTCGGGCGCGCTTTCGCTGGCGGAGGCGGTCAGGCTGGTGGCGCTGCGCGGCCGCATCATGCAGAAAGCGACCGGGCACGGGAAAATGGCGTGGGTGTCGCTTCCTCCGGTCGAGGCTGCGAAGGCGCTCGAAGGGCGGGAGGCGGAGGTCGCGATCGCGGCGGTGAACGACCCGACGTCGGTGGTGCTGTCCGGGGAGACGGCGGCGCTCGAGCAGATGCTGGCGAAGCTGAGCGAGCAGGGGGTCGCGACGAAACAGCTTCGCGTGAATTATGCGTTCCACAGCCCGCAGATGGAGTCGCTGTCGCGGGAGCTTTCGGAGATGCTGGGCCGCGTGGAGACGCAAAAGGGTGCGACTCCGATGTACAGCACGGTGACGGGTGGGCGTGTTCAGGGGACGGCGCTCGACGCCGGGTACTGGCAGCGGAACGTGCGTGGAACGGTGGACCTCGTGGGGGCGGTGTCGTCGGCGTACGGGGACGAGCACCGGTTGTTCGTGGAAGTGGGGCCGCACCCGGTGCTCCTGTCGAACCTGCAGCAATGGATCGAATCGAGCCGTGCGCAGGCGTCCGTGATGTCGACGTTGCGGCGGCAAGGCGAGGAGCGCCGGGCGATGCTGGAGGCGCTTGGGAGGCTGTACGTCGCCGGCGTGAAGGTGGACTTCAAATATCTGCACCGCGGGGGCGGGCGGGTCGTTTCGTTGCCTGCGTATCCTTGGCAGCGGGAGCGGTTCTGGCTCGACGCGCCCATGAAGAAAACGCACGCCATCCGCGGGGATGGCGCTCGGCCCCTCCTGGGTGCTGGGTTCGTCCCGGCGACGACGCCGGAACTCCACGTTTGGGAGCAATGGCTCGGCGTGGAGGCGTTCCCGTACCTCCAGGACCACCGGGTGCAGGGGGAGGTGGTGTTTCCGGGGGCCGGATACGTCGAGATGGCCCTTTCGGCGGCTGCGGAACTATATGGTGAGGGCGCGGCGTGGCTCGACGAGATGTCCTTCGACCAGATGCTCGCATTGCCGGAGGGCACGGAGCGACTCGTGCAGGTGTCGGTGCGCGAGGAATCGAGTGGCCGTGCGACGGTGACGATTGCGAGCCGTTCGGACGGATCGAAGGAATGGCTGCGCCATGCCACGGGCGTTCTTCGCGTGTCGGCGAAGCCAGCCGCAGTGCCGGACTTCGAATCCCCTGCGGCCCTGGAGGGGCGCTGCCCCGAGGTCCTCGAGGGAGCGGCCCATTACAGGGACATGGAGGCGCGCGGCCTTTCGTATGGCAAGAGCTTCCAGGGAGTCGAGGGGTTGCGGATCGGCGAAGGCGAGGTCGTGGCGCGCGTGCGTCTGCCGGAGGCTCTGCGCGCGGGCGCCAGGGGGTATCAGGTGCATCCTGCGCTCCTCGACGCGTGCTTTCAGGCGGCGGGGCATGCGCTGCAATCCGCGATCGGGAAGGGTACGTTCGTTCCGGTCAAGGTTACCTCCGTCGCCGTCCACGCGCGCCCCGAGGGCGAAGTGCTGGTCCATGCCCGTGTCGCGAAGGATGGCGCGACGGGCGAGCCAGTCGTATCCATCGTGATCTGCGACGAGGCTGGGCGAGTGCTCGTGGAAATCGGGGAGCTGTGGGTGCGGCGGCTCGCCGAGGCGGCGCAAGATCCGTTTGCGGATTGCGTGTTCCAGGTACCCTGGCGGCCGAAGGAGCTCGCCTCGGGGACCGAGGCGCCTACGGGAACCTGGCTCGTGTTCATGGATGGACGCGGGACGGGCATGGCGGTCGCCGAGCGGCTCCGCGCGCGAGGACATACGTGCGTGGAGGCGGTCGCCGGGGCGGGATATTCGCGGCGCGGAGAATGGCAGTACCAGGTGAATCCCGCCGATCCGGAGCAGTGGAGCCGCCTCCTCGGAGAAGCATTGGGCAAGAACCCCTGCCGCGGCGTCATCCATTGCGCTGCGCTCGATGGGGCGCGATGGAGCGAGACGACGGAGGCGACGCTCGCGGCGGACGTGCGGGCCGGGACCTCGAGCGTGTTGTGGCTCGCCCAGGCGCTGCTGCGGCACGGTTGGCGCGACGTACCTCGCCTCTATGTCCTCACGCGAGCCGCGCAGGCGGCCGGATCCGGGACGGGTCCACTTTCGGTGGCGCAATCCACGCTGTGGGGCCTCGGCCGCGTCGTGGCCATGGAGCACCCGGAGCTCGGCTGCGTGCGGATCGACCTGCCGCCCGAGGTGCGTCCGGACGAACCAGAGCGCGTGGTCGAGGAGGTGCTCTGGGGCGGCGAGGAGGATCATGTCGCGCTGCGGCCCGAAGGCCGATACGTGGCGCGGCTCGCTCGAGGGGGATTCACGGAGGGCGCCGGGACGGTCGAGCGGCAGGAGCCCGCGGAGGGGCGGCCGTATCGACTGGAAATCACCGAGCCTGGCGTGCTGGAGCGGCTTTGCCTGCGCAGGATGGAGCGCAGGCCGCCGGGCCCAGGCGAGGTGGAAATCGAGGTCGAGGCGGCGGGGCTGAATTTCCTCGACGTACTCCTCGCTCTCGGCGTGCTGCCGGACGACGTCGCGGGGAGCAGCAAGCGTGGTCCCCGCCTGGGCGGCGAATGCGCCGGGCGGATCGTGGCGCTGGGCGAGGGAGTCCAGGACCTCACCATCGGGCAAGAGGTCATCGCGCTGGCGACGTCGGCGATGTCGACACACGTGACGGCCAGTCGCCTGCTCGTGGCGCCCAAACCGGCGGGTTTCAGCTGGGAGGCAGCTGCCGCGCTGCCGATCGTGTCCCTCACGGCCTATTATTCGCTCGCTCACGTCGCCCGGCTTCGCAAGGGGGAGCGGGTGCTCATCCACGCCGGAGCCGGAGGCGTGGGTATGGCCGCCATTCAATGGGCGCGGCACGTCGGCGCCGAGATCTTCGCGACCGCGGGGAGCCCCCAAAAGCACGCCCTCCTCACCTCCTTGGGGGTGCACCACGTGATGGATTCGCGCTCGACCTCCTTCGTGAACGACGTCGAGCGCATCACGAAGGGCGAGGGGGTCGATGTCGTCCTGAACTCTCTCTCGGGCGAGCTGCTCGAGGCGAGCTTTGGATTGCTTCGGGACCATGGTCGGTTCGTCGAGATCGGCAAGCGAGACTATTACGACAACCGCCGGCTCGGGTTACGCCCCTTCCTGAAGAACCTGTCCTTCTCCCTCGTGGATCTGCGAGGGATGACACTGAATCGCCCGGAGCTCGTGGCAGAGCTGCTCCACGAGCTCGGGCCTTTGTTCGCATCGGGCGTGCTCCGCCCCATTCCGCACCGCGCATTCCCCGTGACCAAAGCGGCGGAAGCCTTCGCGTGGATGGCACAGGGCAAGCATACGGGCAAGCTGGTCATCTCGATGCGTGACCCGGACGCGAAGGTCATCGTCTCCGGTACGCAGGGGAGCGCAGGGTTGCGAGCGGACGCGACCTATCTGATCACGGGTGGACTCGGTGGGCTCGGCGCATCCCTCGCGCGATGGATGGTGGAGCAGGGGGCGCGGCACGTCGCGCTCATGGGTAGGAGCGTGCCCAAGGACGCAGCCATGGACGCGATCCGGCGCATGGAGGCTGCGGGGGCCGAGGTGCGTGTGCTGCGTGGGGACGTGTCGCGCCGGGCCGATCTGGATGCTGCTCTGGCGGAGATCCAGCGGACCATGCCGCCCCTCCGCGGCGTGGTGCATGCGGCGGCGGTGCTCGACGACCGTACGATTCCGGAGATGACCGAAGAGCAATTCTGGAAGCCCCTCGGGCCGAAGGTCTTCGGTGCCTGGAACCTGCACGAGGCGACGCGCGGCGTGCCTCTCGATTTCTTCGTGATGTACTCCTCGGCGGCGGGCCTACTGGGTTCCCCGGGACAGGCAAACTATGCAGCCGCAAACACGTTCCTCGATGCGCTTTGCCAGGCGCGCGCGGCCGAAGGTTTGCCCGGGATGAGCATTCAATGGGGTGCTTTCTCGGAGGTCGGGCTCGCGGCGGCGGCGGCGGTCCGGGGCAACCGGGCCGCATCGCGAGGAAACGAGAGCTTCAAGCCTGACGAGGGCAACGAGCTCTTCGGACGCTTGCTCGAGCACCCTCGGCCCGAGGTGGGGCTTCTCCGCTTCGACCCACGGCAATGGGTGGAGTTTTATCCACAAACGGTCGGCGCGCCTTTCTTCTCCGAGCTCTCACGCGAGCAAGCGCCGAGCGCCGGCGGGACGAAGGCGTCCGATGATTTCCGCGCCGTGCTGCAACGCGCCGCATCTCTGGAGAGGATGGGGCTCGTCGAAACGCATCTACTCGAACAAGTCGGGCGTGTGCTCCGCCTGGAGCCTGGGCGGATTGACAAACAAGCGCCGTTCGTGAGCCTGGGGATGGATTCGTTGATGAGCCTGGAGCTGCGCAACCGGCTGGAGGCGAGCACGGGGCTGAAGTTGTCGGCGGCGCTGCTCTTCACGCATGCGACGCCGACCGCGCTCGCAGCCTACCTCCTGGAACGACTCCTCCCGCAGCAGGCGACGAATGCACCGGCGGAACCGGCGTCCACGGCGCAGGTCGAGGAGGATGCCTGGGATGCTGGGCTTGCAGGCGGGGAAGCTGGCTCCGAGAAAGACGAGAGTACGCTCGTGGAGCAGCTAGAGGCGTTCGAGGAGTACCTTGGATGAACCGCCTCTGCGTGATGGATGCTCGCCGGAGTCTTCTCGCGGAGACCCCGGCGTAGCAGGCCCGAACGACGCCCCGTTGAAAGGGGGCGTTACGGGACGTGAGCGCTCATCCAGCCGACGGCAATTTCCAGCCAGCGGCGAGTCCGCTCTGCACCATGTCGGAGGTGTACTGGGCCCACCACCGCGTGAAGAAGGCGCTGGCGGCCTGCTGATGCTCGGCGGAGATGAGCGGGATGAGCTCCTTGTGGAGGACGATCCCGGTCCACACGGCATACCAGATCATCCGGAGGAGGTCTTCCCCCTGGGTGACCTGTGAGGGCACGACGACTTCCACGTAGGTGCTCCTGGCCTCGGAGCCCTGACCACCCAGCTCCTCCTCCATCATCCCATGGATGGCCATCAATACCTGCGCGATGTCCGACGCAGAGTAAGCAATTCCTACCGAGTCCCGCTTGCCGTACCCATCAATGGTCTCGGAAATCGGCGGCACGTTCTTGCGGAATACCGCCAGCAACTCAGCTGCCCACGCATCCATAGTTGCGCTAGTAGCATGAGCCGGAAACGGGCACAAGTCCCTGGGGCTCGCCCCAGGGCGGGCTGCCGGTGCCGTCACCGGGGTGCCGACGGACGGGGTTGGTCGGGGATGGTGGCAGGAAACCCACGAACCGTGGCTCCGCAACACGACCGCATGGTCCAATCGCGGGAGCCCGTGGCTCGATGCATAGATTCGTTCGCAGGTCAAGCGCGTTCATCCCTGACGCTTGGCCGGTGGCGACATGGGGCGAGGGGGGGGTCGCCTCGTGGGGGCCGTGCGTCCCAAGGGCCCACGGTTGACGGCCTCGCGGGAGGCGTGTTACCCGAAAAAGCAGCGAGCGCGCGTCTCTGCACGGTATGGCGCGAGAAATCCTGGAAATGATGGGCTGACCGTTTCGGGACGCGGACGGCGAGGAGCTCCGAGCCATCGGGTGTACTTGGAATGAGTACCGGAAGTGACCGCATGAGCCCCCCGCAGCGGGGGCAGACGCCCAGCGATCCAACCCCCCTCCAGCGAGCGATCGCAGCGCTGGAAAAGATGAAGGCGCGGCTCGATGCGGTGGAGCGCGCCAGCAACGAGCCGCTCGCGGTCGTAGGTATGGGCTGCAGGTTTCCCGGCGGCGGCGAGGGCCCCGAGGCGTTCTGGCAGGTCCTCGCGAACGGCGTTGATGCGGTACGCGAGATCCCGGCGACCCGATGGCCATCCACGGCGATGCCAGCGCATCGGCCCGAGGTCCGGTGGGCTGCGCTGCTCGACGACGTCGCCGGATTCGACCCGTCCTTTTTCGGAATTTCCCCGCGTGAGGCGGAGAGCCTCGATCCCCAGCAGCGGATGCTGCTCGAGGTGACGTGGGAGGCGCTCGAGGACGCCGCGCAGCGGCCCGATCTGATCATGGGGAGCCAGACGGGGATTTTCCTCGGGATATGCAGCACCGACTATCAGCAGGCCGTGGTGGCGGCGCTGGCCGGTCGATACGATGCGTATTGTACGACGGGCAATATGTTCAGCACGGCTGCTGGTCGGCTGGCCTTTTTTCTCGGCGCCCAGGGGCCCACGATCTCGATGGATACGGCGTGCTCGTCTTCGCTCGTGGCGATGGCGCAGGCGTGCCAGAGCCTCCGCGCGAGGGATTGCGACCTCGCGCTCGTGGGGGGCGTGAACGCGATCCTTTCGCCCGTATCCATGCTGCTCCTCGCCGAGACGCAGGCCTTGTCGCCGGATGGGCGTTGCAAGACCCTCGACGCGCGCGCCAATGGGTTCGTCCGCGGCGAGGGGTGTGGGATCCTCGTGCTGAAGCGGCTCTCGGATGCATTGCGTGACGGCGACCGGATTCGGGCGCTGGTCCGCGGCTGGGCCGTGAACCAGGATGGCCGCTCGACGGGGCTGACGACGCCGAACGTGCTATCGCAGCAGGCGATGTTGCGGCAGGCGCTGGAGCGAGCGCGCCTCACGCCCGCCGACATCGGCTACATCGAGATGCACGGGACGGGGACATCGCTCGGGGATCCCATCGAGGCGGAGTCCCTTCGCGAGGTGTTCGGAGAACCGAGCAAGGATGGCTCGTCGTGCGTGCTCGGCGCGGTCAAAACGAACATCGGGCACCTCGAGGGGGCCGCCGGGGTGGCGGGGGTCATCAAGGCGATCCTCGCGATGGAGCACGAGCGGATCCCGAAGAACCTGCACTTCCGCCGGCTCAACCCGCGCATTTCGATGGAGGGCACGCCGTTCGTCATCCCCGCCGAGAGCGTGCCGTGGCTACGCGGGCAGAAGGTCCGTCGAGCGGGCGTGAGCTCGTTCGGGATCAGCGGGACGAATGCGCACGTGATCCTCGAGGAGGCGCCGCTCGACGAGGGGAAGGCGCCCGCAAAGGAGGCGTCGGCGTATCTCTTGCCGCTGTCGGCGAAGAGCCCGGAGGCGCTTTCGGCGGCGGCCCGCTCGTACGCGGAATGGCTCTCCAGGGACGACGAGATGCCCCTGCACGACGTGACCTACACCGCGAGCGTGCGTCGTATGCACCACGAGCACCGGCTTGCCGTGGTGGGGGCGACGCGAGAGGCGCTCGCGGCGAACCTGTCGTCTTTCGCGCGCGGCGAATCGTCGAGCGGGTGGGCGCACGGAAAGACCTCGACGCAGGGGCGACCGAAGGTCGCGTTCGTCTTCTCGGGGCAGGGCTCGCAATGGGCAGAGATGGGTCGAAAGCTCCAGGAGGAAGAACCCGTTTTTCGCGCCAAGCTCGCGGAGGTGGGCGAGCTGCTCCGTGCGCACACGGGGCTTTCGCTCCTCGACGAGCTCGCGGCGCCCGAGGAGCGCTCGCGGCTCGGGGAGACGGAGATCGTGCAGCCGGCGCTGTTCGCGCTGGAGGTGGCGCTCGCGGAGCTCTTGAAGTCGTGGGGCGTCGTCCCGGATGCGGTGATCGGGCACAGCGTGGGTGAGGTCGCCGCGGCGCACGTCGCGGGCGCGCTTTCGCTGGCGGATGCCGTGCGATTGGTGGTGCTGCGTGGTCGCATCATGCAGCGGGCCACGGGGCACGGGAAAATGGCCTGGGTCTCGTTGCCGGCGGACGAGGCGGCCAAAGCGATCGCGGGGCGCGAGGACGTGCTCGCGATCGGGGCGGTGAACGACCCGACGTCCGTGGTCCTGTCCGGAGAGACGGCGGCGCTCGAGGAGCTCGTCGCGAAGCTGTCCGCGCAGGGGGTCGTGGTGAGGCCGCTGCGCGTGAACTATGCGTTTCACAGCCCGCAGATGGAGCCGCTCGCACGCGCACTCGTGGAGGAGCTCGGTCGCGTCGACGCCGAGGCGGGTTCGATTCCGATGTACAGCACGGTCACGGGCGCGCGTCTCCTGGGGACGGCGCTCGACGCGGCCTATTGGGGTCGCAACGTGCGGGGCACGGTGGACCTCGTGGGCGCGGTGTCGGCGGCGCTCGGAGACGAGCATCGGGTGCTCGTGGAAGTGGGTCCGCACCCAGTGGTCCTGACGAATTTGCAGCAATGCATCGAGTCGCGCGGCGTCTCCGCCTCGGCCGTGCCCACGCTGCGGCGGCAATCCGAGGAGCGGCGGGCGATGCTGGAGGCGCTCGGGCGGCTCCACGTCGAGGGCGTGGAGATCGATTGGAAGCGCTTGTATCCCGCAGGCGGGCGGGTCGTCTCTTTGCCCGCATACCCCTGGCAGCGCGAGCGATTCTGGATCGAGTGGTCGGGCCAGACCGCGATCGCTCCCGCGCCGCACATGGATCCGCTGGCGGAGCTCCTTCATGCCCTGGAATGGCGCCCCCAGGAACCCGTCACCGCCCCGATGGATACGGCCGAGCGCACGGGGGCGTGGCTGATTTCGTGTGACGAGGGCGGGGTGGGGGAAGCCGTGGCTGCGCTCCTGGAGAAGCAGGGGCAGACCTGCGTGCGCGTCCGTGTCGGGGCGCGGTTCGCGCAGCTCGGCCCGAGGTCGTTCGCGCTCGACCCGGCGAACCCGGAGGAGCATGATTTGCTGCTGCGCCATGCGTTCGTGGACGCGGGTTGCCGAGGAATCGTGCACCTCATGGCGCTCGATGCGACGCCCACGGAGCAGACGACCGAGGAGACGCTGGCCCGGGATCAGGCGCGCGGATTTCTCGCGGCGATCCACCTGCTGCAAGCGGTCCTTCGTCATGGCTGGCGGGACAACCCCCCGCTCTGGCTCGTCACGCGAGGCGTGGCGCGCGCCGGTGCGCAGCCAGTCACGTGCGTGTCGCAGGCGCCCATGTGGGGGCTCGGGCGCACGATCGCGCTGGAGTTCTCCGACCTCACGTGCAAGCTCGTCGATCTTTCGCCCGCGGCGCATCCGGACGAGGCCCGGTGGCTGCTTCGCGAGCTCACGGCCGGAGGCAGCGAGGATCAGATCGCGCTGCGCAACGAGGGTCGATACGTGGCGCGTATGGCACGCGTGCCCGCCGACACCCTTCCCTCGGCGGGGGCCGTCTTGCGGCCGGACGCGACGTATCTGATCACAGGAGGCCTCGGGGCCCTCGGTTTGGCCACCGCGCAGTGGATGGTGGAGGCAGGCGCTCGCCATCTCGCCCTGGTCGGCATCAAGGGGCCTTCGGCGGCAGCGTCGGAGGTCCTTCGAGGCCTCGGGGAAGCGGGCGCGCGCGTGCTCGTGCTCCAAGGGGACGTCGCGCGGCGGGAGGAGGTAGCGTCGATCCTCGAAGAGATCGAGAGGCAGGCGCCGCCGCTCCGGGGAATCGTCCACGCGGCCGGTGTCGCACCGGAGCCGGCGCCGCTGATCGAGCTCGGGCGGGAGACCTTCGAACACGTAATCGCCCCCAAGGTCGCCGGCACGTGGAACCTCCACGCGCTCACCCTGGGAATGCCGCTCGACTTCTTCGTGCTGTATTCGTCGGCGTCGGCCCTCCTCGGCCTCGTCGGCAAGGCGAGTTATGCCGGGGCAAACGCCTTCCTCGATGCCATGGCGTCGTTTCGACACGGGCGAGGGCTGTCCGGGATGAGCATCCAATGGGGAGCCTTCGTAAGGGTCGGCATGACGCAGCATGGAAGTGCCGCAGCGCGCCTCGGCGCCGGGATGGGGCTCACGCCCGCCGAGGGCACCACGGCCCTCGCGCGGCTGCTCGCGCATCCCCGCCCCGAAATCGGCGTCCTGCGTTTCTCGATGCAGCAGTGGCGAGAGATCTTCCCGCAGCTCGCAGGGCACCCGTTCTGGTCGGAGTTCGCGACGGAGGCGGGGAGCGCGCCCGAGGTCGCCGCGCCCGCGCAGGGCTTCCGGTCGACGCTGGAGCGCGCGGCGCCCGAGGAGCGGATCGTGCTCGTGGAAGCGCTCGTCCTCGAGCGGATCGGTCAGGTTTTGCACCGCGAGGCCGTGCGGATCGATCGCCTCGCGCCTTTCTCGGCCCTGGGGATGGACTCCCTGATGAGCCTGGAGCTGCGCAATCGCCTCGAGCCCGGGTTCGGCCTGAAAATCTCGGCGGCGCAGATGTTCGCCCACCCGACGGCCGCCGCGCTTGCCGCGCACCTGCTCGACCGCCTCGCCTTGCCCGACGCCGAGGCCACGCCCGCGGACGAGCCTGCCCGCGCTCCCGCGCACGAGGCCGCGCCTGCCGCGGACCCGCAAAGCGCCGACTCCCTCGCCGAGGACGACGTGGAAGCTCGGCTCCGGGCCAAACTCGCGGCGCTCGACGCGCTGCTCGATTGATGGTCTTCGATCGCTCGGCCCGCCTCAGGCCGGGCGATCGGAGCCATCGACCTCGCGGAGCACACCGCGGAGCGCTTCGGCGAGGTGCGCGACCGCGGGCACGAAAATCACGTTGATGTGATCGCCGGGGAGATCGATCACCCGCACGGGACGGCTGCAGAGCGATTGCCAGCCGAAGGTCGTGTCGCCCGGGGAGAAGCCAGCCATCGGCAAACGCCGCGCGCTCTCCTCCGTTCGAAGCAGCGTGACGGGGACCGCGGAGATCGAAGGGGCATAGCTGGTCAGGGCATGAAGGTGCGCGCGATAGACGCGCAATTGCCGCTGGCTCTCGCTCACATCGGTCGGCAGCATCAACTTCTCGCTCATGGCAGCGGCCATTTGCGTGAGCTGGTCCTCGTGCGATAGCTTGGTGAATACCGGCTCGTCGATGGGCAGATCGAAGAGCCGCCCCAGGCTCAGGAGCGAGAGTTGCCCCGTCCCGCCAGGGCCCGGCGCCGGGACGTCACCCAGCACGAGGGCGTCGATCCGCTCGCCTGCGTCGGTGAGCAGCCGAGCCATCTCGAAGGCTACGAGCGAGCCGAACGAATATCCTCCCAGGCGGTACGGTCCGTGGGGCTGGGCTTGTCGCATGGCCTCGACGAACCGCGCCGCCAGGACCTCGATCCGGTCGCACGGCGGCGCATCCGTGTCGATCCCCGGCGCGTTGAAGCCATAGAGGGGTCGATCGGCGCCGAAGTGCTGCGCCAGCGATTGAAACGCGAGCGCCGAGCCCGTGAGCGGAGGCGCGAGGAAGAAGGGGGGATTCGCTCCCTCCCGATTGAGCTCGACGAGCAGCCCCCGCCGGCTGAGCGGCCCCGCGGCGGCATCGTCGTGGCCCGAACGCAGGGTGCCGAGGACGCGGCGCGAGAGACCCTCGACCGTCGGGTGCGCGAGCAGGACCCGCACGGGCAAATTCACCCCGAACGCGGACCCGATTCCGCTCAGCACCTGAACCCCCATGATCGAATTCATGCCGAGCACGGACAGATCTTGATCGTTCGCCGGCAGGTCCGCCGGGCTCACGCCGAGCACGTGCGCGATTTCGCCACGCACGGCGCTCTCGACGATCCGGCGCGCCTGGTCGGGCTCTGCGGCCGCGACGCGTCGCTTCAACGTGGCGGCGCCCGAGGTCACGCTCCGCGGGTCCCCGAGCCCTTCGAGCAGGGCGCGGCCCATGCGCGCAGGATGCGATTGTTCGAAGAGGCCCCACTCCACCCACGCGACCATCGCCACGGGGAGTCCGCTCGCCGCCATCCGCTCGGCCGCCTGCAATGCGAGGGAGGGAGGCATTCCCTGGAGGCCGGAGGCGAGCTGGGAGAGCTCGTGCTCGGTGCGGCTCGACCGACCCTCGTTCGGGAGCGCGAGGTGAATGACCGTCGCGGGCAAACCCTCGGCGCGACGGAGCCGCGCGAGCGTGTCGGCGAAATCGGCGGACACGGCATCGGCGCCGAGCACCTCCCAGCCGAGAAATGGCGAAGCCGAGGAGAAAACGAGGAAGAAATCGAGCGGCAGGGAGGCCGTGAGCGTATGCAGGGAGAGGAGGGCGAGCGAGCTTTGTCGGTAGTGCGAATGCAGCACGGCCTTCGCGTCCCGGCTCGTGAGCCGATGCAATGCAGTGTCCGTCGCGGCCGTCGCATGGATGACGCCGCCGAGGGGGAGCCGTGCACGCGAGAGGGCCTGGCGGACAGCGCCTTCGTCGGCGAGATCCACTTCGTCGGCCGCGATTGCGATCCCTCGGGTCGCGAGCGCCCGCGCGGTGCGCTCCCGCGCCTCGCGTTCCTCGTTGTCACGGGGCGGGGCGTCGAGGAGGAGCAAGCTCTGGGCCCCGCGATCGATGAGAAAGTCCGTCGCCTCGGCGCCGAGCGGGTCGTGCGCGCCCGTGACGACGTAGGTTCGATCCGGACGAACCTGGACGGATTGCGGCGCGGGCATGGGGATACGGGCGAGACGGCCGACGTAGCGTTTGCCGCCCCGAAGCGCGACGTGATCCTCGACCCCCATGGTCGAGAGCGCCTGCGCGAGTCGCAGGCCGTCTTCCTCGCCGGGCTGCGGGTCGAGGTCGATCAGCCCGCCCCACATG
This sequence comes from Polyangium sp. 15x6, assembly GCF_029960785.1. GTDB lineage: Bacteria > Myxococcota_A > Polyangia > Polyangiales > Polyangiaceae > Polyangium. The sequence continues at coordinate 109,589 of NZ_JASBQE010000019.1, forward strand.
TCCGGCCGCTCGATCGACAGAACACGGCCGAGGCCCCAGGATCCGGCCTGCGCGACGGCGGGGCTCCCGTTCTCGACGACCTGGGCTCCACGCGTCACGATCCACAAGCGCGGCACGTGCGCCTGCGCGGCGACACGATCGACGATTGCGAGCACGGCGGAGGGCCCTTTTTGCAGGGCATCTTCGAGCATCGCCGGGGACGTCGGGACGCCGGAGGCCACGTCGAGCGACCCGAGGTGCACGATGCCGAAGAAGGGCCCCGAGAAGCCGAGTACGAGGTCCAATCGATCGATCCGTTGCTCGAGGTCCGCGGCCGGCAGCACGATCACCGTGTCGCCCGCGGCTTCGAGGTGCGCGGCGAGGGCGCGACCCACCCCGCCGGCATCGGCGAGGACGATCCACCGCCGCTTCGCCGCAGGGCTCGCGATGGCCGGCGGTGTTTCCCGCCAAACCAGGTCGATGAACGCGTCCTGCAGCGGATCCTTGCCCGCGGCGCGCAGCGCGGTGGCCGGATCCTCGGCGCGAAGGACGATTTTCCGCGCCGCGGCCGCGACCTCTCTGTCCTCGCCCACGAGCTCGACGCTCACCCGCCCGGACAAACCGTCGTTGGCGCTCCAGTTGAGGCGGAGCCAGAACCGCCGCTCCGTCGACGCGGGCCGCACGCTGGCGCCTTCGATCGATTCGATCATCCACGAGCGGCCGTGCGTCGCCGGGTGGGTGATCGACGCGACCGCGGGCACGGCCCGCAGGAACGCCATCGCCGCCGCGGGATTCTCGAGCCGCACGCGCGCCAGCGTCTCGGCGTCCCTTTGCCATACCTGATCGATATGGAACGTGTCCATGTCGACGCCGAACGCCTCGAGCCGCCGCTCCCACAAGAGCGTGGACACGCCCTGGCGGCGTCCGGGGCGCATGCTCGGCGGGGCGATGTCCTCGTCCTCGTCCGGTACGAGCGCAGGCACGATGGCGCCATGCGCGATTCGCTTCCAGGGAGCGCTGCTCCGCTCCCGGAAGAAGATGCCGAGGGATGCTTTTCGGTCGCCCTCCGGCGTGGCGATCACCTGCATCCTGCCCGTCTCTTGCGGGTGCAGCGCGGGCGGGTCGCCGAGGGAGAGGCCGATCTCCCAGCCTGCCGCCCCGAAGGTCTCGCGCGCCGCGGCGCAAGCGACCTCGACGAGCCCGCCCGTCGAGAGCCGCGACACCCCGGCGAGCCGCCGTGTGCCGACGCTGCGCAGGCTCGATTCGTCGAGGTCGAGCTGCCACGTGCGGACATCGGGCCGATCCGCGCGGGGATCGAGCACGTGGCCGAGGAGCGGGTGTCCATCGCCCGCGGCGCGCTCCGGGGAGATCCGGGTCGTCGTGCCAACCCAGTACCGTTGCCGCTGAAATGGATAGGTCGGCAGCGTGATACGCCGGTAAGGATGGGGCGCATCGACGCCCTCGAAATGCAGGTCCACGCCACGCACGTAGAGCGCCGCGAGCGCCTCCAGGAGCACCCGGATGGGCGGAGCGTCGAGACGCAACGAAGGGACGATCGGCATGGCCGCGTCCGGTGGCGTCCGGCGCCCCTCGTTTCCTGGACCGGGGCCCATCTCGAGGAAAGCCACGAACCCCTGGGACGCGAGCTTGCCGATCGCTTGTCTCGAATCGACCGCCTCGCGGACCTGGCGTTCCCAGTAGGCCCTCGTGCCGAGCGAGGTCGCGGAGAACGCGTCCCCGAGGCTCGGGATCAAGGTGCGCCGCGGGCTCGACAGCTTGATCTTCGCGATGGCGCGGGCGAGGGGCTCGATGTCGCGCCCGTCGCTGCACGCGAGCCGCGCGCGCGCCTCGGCGAGTACGAGGGCGTCTTCGAGCCCGAGCGCGCCCGAGGCCCACGCGGCGACGCATTCGCCGGTCCCCTCGCCGGTCACGGCCGCGCATTCGACGCCCCACGAGCGCCACAGCTCGACGAGGGCAACTTGCAGGACGAACAACGCGAGCTCCGCCTCCACGACGTCCTCCGTCGGGCGCGCATTCGCGTCGTCCTGGAGGAGCCCGAGAACGCGCCGCCCGAGCTGCGCCTGCACGGCATCGTCCGCGCGATGCAGGGCCGCCCGGAGCGCGGGCGGCGTGGCGTCGAGCGGCCCGAGCGCGCCCCGCGCCTGGGTCGCGCGCCCCATCAATACGAAGCCGATCCGCTTGCGGGCGGAGACATTGTCGACGCGGGCATGTACGTGCGTGCCCGGCGCGCCGTCGAGGTAATCGGAGAGCTGCGCCAGAACCTCGGCGTGCGTGGTGACCACGGCGGCGAAGCGATGTTCGAGGTGTGCCCGACCCACGCCGAGGGTATGGCACGTGTCTCCGAGGGATTGCTCGGGACGCGCGGCGACGTGCCGGAGCATCTGCTTGACCTGGTCACGCAGAGCCTCGGCCGTCTTGGCCGAGAGGACGAAGAGGTGCGCGGGGCGCTCGGGTTTGTCCTGGGCGCGGGGCCCCTCCGGCGGCTCTTCGAGGACGATGTGCGCATTGGCGCCGCTGAGCCCCGTCGCGCTGACGCCGGCGAACCGCGGACGATCCCCTCGCTTCCAGGGGATCTCGGATACCGGAATGACGAACGCGTCGCGGTCGAGCGAAGCGTTCGTATTCAGCGATTCGAAATGGAGGTTGCGCGGGATCGTCTCGTGGTGCAGCACGAGGGCGGCCTTGATGAGCGAGGCCATGCCCGAGGCGGCCTCGGCGTGGCCGATGTAGGTCTTGACCGAGCCGAGCACGCAGCGCGATCCCTCGGCGCGCCCTGGCCCGAGCACTTCCTGGAGCGCTTCGAGCTCGATGGGATCGCCGAGCGGCGAGCCATTGCTGTGGACTTCGACGTACCCCACGCGCTCGGGCTTCACGCGCGCGTCTTCGAGCGCGGCGCGGAGGACGGCCGTCTGCGCCTGGAGATTCGGCGCCGTCAGGCTCGTCGCGCGGCCATTCTGGTTCATGGCCGTGCCGCGGACGAGCGCCCATATCCGGTCGGCGCTGCGCTGCGCGTCGGAGAGCCGCTCGAGAATGACGACGCCGACGCCCTCGGCCCGCACGTAGCCATTGGCGCGTGCGTCGAACGTACGACATCGCCCGTCGGGGGAGAGGACCTGGAGCGAGGCGAGGATGTTCGTCGTATCCGGCGAGAGGAGGAGGTTCACGCCCCCGACGATCGCCATGTCGCATTCCCCGCGACGCAGGCTCCGGCTGGCCAGGTGCAATGCGACGAGGGACGAGGAGCAAGCGGTATCGACGACGGTGCACGGGCCCCGTAAACCGAGCGCGTAGGCAATTCGTCCCGCGGCGAACGAGATTGCATTGCCGGTGGGCACGTGCGGCCGCGGCTCGGGCGCCGTCGCGCGCAGCAGCGCCACATAGTCCGGCGACCCGATGCCCACGAAAACGCCGACCTTGCCGTCGGCGATCCGGTCGGGCCTCACGCCCGCGTCCTCGAGCGCCTCCCAGGTCACTTCGAGCAGCAGGCGATGCTGGGGGTCCATGTCCGTGGCTTCGCCGCGGCCGATCCCGAAGAACCCGGCGTCGAATTGCTCGACGTCGTCGAGCAGACCCGCCCACCGGGCAGACGGATGCGGCGTGCCCACGGTGCTCGACCATCGCTCGGCCGGGACCTCCGTGACGGCGTCGGTCCCCGCGTGGAGCAGCTGCCAGAGCGCGGCGGGGCTCTTTGCGCCGCCGGGGAATCGGCATGCCATCCCGACGATCGCCAGCGGCTCCGTCTTGGCTCGCTCCGCCGCCGCGAGCTTCGTCTCCATCTTTTCGAGCGCGAGCAGGGCGCGTTCGAGCGTGGACCCTCCAGGTTGCCGCGTCGTCACCCTGGTTGTTTACCTGGAACACTGGGCGGTTTGCAACCGTCGGCCCTCCTGGGTGTGGAAAAATCCACGTGCGCAGCCGAGCGCGTCCGCGGTCGAGGAGCATATAGGTCCGTTCATGCAACGCGACCAACACGAATGCCTCGATTGTGTTGGTTGCAGCTGATCGCCTGTGTGGACCGAAGATCCGCCCGTTCGGGAAGGTTCCTGTTGACGCAGCTTCGTGTTTGTCGGATATTTCGGGCTGTATAAAGAGCGTGTCTGCCACACGACGTTGCTGCGAAGGGGCATCCTCATGGATACGCACAAGCACAGTCGAGCGCGCTTGGGTGAGCAATTCGGCGGCGACCACGGAGGCGGGCCCGTAATCGTCGAAGGGACATCCTGCGGGCCGACGGGCGCCTCGGTCGCCGCGCTCCCCTCCCTCAGCTGTCGCGTACAATACGAGCAGCAGTCGTTCGTCGTTTCGGTATCGAACATCAGCGAGCGCGGGATGTTCATCCCCGGGGGGAGCCCGCCCACCCTCGGCAGCATCGTCAACGTTCATCTCGTTTGTCCTGGTGGCGAGGACGTCGTCGCCGAGGGCGAGGTCCGCTCGCTCGGCGTCGATCCGCAAGTCATTCTCGGCACCACCGGCTTCGTCCTCCGATTCACGACGGTCTCGAGCGGCGCGTCGACGCTCCAGACGCTCGGAAAACGCCGAATCGAGCTCTTGCGGCGAGCGAATGACGGCGACGCGCAGCTCGTCCCGCTGCTCTTGCTGCCGGAGCTCTCGCTCGTCGCGATGCGGGACCGGATCAGCCGATATCCGCTTTCACCTTTGCTCGAATCGTTCATCCAGGAGTATCAGGCGGTCGGGATGCCCCACAGGAACAAATCCCTGTGGAAGTCGACGCGAATGGGGATGGACGTCGTGATGCTCCCCTCGGTGACCCCCGAGCTGAAGCCGCTGATCAACGACATCAAGACCCTGGGGGCCATGGCGGACGTGCTGCTCGACGACCTGGCCGACGAGAAGCAGGATCGAGAGCGGCTCGAGAAAATGATCGCGCTGTTCGGCCGTCGCCTGACGGGGCAGGGGACGGCGCCCGTCCCCGTGGGCGATCCTTACCTCGAATTCGCCTCGTCCCTCTGGGAGCGAATGTGGGACATGATCGAGCGATTGCCGAGGTGTTCCGAGTTCGTTCGGGTGCTCCAGTACGACTGGCACCAGGTCATCAATTCGATGCGATACTCGCTGCTCGTCAATCAGATCCCGGCGCTGCAGAATGCGACCGAGCACGACGCCTACGTCCCTCACAACATGCACATGATGTGCAATGCGACGCTCGATCTGATGTGCTCGCCGACCGTGAACATGGCCGAGCTCGGCGCGATCCGGAAGGTCGCGCTCCTCGCGCAGGATCTCGGGCGCATCGGCAACATGGTCACCACGTGGGAGCGCGAGATCATGAGCCGCGATTTCACGAGCGGCGTCTTCGCGCACGCCGTGGACCAAGGCGTCCTGTCGGTCCGGGAGATCGAGAGCCAGCCGCCGCGTGCCCTCGCCAGCCAGCTCCGTCACTCCGGCGTCGAGACCAGGCTCTTGCTCACCTGGGAGCGCAAGCGGGCCGAGGTGCTCGGGCTGCGGAGCACGACCCGCGTCGACCTCGAAGCGTTCGCGGAGCTGCTCGACGAGATGCTGGCGATTCAGCTCGCCTTGCGAGGAATCATCTAGCCGAGAGCGGGTTCATGCTGCTCGCCGGGCTGCCTTTCACGGTGACGATTCGCGCGACCCACGTCGCGAAGAACCTCGACAGCCAATCCATCGCGGCGTCCCGGATCTCGGGATCCACGTGCCTGCCCACGTCGTCGGCGATGAAAACCATCATGCCCACCGTGACGTGGACCATGGTGTCCACACGCTCGCCCGCGGCCACGAGCGAGGGAATGATGGATTCGAAATACACCGTCGCGATCACGGGCGGATCGCGGTCTTCCAGAGCCTCGGTAATCATCGCGATGTAGCCGTCGATGATCTGTGCCAGCGCGTCGTGATCGTAATCCGGTTGCGTGACCGGAAGGATCTCCCGAGAATTCTTGATTGCAGTCGCGAGGGATTTGATGTAGATTTCCCTACGGGACTGCAGGAGCGCCAGCAGCGTGGGGCCAAAGGCCAACATGGGGCCAGGGTATCGGTGTTAGCGCGCTCATGTCAAGGCGCTCATTTCGTCGTGTGTACGACACGACGCGAACTCCGTGACGCAGCCCAGGCGTGAGAACCGCGCACGTCGACCGAATCGCGCCGCGCGCGAGTCCCTGCCAAACCGCACTCGGGCGGTGCGAATTGTAGGTTGTCGCCGTACACGCTTTCCCACACCTTCCGTTGCCGCCCCCCCTCCCTCGGTGCCACAACCACGCCCCCGATGGCCCGCCCCCAGCTCCTCTCCATCCCCGAGCGCCTCGACGCCAACCCCCGCTTCACCGGCCGCGGCGTCGTCATCGCCCTCGTCGACAGCGGATTCTATCCGCACCCGGACCTCATGCGTCCGAAGCGCCGTATCAAGGCGTACGCCGACGCGACCCGCGACGAGGCCGTCGCCGACGACTTCTTCACGCCGCGCGCCGCGTCCTGGCACGGCACGATGACCGCCTGCACCGCCGCAGGAAACGGCTACGTCTCGGGGGGTCGCTACCGCGGGCTCGCCTCGGATGCCGAGGTCGTGCTCATCAAGGCGCTGAGCAGCGAAGGAAAGATCACGGGCAAGAACGTCGCCCATGCGATCCGCTTCCCGCTGCGTTACCCGCACCTCGGTATCCGCGTGCTCAACGTGTCGCTCGCCGCGCCGTCGAGTGATCCCGACCTCGCCGAGGTCGAGGCCGCCGTGGCCGAGGTCGTCGCCGCGGGGATCACGGTGTTCGCCGCCGCAGGCAACACACCCGGCCGGCCCTCGCGCCCGCCCGCGTCCGCGCCCGAGGCGATCACCGTGGGCGGGCTCGACGACAAGGGCGAGCGCGAAGGCGACGCGTCGCTCTGGCCGTCGAGCTACGGCACGATCCGCGAGGGCCTCGACAAGCCGGACCTCGTCGCCCCCGCGATCTGGGTACCCGCGCCGATGCTGCCAGGCACGCTCGTCGCGCGTGAAGCGGTCGCGCTCTTCCAGCTCCTCTCCGTGCTCGAAGAGCTCTCCGTGGAGCAGGGTTTTTCCGAGCAGAAGCAGCGCGCGGGCCACGAGGAGCGTAGCAGCGTGAACGGGCTCATCGACGCGGTGAGCGCGCGCATCAACCGGCAGAAGTACATTGGCGTCGACTATCAGCACGTCGACGGGACGTCGTTCGCCGCGCCGATCGCCGCGAGCGTGGCGGCGCAGATGCTCGAAGCGAACCCGAGCCTCACGCCCGCGCAGATCCGCGAGGGCCTGCTCGCGACGGCCGCGCCCATGCCGCAATACCCGAAGATCCAGCAAGGCGCGGGTTTCATCCGGCCGCGTCAGGCCGTGATGTGGGCGCAACAGAAGAAGCAGGACAAGTTCGTCGCCGTGGTGGAAGAAGGCGCGCTCGAGTAGCGCTCAAGGCGCCGCGTACACGCTCTCCCACGTGCGCGGAAAGACGCCGTCCTTGCCGAAGAGCTTCGGCACGACCTCGCTCCAGCCGCCGAGCGAATCGATCCGCACCGGGTCCTCCACCTCGGGGAAGACGGCGGCGTGCGCGGCGCGCACCTCGGGGTCGTCGCTGCGGAAGCCGTACGTCGCGAGCATGTGCTGGGCCTCGTTGGAGCTCAAATAATCGACGAAGGCCTCGGCCTCGGGCAAGAGGGCGTGCTTCTGGGCGTTCACGTCGACGACGGCCGCCATGACCTCGACGACCATCGTCGAGGAGGGGATCACCATGTCGTAGGTGCGGCCGGCGGCGCGGCCCGCGAAGACCTCGCTCTCGTAGGTGACGGCCACGTCGCCGACGCCCTTCTCGAAGGTGATGAGGCTCTCGCGCGCGCCCTTGTCCGCGATGGCCACGTTCTTCAAGACGCCGCGGAGATACCCCTCTGCGGCGCCCTCGTCGTTCGCGGCGACGCCCGCGTGGCCGCGGAGCGCCGAGGCCCAGAGCGCGCTGACGTTCCACATCGCGCCGCCGCTCGTCTTCGGGTTCGGCATGAGCACGTCGAGGCCGGGGCGCGCGAGGTCGGAAAAACCCGTGATGCCCTTGGGGTTGCCCGGACGAACCGCGAGGGCCACGACCGAGGTGGTGAAGGCGCCGCGCCGGCCGCGCTTGCGCCAGTCGTGCGTGATGAGCTTTTCCTTTTCCAGGCGCGTGACGTCCGGTGCGAGCGCGAGCACGACGACGTCGGCAGGGAAGCCGGACGCGACGGCGCGGGACTGCGCGCCACTCGCGAGGTACGAGGCGCGCACGCGGAGGCGCTTGCCCGTGCGGGCCTCGTGCTGCGCTTGGAAGGCCGGAAGGATGGCGCGTTCGAAGGCGTCACGCGACGCCGAGTACGCGGCGAGGACGAGCGTGACGTCCGCCTCGGGTTCGCGCCGCGCGCTCGTGCACGACGCGAGCCCGAGGAGGGACGAGAGCGCGAGGGCGAAGCGCGCCCAGCGCATCGATCAGGGGAGGATCGACGGATCGAGGATGCCGCCGGTGTTCGTGACGCCGCCGCCGGGCGTGACGCCGCCCCAGATGACCATCTTGCTGCCCGTGCTGACGGCCGTGTGATGCGCGCGGCCGATGGGCGCGGTCGGGATCGGCTTCGCGCTCCAGGTGTTCGTCGCCGGGTTGTAGAGCGAGCCCGTGTTGAGGTAGATGCCGTCGACGTTCTGGCCGCCCCACACGATGAGGCGCGGCGCGATCCACACGGCCGTGTGGTACTGCCGGAGGTCGGGCGCGCCCTCGGTCGTCATGAAGCTCCACTCGATCTTCGGCTTGTACCGCGCGCCGATCGAGGCCGGGCCGAGCAGGTCGTAGCCGCCCCAGACGATCATCTCGGTGCCCGTCCACTCGGCCGCGTGACGCGCGCGCGCCGGCGGCTGGCCGTCCTTGACGGCGCTCCAGACGCCCGTGCCCGGATCGAACTCGGCGCCGTCGCCGAGGTAGGTGACCTCGACGCCGTTGAAGCCGTAGCCGCCGAACACGATCATGTCCGAGCCGGTCCACACGGCCGAGTGATCCGAGCGCGGGCTCGGCGGCGTGCCGCCGGCGGGCAGCGGATCCCAGCGGTCCTCGGTCACGTCGTACGCGCCGCCGTCGCCGAGGTAGTTCGTCCCGTCGAACCCGCCCCACACGATCACCTTCGAGCCGGTCCACACCATCGTGTGGCCCGAGCGCGGCGAGGGCGCGCCGGCCGTGGCCATCGACGACCACGTGTTCGAGATCGGGTTGAACACGCCGCCCGTCTTGATGGGCGTGCCGTTCTCGCCGCCCCAGACGACCATGTGCGTGCCGGTCCAGACGGCGCGGGCGCGGGCGCGCGGCGGCGGGACGTTCGCGGTGCTCATCGGCGTCCACGTGCCCGTGTCGAGGTCGAGCATGCCGCCGGTGTTCGTGGTGCCGCCGGCGGTGTTGCCGCTCCAGACGATCATCTTCGCGCCGGTCCACACGGCGACGTGATGCGAGCGCGCGGCGGGCGCTTCCTGTGTCGGCGTCGGCTCCCAGGCGTCGGCGCACTTGCCCTCGGTGCACGCGCCGTAGCACGCGTGCCCGCACTCGCCGCAATCCTGGCTGCTCGTCTGCCGATCGACGCACCGCGCGGGCTCGCCGCAGAACGACTCACCCGCGGTCGGACAGACGCACTCCCCCTGGGAGCAGATCGTGCCGGGGCGGAAGGCGCAGTCCTGGATCTCGAGGCACTCGACGCACGTCGACTTCTTCGTGTCGCAGACCGCGGTGGGCGCGGGGCAATCGGAGTTCGAGATGCAGCTCGTGGGAACGCCGCCGCCCTCGCCGCCGCTCCCTCCACTGCCGGCGCCTGCGCCGCCCGAGGGTCCGGTCGGATCCTCGGGTCCCAGGGTCAACGCATCGGGGCATCCGCCGAGCAGCATCACGAGCGCTGCCGAGACACCCACGAGCCCCCACGGCCTTTGGCGAGTAGCACCCATCTCGAACCTTCCCATTCTCACGGCCTCCGAGGCGCGCGCCGAGCGGCGCCGACAATGGATTCGAGACGTTACCAGAACGCTCGATTTTCGTCGCGGTCGTCGGGCCGCCCGGACGGATCAGGGGTTCGTCGCGCGCCGGATGCCGTCGACGAGCCGCTCGATGTCCCGCTCGGGAACCGAGCAAATCCCGACCCGGAGCGCACCTTGGACCGGCACCACGAAGATGCCTTCTTGGCGCAGGCGCGCGGCGGCCCCCGGCGCGTCCTCGCAAAATACCGTGGTGAAGAAGCCGCCGTCGTAGCGGGGATAGCCGAGGCCCGCGGTGGTCGCGAGCGTGTTCCAGCGCTCGACGCGGCGGTCGAGGAGGTCCTTGTACGTCGCGCGCTCCTGGTCGACGCTGGCGCGGAGATCGGGAGCGGCGAGGACCCGGGCGATGGCGTTCATGCCGGCGGCGTTGCAGTTCGACCACGTGCCGCGGCTCGCGTACGAGAGCGCGTTCTGAACACGCGTGCGCTCGCCTTCGTCGGGGCAGAGCGCGACGAGCGAGCCGACGCGCAGGCCGTACTGCGTGAACGACTTCGACGCCGACCAGGCGAAGAGGACCATGGCCTTGTCCGTGAGGCGCAGCGCCGGGGCGAACGTGTCCGTGAGGTTCTGCTTCGCGTACCGTCCATAGGCGACGTCGAGCAGCACGGTGATGGGCCCACGCGCGGCGGCGCGCCCGACGACGTCGACGATGCCGTTCCAGTCTTGTTCGTCGAGCGAATAACCCGTCGGGTTGTGACAAGGCGTGTTCAGGAAGACGAGCGCGCGGCCCTGCGCGTCGAGGACGCCGGCGAGCTTGCGCTCGAAGTCCGCCACGTCGAGGCGGCCCTTGTCGTCGAACATGCGGAACGTCGCGAGGGTGCGATCCGCCTCGTCCGCGAGGGTCTTGTACGGGCTCCAGTAGAAGCCCGTCGTGAGCAGCATCTGCTGCGGTTCGAGGAACGTGGTGATCGCGTGGCGGAGCGCGCCGGAGCCGCCGGGCGTGGCGACCGCGGTGGCGAAGGAGGCCTCGGGTCGGCCGGCGAAGAGGTCGTCGATGACGCCCTGCAGGAAGGCCGGCGGGCCGGCGATCGGAGCGTACGCGGCGCCGACCTCGGGCGGCACGGAGCGCAGCGCTTCGACCACGGCGCCGATCACCGCGAGCTTGCCGTCGTCGTCGAGCAGCACGCCGACGGTCGCGTTGATGACCGGCTCACCGGACTTCTTTCTCGCCTGCGCTTCCGCGTTCAGCGCGAAGATGGGATCGTCCGCGGGGCGCGCGGTTCGCGAGGGAATCAAGAACTCCATGGAAGCGGCCGCTACCACGACTCAGGGAGCGCTGCCAAGCCGCGATACGCGCCGCGATGCGTCCAAGGTCGTCCCGCCCGCCGGCTCGATGCGCACGGGACCCGGCTTCCGCGCTGCGCTAGGATAGCGTCATGCGAACGTCTGCCGCTCTCCGGACCGCGCTCGTCGCGACCGCGCTCGTCGCCACCGCAAGCGCCGCGAGCGCCCGAGGCCCCGAGCGCTCGCTCGTGGATCCTTCGCAAGCGAACGGCATTCCCTCGACTTACGCAGACGCGCTCGGCCCGCTCTACGAGCCCGTCGCCATCGCGACGGAAGGGTTTCTGTCGACGCCGTCGGATCTCGGCGAGACGAGCTGGGACGTGCCGGGGCAGATCGTGGTGGACGCTCGGGACGACCTCGACGCGTCTTCGCTGCTCTCGCTCGCCACGGACTTCGGTCTCACGTTCACGCCGACGCGGCTCGAGCCGTCGACGAAGATCCAGATCGCGACGGTGTCCCCGGGCGACATGGCGAGCGTGCTCGATCGGCTCTCGCGTGATCCGCGTGTCGAGTTCGCCGAGCCGCTCGCGCGCGTGCAGATGTCGTTCGTCCCGAACGACCCGCTCGCCGGCGAGCAGTGGCACATGCAGCGCATCGGCGCGCAGCGGGCGTGGGACTTCTCGGTCGGGCGCGGTGTGACCGTCGCCGTCGTCGACACGGGCATCGCCTGCGAGGATCACGGCCCGTACATGAAGGGCACCGATCTCGCCGCCACCGAGTGCGTGGAGGGCTGGAACTTCGTCACGGGCGACGAGCACGCGAACGACGATCAGGGCCACGGCACGCACGTGGCCGGCACGATCGCGCAGTCGACGAACAACGGGATCGGCGCGTCGGGCGTGGCGTTCGGCGCGCGGCTCATGCCCGTGAAGGTGCTGAACGAGAGCGGCTGGGGCACGACGGCGGACGTGGCCGATGGCATCCGCTGGGCCGCCGATCACGGCGCGCACGTGATCAACCTGAGCCTCGGCGGCCCGCGCAACGCGAAGGTCTTGCAGAAGGCGATCGACCACGCGCGAAGCATGGGCGCGGTGGTCGTCGCGGCCGCGGGCAACACCGGCGGCAGCGTGCAGTTCCCCGGCGCCTCGGACGGCGTCATCGGCGTGAGCGCGGTTGATCCGAACGACAAACTCGCGTCGTTCTCGTCGCGCGGCGAGGGCGTGGATCTCGCCGCGCCGGGCGTGAAGGTCGTGCAGCAGACGGTGTGCAACAAGGGCCGCAACAAGTGCGAGCAGTTCCCCGGCTGGAACGGCACCTCGATGGCCTCGCCCCACGTCGCCGGCGCGGCCGCGCTCGTGATGGGCCTCGGCGTGACCGATCCGGCCGCGGTCGAGGACGCGCTTCGGAAGAGCGCGCGCGTGGTCGATGACTCCGAGGGTGGCAAGCGCCTCTACGGCGCGGGCGTGCTCGACGCGGCCGAGGCGGCCGTGTCCGTGACGAAGCAGCACGCGCTCACGCGCCTCGTCGCGCTCGTGCTGATGACGGCCTTCGTCGCGCGGGCGGCGCGCAAGAAGAACAAGGACGCGAAGAGCCCGCTGCGCCTCGACTTCCTCGTGCCCGCGCTCGCCGCGGGTCCGGGCCTGTTCTTCTTCGCGCCGTGGCTCCTGCCGCGCGCGGACTTCTGGGTCGACGTCGCCGCGCGCCCGATCGCGGATCTCGACCTGCTCGTGGGCGTGTCGCTGCATCGCTTCCTGCCGCTCGCGAACGCGTTCGTCCCCTTCGCGCTCACCGCGGTGGGCTTCGGCATCAAGCGCCTGCGCCCGGCGATCGCCGGCCTCTCCGTGGGCACGGGGGCGTATCTGCTCTCGCTCGTCGCGCTCGGCGACGCGGGCGGGCCCTTCGGCCGCGTGGCGCTCGTCGCCTGGTGCGCCCTGAACGCAGCGATCTGCGCCTGGATCGCGCGTACGAACCTCGCCGAGACCCGCTAGCGTCCCCCCGCCGGCCGGGCTCCCTCAGCTCGGTTATAGTCCGCGCATGCGTTCGCGATCCCTCCTCGTCTTGCTCGTCTTCTCGCTCTTCGGCTGCGGCGGCTCCTCCAGCGAGACGCCGTGGCCCGCGGAGCCCGAGGGGCCTGCGCTCGGTCCTGCCGGCGAGACGTCGCCCGGCGAGCTCGACGACATCCGCAGCGCCGCGCCCGACGCCGGCAGCGGGGGGCCGGGCGTCGAGCCGTGACCGCGCCCCGGCGCGCCTGGTCGTTCGCGCTCGCGACCTTCGTCGCGATGCTGGCGGTGCCGCTCCTCGTGTGGCTCGTGCTGCCGAGCCCCGGCGCGCCGCCTGCGCGACAGCCGCGCCCACGCGCCACCGCAGCGGCCCTCGCGACGCCCGTGGAGACGGCGCCTCTGGACACGACGCCCACGCCACGCGCGCCGTCGAAGCCCGCGATCGCCAAGGAAGACGAGCCGCCGGTCGGCGACGACGTGACCGGGACCGTGCTCGATTCGGACGGGCAACCGGTCACGCGCGCGGCTGTCGGCTGCGACGATCGAAGCGCGCACCTCACGGCGACGACCGACATGGAGGGGCGTTTCCGGCTCCCCGCGGAGGCCTCGGGCTGCATGGTGGTCGCGCATCACCCGCAGCATCCGTCGTCCGAGCGCGTCCGTGTCGAGGTGGGCAAGGACAACACCGTGAAGCTCGGCGCGGGCGGCGCGATCGAGGGCGTGGTCGTCGACGAGCAAGGCGCGGCGATGACCTCGTATCGCCTCACGATCGAGCTCTTCTTGCCGAACACGGAGGGCGTCGACATCGGCGCGCGTGGCCGGCCGAAGACGGTGGAAGATCCGGCAGGCGCGTTCCGCTTGGAAAAACTCCCACCCGGGAAATACGTGCTCGGCGCGAGCGCGGAGGGGCATCCGCCGGGCAAGAGCGAGACCGTGGAGGTCGAGGTCGGACAAACCGCGCGCAACGTGCGAATCGCGCTCCCCCGCGCGGCGACGCTCTCGGGCACGGTGCGCGACGAGGAGACACGCAAGCCGATCGCGGGGGCGACGTTGCGCCTCGACGGCATGGCGGGCGGCGGAGGCTTCGACATCGCGGCGCCCGTCACGACGGACGCGGAGGGCGCGTTCTCGCTCGTGGGCGTGCCGCCGGGGCCGTTCTCGGTGCGCGTGGAGCGCGACGGCTACAAGAGCCGCGTCGTGTCGGGTTTGACCACGCGCGGCGCGTCGGTCATCCGCGAGGACATCACCCTCCGCGCGCGCGGCGACGGCGGCAGCGAGAGCGAGCTCGAGGGCATCGGCGCGATCCTCGCGCCCACGCCGAGCGGCATCGTGATCACATCGCTCGTGGAGAACGGGCCGGGGGCGAAGGCGGGCCTCAAGCAAGGCGATCGGCTCCTCCGCATCGACGGCGCATCGGCCCAGGAAATGCCGCTCTTCGATGCGATCCAGAGGCTCCGCGGGCCCTCCGGATCACGCGTCACGGTGTCGGTGTCGCGCGAGGGCGACGGCAACGTCGACGTGACGGTGACGCGCGAGCGCATCGAGCGGTAGCACTCGGCTGCTCGCCCAATCCGCTTCGCGGCCGTGCTACATGCTCGCCCCATGGTCACCCGTAAGGCCGAGCTGCCGCCGCCGGGCGCGTCCGATGTCCTCTACATCATCGACCTCTCGGGGTACGTCTTTCGCGCGTATCACGCGATCCAGACGCCCCTGACGAGCCCCACGGGCGAGCCCACGCATGCCACGTACGGCACCGTGAGCATGCTGTCGAAGCTCGTCGACGAGCGCAAACCGGCGTTCCTCGCGGTCGCGATGGACTCGCCCGGCCGCACGTTCCGCGACGATCTCGACGAGCGCTACAAGGCGCACCGCCCCCCGCCGCCGCCGGACCTTCACGTGCAGATGGCGCGCTGCAAGGAGATCGTCGAGGCGTACCGCATCCCGATCTACATCGCCGAGGGCCTCGAGGCCGACGATCTGCTCGCGGTCGCGGTCGCGCGCGCGAAGGAGCAGGGGCTCCGGGTCGTGATCGTGAGCAGCGACAAGGACCTGATGCAGCTCGTCGACGCGGATCGCGTGATGCTCTGGGACGGGCGCGACAAGGTCTACGGCCCTTCCGAGGTCGAGGAGAAGTTCGGCGTGCCGCCCACGCAGCTCCGCGATCTGCTCTCGCTCGTGGGCGACACGAGCGACAACGTGCCCGGCGTGCCCGGCGTCGGCGTGAAGACGGCCGCCGACCTCTTGAAGGAGTTCGGCACGCTCGACGCGATCTACGCGGGCCTCGATCGCGTCAAGCGCCAGAAGATCCGCGACAACCTGCGCGAGCACGAGGCCGACGCGCGCCTGTCGCAGAAGCTCGTCAGCTTGCACATGGAGGCGAAGGTCGACTTCGACTTCGAGGCGCTCCGGTACGGCGGCGCGGACGTCGCGCGGCTGCGCGCCCTCTTCACGGAGCTCGGCTTCACGCGCTTCATCAAGGCCGTGCCCGCCGCGGCGCCCGTGGGCGGCAGCAGGCGCGTGATCGCCGCGCGCGACGAGCTCACCGCGTTCGCCGCGGAGGCGCAGAAGGCCGGCAGGCTCGCGATCGAGATCCACGCGACCTCGCGCGAGGCCATGCGCGCGCACGTCTGCGGCCTCGCGCTCGCGTACGAGCGTGGCCAGAGCGTGTACGTGCCGATCGGCCACCGCTACCTCGGCGTGCCCGCGCAGCTCGGCATGACCGACATCGCCGCGGTCCTCGGCCCGATCTTGAACGACCCTGCGATCGCGAAGCTCGGCCACGATCTGAAGTTCGTCGACGTCCTTCTGCGCCGCAACGGCCTCTCGCTTCGCGGCGTCACGTTCGACACGATGCTCGCGAGTTACCTGCTCGACTCGGAGGCGTCGCACGAGCTCGCCGACGTGGCCGAGCGCGACGCGGGCGTGAAGATGCAGCCGTTCGAGGAGCTCGCGCCGAAGAAGCGCGGGCAAGCGCAGCGCGCGCTCGACGACGTCGAGATCGAGCAGGCGACGGGCTACGCAGCGGCCTTTCCCGAGGTGGTCCTCACGCTCTTGGACCAGCAGACGCCGCGCCTCGAAGCCGCGCACCTCACGGACCTCTTCGCGAAGATCGAGCTGCCCCTCGCGTCGGTGCTCGCGCAGATGGAGTACACGGGCGTGCTCGTCGATCCGAAGGCGCTCGCGTCGCTCGGCGAGGAGATGGCGAAGGAGCTCGCGGTCCTCGAAAAACGCGCGCACGAGGCGGCCGGCAAGGAGTGGAACCTCGCGTCGCCGCGTCAGCTCGAGACGATCCTCTTCGACGAGCTGAAGCTCCGCAGCCTGCGCAAGACGAAGACGGGCCGCTCGACGGACGCGGACGTGCTCGAGCAGCTCTCCGAGGATCACCCGCTGCCGGGCATCGTGCTCGAACACCGCGCGATCGCGAAGCTCAAGGGCACGTACGTCGATGCGCTGCCGAAGCTCGTGCACCCCGAGACTGGGCGCATCCACACGCGCTGGAGCCAGGCCGTCGCGGCGACGGGCCGCCTCTCGTCGCAGGATCCGAACCTGCAGAACATCCCGATCCGGACCGAGCTCGGCCGCCTGATCCGGCGCGCGTTCGTGGCGCCGCCGGGGTTCGTCGTGCTCTCCGCCGACTACTCGCAGATCGAGCTCCGCGTGCTCGCGCATCTGTCGAAGGATCCGGTGCTCGTCGACGCCTTCCGCACGGGGCAGGACGTGCACACGCGCACGGCGATGGAGATCTTCGGCGTCGAGACGTCGGAGGTGACGGCCGAGATGCGGAGGCGCAGCAAGACCATCAACTTCGGCGTGATCTACGGCATGGGCGAGGCCGCGCTCGCGAGGCGACTCGACATCCCGCGCGTCGAGGCGGCGCGCTTCATCGACGCGTACTTCCAGCGCTACCGCGGCGTACACGAGTTCATGGAGCGCACGATGACGGAGGCGCGGCACACGCAGGTCGTGCAGACGATGCTGGGCCGCCGGCGCATGGTCCCGGACGTGCACAGCTCGGATCGCGGCCGCCGCGCGTACGCCGAGCGGATCGCACAGAACACGCCGATCCAGGGGTCGAGCGCGGATCTGCTCAAGCTCGCGATGGTTCGTCTGGGCGAACCCGTGGTGCAAGGCGCGCGCATGGTGCTGACGGTGCACGACGAGCTCACGTTCGAGGTGCCCGAGGATCGCGTGGAGGAAGCGAAGGCGAAGGTGCGCGAGGTGATGGAGACGGTGTTCCCGCTCGACGTGCCGCTCGTCGTCGATGTCGGCGCGGGACCGACCTGGGCCGACGCGCACTAGCCGACGCGCACGAGAGGAAATCCCTCCGCCGCAAACCCCTCATCCCCCAACCCCTCTCCCTCACGGGCGAGGGGAGGGGAGCCGGTTTTTCCAGGGACAAAATGCAACAAACCGCCGCACGCCTCGAATCTTCGAGGTGTGTAGCGGTCCGATGCGTGCTCGGCCGAGGCCGAGGATCAGCTGCGGGTCTAGGCGGCCTTGCCGGCCTTGTGCAGCGCGCGGGCGAGGCGGCCCTGCAGACGCGAGGCGCGCTTGCGGGGGATCGTGCCCTTGTGCGCCGCGGTGTCGAGCGCGCCGATGGCCTCACGAACGGCCTTCGTCGCGTCCGCGGGGGTGGCCGCGACGGTCGAGCGCGCCTTCTTCAGCTCGGTGCGGAGGGCGGACTTGGCGGCGCGGTTACGAGCCGTCCTCTTGATGCGCTGGCGGTTGCGCTTTTCGGCAGATGCGTGATTGGCCATGGAGCAAATCCCTACTTCTTCGCTGCCGCGCTCGCCGCCGTGCGGGGGGCATCGTGCGCGTTCGGGTCGTAACCCTCGAGGTGGATCGGAAACTTCGGCGTGCCGTGGGCGCGGAGATCGCGCTTGCGGGCCGTGCCTGCGCGCCGCGACTTCCGCTTGCGGATGCGGCTGCTTTGCTGCGTTGCGGAGACCATGGGGGGGCGGAGTCTATTCGGAGGGTCCCGCCTGTCAAGGCAAGACACACGTTTTCCGCACGATCCGTCGCGCCGGCCGAACCAAAAAGCCCGGGCCCGGCCGGCGCGGTACAGCCGTTCAGGGCCGGATCGTCGCGCCAACCGTGAACGAGGGCTTCGAGAACGGGCCGACGTTCGCGCCCTTCAGCGCAGCCTTGACGCACCCGCTCTGTCCGTTGCTCGCGGCCCAGCCCGTCACGCTGACGTTCGTCACGGTGCCGCTCGACGAGAACGTGAGCTGCGCGCGCGACACGTCGTCTGCGCCCGCGACGCACGCCTTCGCGCCCGGCATCACCGCGCCGATCGCGCTCGCGACCGAGCCCTGCGACGGCTGCTCCGGGATCGTCTGGTTGCCGCCCTTGTTGCCGCCCGCCGCGGGGACCATCTCACCCGTGCCGTCGTTCTTCTCGGTCGAACCACCGACGGCCTGCGCCATCGCGCCCGCGAGATCGCCGGGCTTCGCGCCGATCGTCGGGGCCGGACCGGCAGGCGCAGCCGGCGCCTGCTGCGCTTCCGCGCCCCCCGCAGGCGGCGTGGCCGCAGCGACCTTCGAATCCGTCGCAGGGCCGCCGCCCGTCGGCTGCGCGGGCTTCTGCGCCTCCGCGGGCTCCGTCGGCAGCGCGTCCAGGGACAAACCCGTCGACGCCGGCGGGGGCGCCTCGGCGATCTTCTGCTCGACGGGCTTCGGCGCCTCGACCGCGACCTGGGGTTTTTCCTGCCCGACGTTCGCCGTGGTCGTGTTCTGCTTCGGCGACTGACCACGCATCACGATCGCGACGCCCGCGGCGATGCCGACGACCGCGACGAGGATGCCCCACGTCGCGCCGCCGCCCTTCTTTTCGGCCTTCTTCTCGCGCGCCTCGGCGATGCTCTTCACGTTGCCCGCGCTCGCCGCGGCGACCTTCTCGTCGCCCTCGAACGCGAGGTCGTGCGTCGCGGGCTTCGCCTTCTCGGCGGCCGCGATCTGCTCGGCCGTCGCCGTCTTGTTGATGACGTTGAGGTCGACGACGCCCGAGTCTTCCTTGCCCTTGCCCGTCTCCGAGAGCCTCGGCGGCGGCGCCGAGGGCAGCGGCGTGCGCGAGACGGGCGGGGGCGGCGCCTCCGACGGCGGCTTGCTGATCGATGCCGGCGGGATCGAGCCCGGGATGCTCGGGCGGGACGCACCCGCTTGGCTGGCCCGAGCGGCGAGCTCCTTCAGCGACGGACGCTTGGAGGCCGCGGCGCTCATGGGCATGCTCTCCGGGGGTTTGGCTGACGACCCGGAGTTCGAATCCTGCTGAGACATCGTTCTTTCTCCTGAAAGGAGAGGCCGCGCGGGGCCCTCCGAAGCAACCAAGCGTTCTGCCTCTCCCGCCTCGGGCGGGAGCGAAGGTGGCGCGAGCAGCGCGGAAAGCGCCGCGTCGTCTGCGGGCGGAGCGGCCTGCGCAGCCGCGACGATCGAAGCCGCTCGTTCCTCCCAGGCCGCATCATCCACGTGCGGCGCAGGCCAGGAGCCGAGGAGCGTGTCGACCTTGGAACCGAGATCGGTCTTGTCGGTCTTGTCTTGGGGGCTCATGCCGCGTCCCCTCCAAACCCTTGCTTTTCGAGGTGCTCGCGCAGCTTGCGCCGCGCTTCGTGCACGCGCCAGGCGACCGTGCCCTCGGGACAATCGAGCACCCGCGCAGCCTCTTCATGGCCCATGCCGTCGATGCACACGAGGACCAGCGTGGTCCGCAGTGTGTCCGACAGCTTGTCGATGCCCTCGCACAGCGCCTTCGTGAGCTGACGCTCCTGCGCGATCCGCGCCGGATCCGAGCCGTGCGACGAGCGATGCTCCGCGAGGAGCGGCTCGATGCGCGGGTCGTCCGCGGGTACCGCGTCGCGCTTCGGCTTGCGAGCGCGGATGGTGTTGAGCGAGAGGTTGACGGCGATGCGGTAGAGCCAGGTGAACGGCTCGCTGCGGCCGTCGAAGCGGTCGAGCGCCTGGTAGGCTCGGACGAAGGTCTCCTGCGTCACGTCCTCGGCCTCCGCGCCCGTACGCACGAGGTGGAACGCGAGGCGGAAGATGCGCCGCTGGTAACGCTGCACGAGCGTCCCGAACGCTTGCGCGTTCCCGGCGCGTGCCTGCTCCACGAGCTCACGATCCGTCGGTTTGCCCATCTTGGAAGGCTCGCTGGTGCGTGAAACGAAGGGAGGGCGCCCTGGGCGGGTCCCGCCACGGTCGGACCATGCACGACATCCGTGCATCCGGCCAGGAGCGCGAAGGGGTGATGTGCCCGAGGCCCGTGGCCGGGAGCGAGGGATCGCCGGGAGGCAAGGCCCACGGGCCGTGCCCCCGACGGTCTCCCCGATGAGCGCCCCGAGCCACGTTCAGGCGCGCGAACATAACCGAACATGGCCGGTTGGACAAAGCAACGCGCCGTTGCTTGGGACGAGGTTTTCGGCCGGGCGACTGGAAGTTGCTACCCCAGGCGGGGGCGCGTCACGAACGGGGGGGCCTCGCCCGGCTCCGGCCCCCGTGAGCCGGGCCGTGATCCAGGCCGCGGGCTGCTATGGTCGGAGCATGCGCATGTCCGCTCCCCGATGGCTCCGGACCGCCGGGCTCGTGCTTGCCGCTTTCGCCGGTGGCGCAGTGACGAGCCAGGCCGTACACGCGAGGAACCAGTCGAGTAGCCCGTACGACCCCTTCGACCAGCTCTCCTGGGTGCTCGTACTCGTCGAGAACCACTACGTCGATCCAGCGCAGCGAAATAAAATCGTCGAGGGTGCGATCAAGGGAATGGTCGCCGAGCTCGATCCTCACTCGGCGTACATGACCCCGCAGGAGTACACGCTCTTCCAGAGCGACACCGAGGGGAAATTCGGCGGGATCGGTGTCGAGGTCGACTTCCGCGAGGATCGGGTGATGGTGTTCGCGCCGATGGAAGGTTCGCCCGCCGCGCGGGCTGGGGTGAAGCCAGGCGACGAGATCGTGGCGATCGAGGGCAAACCCGTGCGCGGCGAGCGGCTCGAGAAGATCATCGGGCTGATGCGCGGTCCGGCAGGATCACGCGTGCGGATCACGCTGCGTCGGCAAGGTGTGTCGGAGGCGATCCAGCTCGATCTCGCGCGCGAGGAGATCCACGTGGCGAGCGTGGTGGGCAAGCGGCTCGACAGCGACGTGGCGTACGTGAAGCTGCGGCAATTCCAGGCCGGGACACACGAGGAGCTGCTGCGCGTGACGGCGAAGCTACGCGCCGAGAGCTCGCGGCCGCTGCGCGGCGTGCTGCTCGACATGCGCAACAACCCCGGCGGTCTCGTCGACGAGGCCGAGGCCGTGGCCGATGAGATGCTCGACACGGGCACCATCTACACGACGCGACATCGCGGCAAGGTGATCGACGAGGCGAAGGCGAGCGGCGGCGGCGCGCTCGCGAATCTGCCGATCGTGACGCTCGTGAACGAGTACTCCGCGAGCTCGGCGGAGCTCGTCGCGGGCGCGCTGCAGGACAACCGTCGCGCGTCGGTGATCGGGTCGTCGACGTTCGGTAAGGGGAGCGTGCAGACGATCTTCGATCTGCCAGGCGGAGCAGGGATGCGGCTGACGACGATGCGGTACTACACGCCGAGCGGTCGATCGATCCAGGCGCAAGGGATCCAGCCCGACGTGCGCGTCGAGGCGAGTCGGCCGCTGCAACCAGGCGAGGTGGTGCGCGAGAGCGATCTCGATGGGCATCTGGCCGCGGAAGCAGGAGGCGGGACCGCGAACACGAACGTGGCGCGAGGGCCGATCGTACGGGCGACCGCGGACGATACGGGGCCCGCGCGCGATGTGCCGACGGACCCGACGAAGGGATCCGATTTCGTGCTGGCGACGGGTTACAAGATGCTGATCGAGCGGCTCGGCGCGGCGCCGCGTTAGGCTGGCTGCGCGGCTGCGCGTCCCGCGCGCAGGCCCGAGGCGACGGCTTCGAGCAGGGTGCGCGGGCGAGCCGCGAGGACGTCGCCCGCGACGAAGATGCCGGGCGCGGCGCGGCCGCCGGGCGCATGCACGCCGACGGCTTCGAGCGCGGAAGGCGCGGCGTCCTTGGGCCACGCGATTTGATCGAGCTCGGGGCCGTGCATGGAGGCGACGACGTCGAGCGGGCCTCGGCCGAGCGCGAGCGCGACGGGCGCGTCGATGGAGAGCGCGAAGGGGATGGCGCCACGCGCGGGGAGGTCTTCGCCGGCGTCGTGTTCGGGCGGGTCGTAGACGATGCCGCCGCCCGCGACGCCGCCCATCGCGATCACGGCCGCGTCCGCGGCGATCTTCGCGGTGTCGCGCGCGCGGGTGAGGAGGAGCCGATCGCCGTCGCGGACGAGCGACACGGCGCGATCGCCGATGCGCTGCACGCCGAGGGCGTCGAGGAACTTTTTTTGCGCTGCGTCGAAGCGCAGGCCCGCGGCCGAGCCCACGCCGACGAGCGCTTCGCCGACGGGAAGACCGATCCGTTCGGAGAGCTCCGCCGCGCGGGCCGCGCGCGCGCCGAGCCAGGAGCCGAGCAGCACGGCGGAGGCGGGTTCGTCCGGATGAACGCGCGCATCGGTCGTGATCGCTTCGCGCAGGCGCTCGCCGAGCCAGGCGATCCGCGCCGGATCGTCGTGTCGCGCCGCGAGGTCACCGTCGGAGATCCGCGCCTCGTCGGCGAAGCGCAGGACCGGCGCGTCGATGGCCACGAAGCGCAGGCCCGTGCGGCGCGCGAGCGGGTCGTCGGAGAGCGTCGCGGCGATGGCGTCGGCGTCCCAGCCGGCGCGCGGGGCGCGGGGCAAGAGCACGCGTTTGCCGTGGAGCGCGCCGAGATCGAGCAGGCCCTTGTCACGGCCACGCGAAGGGCGCAGGCGGCCCGCGATCGTCGCGACGAACGGCGGCGGCGCCCGATCCGGGAGGTCCCAGATGCCGAGCGCGTTCGAGAACGCGGCGACCTCCGCAGGCAAGGCGTGGAGCTCGATGGGGCTGCCGAGCACGCGCGCCGCGTGCATGCGTTCTTCCCACGGGACGTCGTCGACGGCGCCTCCGCCGAGCGAGCTCGCGCCTGCGCCGGCGGAGACGAGGACGACGTCGGCGCCGCTGTTTCGCGCGGCAAACGCGGCCGAGAGGCCAGCTGCGCCCGCGCCGAGGATGAGGACGCGGCGGCTCACGCGGCCTCGCCTTCGTCGAGGTCGCGCACGTCGACGCCGAGCTCGGCGCGGACCGCCGCGATCGCCAGCGCTTCCTGTTGCGCCTGCTCGGGCCCGAGCGCGACGGCGCGCCTCTGCGCCTGGCGCGCGAGGAAATGCGCCGCTTGCTGGAGGCCTTCACGCGGCGAGAGGTCGAGCTCCTGCGCCACGATCTGCCCACACCGCGCCGCGCATCGCATGCCGCCGCACGCGCCGAGGCCGAGGCGCGTCCGGCGCGAGACGTCGGCGACCGAGCGGGCCCACTCGGTTCGCACGACGTGCCGCACTTCGGCCTCGATCACCGGCTCGCACGTGCAGACCGTCGCCGCCTCGCGCGGACGGTCCTGCACGCGCTCGGCGATTTGGAGCGAGCGCGAGCCGTGGCGGAACACGAGCCGTCGCGCCGCGACCGGATCGATCTCCATGCGCGCGGCGAGCTCGATGGCGTCGATGGGTTTGTCGCCGCCCGGCAGCGGGCGCTCGTGCGTGGCGCAGCGCGCGCCGATGTCGAAGCGCGCGGCGAGGATGTCGGTCATCTCCTCGGCGAAGATGCGGTAGCTCGCGAGCTTGCCGCCGATCATCGAGTAGACGCCCGGCGCGTCGTGCGCGGCGTGGTCGATGATCTGGTGCTCGCGCGAGAGCTGATCCTCGTGCGGGCCGTAGGCGTAGAGCGTGGGCCGCACGCCGGCGTAGGTGCCGATCGCGCGGGCCGTGTGGATCTGCGGGAAGACGCGCGCGACGCCTTGCACGAGGTAGCGCACCTCCTCGCTCGTCGCGCGGACCTCGTCGAGGTCGCCGTAAAAGTCGTCGTCGGTCGTGCCGACGATCGTCATGTTCTGCCAGGGCGCGACGAAGATCTGTCGGTCGTCGATGGTCTGCGCGGCGACGGCGTAGTTCAAGAGGCGTCGGTCGTAGACGATGTGGATGCCCTTGCCGGGGCGGACGCGCGCGCGCGTCGGCGCGATGCGGCCGAGCGAGGCGGTGATCGGGGCCCACGCGCCCGTCGCGTTGATGACCGTGCCCGTGCGTAGCTTGCCCGTCTTGCCCGTGCGGCGGTCGCGGTAGTGCACGGCGATGACCTCGCCCGTGTCCTCGCGCCGCTCGATGCGCTCCATCGTGCAGCCGACGAGGATGCGCGCGCCGCGCTCGCCCGCGTCGATGGCGTTCGCCGCGCAGAGCCTGGCGCCGTCGATGCCCCACTCGTCGAAGCTGATGCCGCCGACGATGTTGCCGCGCAGCCCCGGCTCGAGCGTTTGCATCTCCTCGGCCGTGAGCATCGCGTGCTTTTTGCCGCGCTTGAGCGGCTGGTAGCGGTCGTATGCCTCGAAGTAGGCGTCGATGAGCGCGAACATGATCTTCGCGCGGCCCTTGTTCTCGACGGGCATCAAGAACGGGACGCGGTGGAGCATGTGCGGCGCGATGCGCTGGATGTAGCCCGAGTCGCGGCACGAGGCCGCGGTCACGTTCGGGTCGTTCAGCATGTACCGCGGGCCGCCGTGAATGAGGCCGCTGTTGTTGCCGCTCGCGCCGAAGGCGAGGTCGTTGCGCTCGAGCAGCGCGACCCGGAGGCCGCGCATCGAGGCGTCGCGGGCGACGCCCGTCCCGTTCACGCCGCCGCCGATGACGACGACGTCGACGTCGTGGTCGGATCGTCGAGGTTCTACCTTTCCGGAGCTGTTGACGGGGCGCGGCATGGTGCGCGTCATAGCACGCCGCGGCGAGGGTCGCAGAGGCGCGCGACGGGCTCGCTCGGCGCGGGGACTACCCCTTGATCCGGATCGCCCAGGTGAGCTTCGCCAGGCTCTTCAGCACGTTCGGCACGCGCTTGACGAGGTTGATCGAGGGTGGACGCTTTTCCTTCACGCGGACGGGGATCTCCTGGATCGACAGGCCCGCGCGGTAGGCGCGGATGACGAACTCGCTCGCGAAGACGTCCTTCTCGACCACGCACGCGCGCGCGATCGGCAGGAGCGCTCGCCGCGTGAACGCCTTGAGCCCGTGTGTGTCCGTGCCCTGGAAGCCGAGCGTCACGCGGAGCAAGCCGTTGTAGAAAATGCTGGCCGCGTGTCGGGCGAGCGGGCGCTCGTCGGCAGAGCCATCGAGCAGTTTTGAGCCGATCACCATGTCAACGGAGCCGGCGTCGAGCAGCTCGACCGCGCGCTTGTGGAAATCGGCGTCGCAAAGGTCGATCTCGTCGCAGATGATGATCTCGCCGCGCGCCTCCTCGACGATGCCGCGCCGGAGGGCGCCGCCGTAGTTCGGCTCGCCGAACGAGAAGAAGCGGACCTCGGGGTATTTCGCGGCGAGCTCGGCGGCGATCTCGACCGTGCGGTCGCGCGAGCCATTCTCGGCGAGGACGATCTCGTAGGACCAATCGAAGGGGCGCAGCCGCTCGCGCAGGTCGACGACCGCGGCGTGCAGAATGGCCTCCTCGTTGTAGACCGGGATGACGATCGATATCCGGGGATCCATCGGGCTCACGGCTCCTTCGCCGCGCTTTCGCCGAGCGCGGAGACCGCCTTCGCCGCGGCCTCACGGCCGAAACGCAGGGCGTCCTCCATCGACGAGTAATTCCATCCGCCGTACCGGCCCGCGGTCACGATGCCGCTGCGTTCGAGGAACGGCAAGACGACCTCGAGCGATTCGAAATACGCGTGGTCGAAGATCACGTACGCATGGTCGATGCGGCGCACCCGGGCGAAGCGGATCTGCTTCGGCGAATCGATGAGCCGCATCTCCGTGAGGCCCTCGGCGACGCGGGGCAAGAGCGACGGGAGGTCGGGTTCGCCGCGGTCGGCGAGCTCGACGTAGAGGTTTGCTTTGCCGGGCGGGGCCATTGCATCGGAGAAGTTCGAGTAACAGCCGACCCGGTAAAACGGATATTTTTCCTCGGGCACGTACACCCAGTGGAGCGGCTCGCCGCAAGGGCCGTCGAGCGCGACGTCGAGGTAATAAAGGTGCGTGCAGCGCAGGCGCCGCGCCGCTTCCACGACGTTCCGAGGCGCGCCGGCGAGGCGCTCGACGAGCACCGGCAAGGGCGCCGTGGAGACGAGCACGTCGTACGGGACGGTCTCGTCCTCGAAATGGAGCTCGCGCGCCGCGAAATCGATCGAAGCGGGCGCACGGCCGAGCTCGATCCGCGCGGGCAGGCTCTTCGCCATGCCCTCCGCGAGCTTGCCGATGCCGAGCCGCGGATAGACGAACCGCGCATTGTACCCGAGCTCCCGGTCGTTCAGGCCCACCGCGCCCGCGAGCACGTCCTCGAGCCTGGGCAAGGGCACGAACCGCGAGCACCACGCAGCCGTGATCTCCCGCGGCGAGACGCCCCAGAGCCGCGTGTTGTAGGGGATCATGAAATGCTTGCTGATCCCCTCGCCGAAATGCTGGAGGCAGAACTCCTCGAAGTTGTTCGGCGCAGGTTTGTCGGAGTTGTGGTACGCCCGGACGAACCCGTGCAAGCACTCGTAGGCGACCTCGGGCGGGAGGCCATGGGTGTTCGCCTGGAAGGGATAACGGGTGTAGGTGCCGTGCGACCAGATGCGCGAGCGGCGCTCGACCTCGACCCAGTCGTCACCGATCCAGCCGAGCGCGAGGGCGCGCAGATCCGGGTCGCGCAGGTGCAGGAGGTGGCCCGTCCGATCGAAGCGGTAACCCTCGTCCTCCAGGGTGATCGCATGCCCGCCCGGCCGACCGAGCCGCTCGAAGATGCGATGCGAGGCGCCCGCGCGGCCGAGGTGGAACGACGCCGACATGCCAGTCAGGCCAGCGCCCAGGATCGCGACGGGGGTGCGGGGAGAACGAGTCATCCGGTCGAGTCGAGTCGGGCATCCCCGCGAGCCATGCGCAGGGAGCGCCGGACTCTAGCAGGCCTTTGCGAGGCCGGGAGAGACGTTCCGCACGATCCGACTAGCGCCGCCGCAAGACGCGACCGCGCGGTCGGTCGAGACGCACAACGCCGCGATCCACGACGACGTGGCCGCCGAGGACGACCTTGTCGATGCCGACGGGCGGCGCGTTCGGGCCGCCTTCGCCGACCAGGCGCGGATCGAAGAGCACGAGGTCGGCCGCGTAGCCGGGCGCGAGGCGGCCGATGCCGGGCAAGCCGATGCGCTCGGCGGGGAAGGAGGTCATGCGGCGGACGGCCTCTTCGAGCGAGAAGAGGCCGATCTCGCGGCTGTACCGGCCGAGCACGCGCGGGAAGGTGCCGAAGGAGGCAGGGTTGTGGAAGCGGCCGCGGCGCGTGAGGATCGCGTCGGTCTCGAAGGCGCAGAGCCGGTGCGAGAGGACGGCGCGGAGCGGCTCTTCGTGCGCGTCGTCGCCGGAGTAGGTGCCGATGAGCACGCGCGCCGAGCCCGAGCTCTCCCGCGAGACGTGGACGTACGCGTCGAAGGGCGAGACGCCGAGGCGGCGCGCGATCGCGGCGATGTCGAGGCCTTCGAGCGGTTCGAGCGAGGCCTTGCCGCCGCCCCAGGTGACCGTGATGTCGGACCAGTCGAGCCCGAGCGCGAGGCGGAACATCGCGAACTCGCGGCGGAGGCGCGCGAGGACCTTGGGGTCGCGGATGCGCTCCTCGAAATGGTCGAGCACCCACGCGGGCAAGATCGCGTTGATGGTCGTGTTGCCGACGGTGTACGGGAACGCGTCGAAGGCGACGTCGACGCCGGAAGCGACGGCCTCGTCGATGCGCCGGAGCACGGTGGAGTAGGTGCGCCAGGTGCGGCGGCCGATGAAGATTTGATGCGAGAGCTGGAGGCGCGCGCCGCCGCGCTTCGCCGCCGTGACGAGCTCGTCGACGGAGCGCACGTTGTGCGGCGCTCCGAGGAGCATCGGCTTGTAGAAGGGCGAGATCCACACGTAGGCGCGGCCGTGGACCGTGAAGATCGCGCCTTCCTCGGCGACGACGCTGCAGAGGGAGGCGAGCTCGTCCGACTGCGCGAACACGCCCGGCTTGTAGGCGAGGCCCGCGGAGAGGCCGAAGGCGCCTTCACGCAGCGAATCCCGCGTCGCGCGTCGGAGCGCATCGAGCTCGTCCGCCTTGGGGGCGCGGGGCGCGTTGCCCATGACCGATTGACGGATCGTGCCGTGCCCCGCGAGGAAGGCCACGTTGAAGGCCACGCCGCGCGCCTCGATCGCGTCGAGCATCTCGGCGGTCGAGCGCCACGCGTAAGGGAACGCGCGGTCGCGCAGGATCTCCGAGGATGCGTCGGCGAGGCGCGTGGAATCTTCGGTGACCGGCGCGAGCGAGTGGCCGCAGTTGCCGACGACGAGCGAGGTCACGCCCTGCCGCAACATCGGCGCGAGGATGTCGCCGTGATCGCCCAGCGGCAGCAGCCAGTCGGCGTGCGAGTGGATGTCGACGAAGCCGGGCGCGACCACGAGTCCGCGGGCGTCGAGCGTCTCCTTGCCCGTGATCGCGCCGGGGACCGTGAGCGCCGCGACGCGGCCTTCCTTGACGCCGACGTCGGCCGCGAAGCGTGGCCTGCCCGTGCCGTCGATGACGTCGCCGCCGCGTACCACGAGGTCGAATTCGTCGGTCATCTCGGGCACGGTACCACGCTAGGATAGTCCTCGTGCTTGCCGTCGCCCTCGTCGTCTGTCTCTGCCTCGCGGTCGTCCTCGTGCTCGTTTTGCTGGGGCTCGGGCGCAAGCAGGACGCGGAGCGCGCCGAGCTCGACCGCCGCTTCCGCGCGATCGGCACGGCCCTCGGCGCAGAAAACGAAGGCAGCGCGCTGCGCGTGACGGCGAACGATCAGCCGTTCTTGCTGCGGCTCCGGCACGGGCGCGCGGGGCGCGCGGAGCTCGAGATCGAGGCCACGGCGGGAGGCGCCGAGGCGCGGCTGCCGATCGTGATCCGGCGCGAGACGTCGGTCGACATGCTCGGCAAGAAGCTCCGGATCAACCGCGAGGTGCAGACGGGCGACGCGACGTTCGACGCGGCCGTGTACGTGGAGTCGGACGCGCCGGACTTCGACGTGCAGCGCGTGCTCGGCGAAGCGCGCGTGCGGCAGCGTGTGCTCGCGCTGCTCGACGCGGGCTTCTCGGCCGTCGCGATCCTCCAAGGCGGCGGCAAGCTGCTCGCCGTGCGGGACGCGGGCGAGCGCTTCGACGCGGACGCATTGCGCGCGGCCTGTGGCGAGCTCGGCGCGATCGTCGAGGCCTTGCCGGCGCCGAGCGCGAGGCCCGGTCCGCCGCCGCTCTGGCTCGCCGGGCCGATCGCGGCCGTGGTGTCGGCCGTGCTCGCGTTCGTCGGGTTTTACCTCTTGTCCTGGGCGCGCGGCGCGTACTACCCGCTCGGCAGCAGCGCGACGATCGTGGGCGTGGCGCTCGGGCTCGTCGCGTGGCTCTGCGCGCTCCCGCTCGTGGGCGTGCTCGTCCGCGGCCGCTCCGTGAGCTTCCGCCTCTTCGGCGCGTGTTTCTGCTTCCTGCTCCTCGCCATGCCGCTCGCCGGCGCGGGCACCGCGATCGCCATGAATGGCCGCATGGACGCGGATCTCCCGATCTGCCTCGGGGCGCGCGTCTCCTCGAAGGGATCACGGACGTACAAGACGAGCACGTCGTACTTCGTGCACCTCGACGGTTTGCCGAGGGAGCCCGCGCCCGTCGAGCTGCCGGTGCAGCGCGAGGTCTTCACGTCGCTGCACGAGGGGCAGGACGTGTTCGTGGAGGTTGGTCGCGGCCGCTTCGGCTGGGAGTGGCTGAAGGGAATCCGCCTCGACGACTGCGGCGGGTGGTAGATCCTGTCGTGCCACGACGCGTCAACGTGCGCGAAAAATTTGCGGAAAGTCCGGCATTGGATCCGGCCTCCGGATCGGGATAAATCACCGTGCCGGCGCGAGAGGTCTCGTCCTTTCGCCGAGTGAGGGTCGAGGAGGAACATGCCCATCCCCCGTCGCACATCGGTCCGCCCGAGCGGACGCATCCTGTACCTGACCGAGGATCCCGAGGCGCTTCGCGCGCAGCTCGCCGGAGGCTCGATCGACTTCGACCCCGAGCGCCATGCCCTCGTCAACAACATCTCGACCGACGAGCTCACGCCGGGCTGGGTTTGTTACTACTACGACGAGACGCTCGCTCGGTACTGCCTGGTCGGCCTGCGCGGCGGGCTCATCGAGCGCGACGCCATCAAGAACGGCGGCTTCGGCGTGATCGTCAGCGGCCGCTCGAAGGGCTGCGGATCGTCGCGCGAGACCGCGCCGTACTCCGAGCGCGAGGCAGGCATCCAGATCGTCGTCGCGAAGAGCATCGAGAAGATCTACGGGCAGAACTGCCAGAACATCGGCCTGCTCACGACCACCGATTTCGGCATCCTCGACCGCGTCCGCCGCGGCGAGGAGATCCCGATCGCCGAGTTCACGCGTGGGCTCGATCCGATCAGCCGCGACGTCGTCGAGTACGGCGGCCTCTTCACGTACAACAAGGCGCGCCTCGCGGGTGAGGTCTCGCCGCCGACGATCGACACGCCGCCGCGGCCGATGACGCTCTGCGAGAAGATCATCGCCTCCCGCGCGATCATCGACGCGAAGACGGGCGCGCTCGGCGTCCCCGCGGTCAAGCCCGGCGACTCGCTCTTCGTGCGCACCGACGTCCGCTTCTCGCACGAGTACGTCACGCCCATGGCGGAGTCGCTCTTCCGCGCGGGCTTCGGGCCCGACGCGAAGGTGGAGGCGCCGGAGAGCGTGTACGCGTTCCGCGATCACCTCACGTTCCTCGACCTCGTGATGCCCGAGGCGCACAAGAAGATGGGCCTCAAGGAGCAGGCCGCCTCGCTCGCCACGGTGCAGGAGACGTTCACCCAGAAGCATCGCGTCAAGCTGTACGGCGAGGTCGTACGGGACGGTAAGACCGTCGGCTCCGAGGCGATCTGCCACAACAAGGTGATCGAGGAGATCGCGCTGCCCGGAGAGGTCGTGGCGGGCACGGACTCGCACACGTGCATGGCCGGCGCGCTCGGCTGCTTCGCGTTCGGCGTCGGCTCGACGGACATGGCGAACGCCTGGCTCACGCGCGACATCCGCGTCGCCGTGCCCGAGTCGGCGCGCTTCAACCTGCATGGGAAGCTGCGCCCCGGCGTGACCGCCAAGGACGTGATGCTCTACCTGCTCTCGCAGCCGTTCTGGAAGAGCGGCGAGGGCATCGGCAAGGTGCTCGAGTTCGCCGGCGATGGCGTGCGCGCGATGGGGCTCGACGAGCGCGCGACGCTCACGAACATGGCCGTCGAGGCGGGCGGCTTCACGGGCATCATCGAGGCCGACGAGGTCGTCGTCGACTACCTCGTCAAGCAACGTGGCCTCGACGCCGACGCCGTGCGCGCGAAGATCGTGCGGGCCGACGAGGGCGCCACGTACATGGCGGTCTTCGACATCGACCTCGGCGCGATCGAGCCGATGGTCGCGACGCCGGGCGATCCGCGGAACGGCGTGCCTCTGCGCTCGCTCGCCGAGGTCGCGGGCGGCGACGTGAAGATCAACGTGGCCTATGGCGGCTCGTGCACGGGCGGGAAGAAGGCGGACATGGACATGTACGCCGCGGTCCTGCGCGCCGCGGTCGAGCAAGGCAAGCGCGTCGCCGAGGGCGTGCACCTCTACATCCAGTTCGGCTCCCAGGACATTCGCCGTTACGCCGAGCAGAAGGGCTACATCGAGATCTTCCAGCGCGCGGGCGCCGAGCTCGTGGACCCCTCGTGCGGCGCCTGCATCAAGGCCGGGCCGGGCGTGTCGTTCACGGCGGACGAGGTCACGGTCTCCGCGATCAACCGCAACTTCCCCGGCCGCTCGGGTCCCGGGAAGGTCTACCTCGCGAGCCCGCTCGTCGTCGCCGCGAGCGCGATCGCCGGCCGGATCGTCGAGCCTGCGGCGATCGCCTGAGCTCCTAGCTCCCGCCTCGCGACGACTTGATCACCTGCTCGACCTCGAGCCCGCGGAGCGTGCCTCGCATGGCCGCCTTCTCGGCGGAGAGGTCGGGCTTCGCCGCGCGCATGCGCGTGCTCGTACGCTCCTCGTCGGGCAGCGACGGCGTGGGCGTCGCGCGTTGATCGAAGCTCGTCAGCGTGCTCGTGAGCTCCGCCGGACCCGGCGCGGGCGCTACCTCCGGATTCGGCGCGGGCAGGATCTCCGGACTCGACGGGGACGAGACCTTGCCGCTCGTCGCGCTCCCCATGCGGATCTCGGCCGCCGCCTCGCCGAGCTTGAGCCCCGCGACCGACTCCGAGAGCCGCGCCCCTGCGGACGTGCTCCCGAGCCGGAGCCCCGCCGCCGTGTCGCGCAAGAATCGCCTCCCGGCGGCCGTCTCCTCCAGCCGGAGCCCCGACGCCGTCTCGCCGAACCGCAGGCTCGCCGCCACGCGCAGACCTGCGATCGACTCCGTCAGCTTCAGGCTCGACGCCGTGTCGCGGAAGAGCCGCTGGCTCGCCTCGATCTCTTGCGCCAGCCGATCGCTCGGCGCCGTCTCGTTGAACGCCGCGATGAGCAGCGCCCCGAGCTGCTGCGCGCCCGGCGGCGCTGGCATCGGCTCGCGTGGCACGAATCCGAACTGTGTCCCTGACCACGTGAGCGCGGCTTTCAGGGCTTCGAGCGGGGAGATGCTCGCTTGATCGAGCGTCCCGCCCACGATCACGCCGGAGGCGATGTACATGGCGAGGCGGCTCGGGCTCGTGGCGCTGGAGAAGCGCAGCTCGCCGCTGCGTTGTTCGAGCTCGAGCGCGCCGAGCACGCTGGCGATCGACATCTTCGTCGGGTCGCCGAGCACCGCGAACGCTTCGCCGTCGCTCGCGGGCGGCAGGATCGACTGACCACGTTCGAGCTCTCGGATCCGCTCGCCCATGGCGATCATCGCGTTCACCTGGGCGACGAGCTCGGCGGGATCGATGGGGGCGGACAGCACGACGTCGGCGCCGCTGCCGAGCACGGCGAGGCGCGTGGATTCGGCGTCCGACTCGGTCAGGACGACGAGGGGCGTGTAGGCGACGCGTGTATCGTGGCCGCGGATCACCGAGGCGAGCTCCAGCGCGTCGGCGTCGGGCAAGTCCAGCGAGGCCACGATCACGTGGGGCTCGAGCGCGCAGGCCACGTTGAATCCGGCGCGCGCCGTGGCGACCGAGACGACATCGTACGTATCGGACGGCAGCCCTTCCACGAGCGCCCGATACGCCGAGAGATCCGCATCCACGACGAGCACGAAATCGCTCGACATGAAGCGAACCTACCATGCCGGCTGACGAGAGCGGAGCGTCCGTGCGTGGACGGACGTGGGTTCGGCGGAAGGTAAGATTTCGACGTTTTTGATGTGGGGAAGACCACGGGCGGAGCGTGAGCTTGCTCCCGCGATGCTTCCTCGTGCATCCCGCGTGCGCTAAGGTATTCCCTTGTAGCTAGCTCACGCCTTCGGGGAGCCATGAACGACAAAGACACGCTGGCGAAGAACAACGAGGCGTCGAAGACCGACAAAAGGAAGCAAAGTCTCTACTTCCCGGAGTCGATGCTCCAGGAGATCAAGGAAGAAGCGGCGCGGCTCGATCGGTCTTTGTCGTGGGTGGTGCAGCGCGCCTGGAAGCTCGCCCGGCTCGAGATCAAAAAGCTGCCGAGCGTGAACGAGGTCGGTGAAGGCGAAGAGGATCTCGGCGATTGACGACGAGCAGCCTTCCCCCTCCCTCGAGCGGGAGCGCCCCCCAGACCGCCTCGTTCGCCCTCGCGCCCGACGCGACACGCCTCTTCGTGCGGCGGAGGCGGGGCCCCTCGGATCTCACGGTTCTGCTCACCGACGGGATCGCCTGCGACGGCTTCATCTGGAAGTACCTGTGGGACGACCTCTCTCCCCTTGCCAGCGTCGCGCACTGGAACTACCGCGGCCACGGCCGTAGCAGCCTGCCCGCCGACCCGAAGCGCATCGAGCTCGTCGACCACGCCCACGACCTCGACACGGTCCGGCGCGCCGTCGGCGACCCCGAGGTCGTGCTCGTCGGCCACTCGATGGGCTGCCAGGTCTTGCTCGAAGCCTACCGGCTCCGGCCCGAGAAGGTGCGCGCGCTCGTCCTCATCTGCGGCGCGCCGGGCCGGATCACCCACACGTTCAAGGGCACCGACGTGCTCGCGCAGATGCTGCCGAAGCTCATCGCGCGTGTCGACGCCCACCCCGAGATCGTGCGGGCGCTCTGGGGAAGGGTGCCGGCCGAGGCGGCGCTCAGGCTGGCGATGCTGACGGGGGAGATCGATCGGTCGATCCGTCCCGAGGACGTGATGCCGTACCTCAAGCACATGGTCGACATCGACGTGCCCATGTTCCTGCGGATGCTCAGGTCGGCCGGAGATCATTCGGCCTCGGACCTCTTGCCGAAGGTGGCCGTGCCGGCGCTCGTGATCGCGGGGGATCGCGACACCTTTACGCCGCCCCGTTACGCCGAGGAGATGGCCGCCGCGCTGCCGCACGGCGAGCTGCTCATGGTGAACGGCGGCTCCCACGCCGTGCCCATCGAGCGCCCCGATCTCGTGCGCGACCGGATCCAGCGGTTCTTGCGCGAGCGCGTGCTCGCATGAATCTCCCTCCAGGCGGCGCGCTCGCGCGGATCGCCGCGGCGGCGCTCGTCCTCGGGGCCTGTGGGCGGGACCGGCCGGAGCCGCCGTCCGCGCCGTCCGCGCCGTCCGCCGTGACGGTCGCGAGCGCGGCGCCCGCCGAAAGCGCGGCGAAACGACCCCCGCCGAAAGAGCTCGATGTCGAGGCCGACCCCGTGCGGCGCGAACTCCTGCACGCCCCGCTCACCTCGGTCACCCTCGTCGGTTGGCACCGACCGGGGCTGTTTCGCGTCACGATCGAACGACAAAACCCGCCCGGATCCGCGCCCGCGTCGCTCCTGCTCGCGCTCACGGAAAACCCCGTCGCGTATCGGCGGAGCCTCGCGTTCGAGCGGCTCGCGCGGGGCCTCGGCATGCGAGTCGTCCCCGCCGCCGTCTTCCGGCGGATCGGCACGGGCGAGCTCGGAGCCCTCTTCGCGGGCCAGCGCGACCTCCGCGACTACCTCGCGCTCCACGCCGCCGTGCAGAACGACGGCACCGTCGACGCCTTGATGTTCGCCCCCGGCCGCGGCGACGGCTCGGGCGCGTGGGCGCTCCCCGCGGGCCACGACGTCACGCTCGACCATTCCCTCGAAGCCGAAACCTGGGCCCGCTGGGCCGCCTCGCCCGACCCGCACCCCGGCGAACAGCCCTCGCTCCTCGCCGACTACATCGAGACCCTCGTCCTCGACTACCTCACCGGCCACGTCCTTCGCCGCGCGGTCCATTTCGACGACGTTGCCCAGGCGATCCACCTCACCGACAATGCCGCCGCGTTCCCGTCGAAGGTCGATCCTCGCGCCCTCGACGTCCTGCTCTCGCGCCTCCGCCCCGTCGCGCGTTTCCCGCGCGGCCTGCAAAAGGCCCTCCTCGCGCTCGATCGCGATCGCGCGCGGGACCTCCTCGCGTCGGGCCCGTTCGAGACCTGGCTCGTCTCGCCGCGCACCCTCGTGGACCTCGACGAACGCCGGAAGAGCCTCCTCACGTTGATCTCGGCCCGCGTCGCTGAACGCGGGGAGGCCGCGGTCCTCACTTTGTGAGTTTTTTCCAAGGCCCTACACCGTTTCCGTGCTTGGCGCGGAAGATCGCGGTATCGTGGCCGACGATGGCCGACCTGGGGGGTGATGCGTCGCTCGAAGAGTTGATGGCCGTGATGGCCCACGACCTCAACAACCCCATCGCCGCGCTGATCACGAACCTGAGCTTCCTCGAGAGCACGCTCGCGCCGGGCACGAGCACGGAGACGGCCGAAGCGCTCGCCGATGCGCAGATGCTCTGCGACGTCTTGCGGCGCCTCGCCGGCAACATCGACCTCATGGCGCGGCGGGGTGGGCCTTCCTCGGGCGCGAACACGGCGAGTGATCTCGTCCTCGTCGGGCGGGAGGCGATCGGGCGGCTCACCAAGCAAGCTGCGGCGGCCGAGGTCGAGCTCGTGCTGGATGCGGGGCTCCGGCACGGCGAGGTGATCGTGCGGTGTGATCGGGCGCTCTGCGCGCGGGCGGTCGACAACCTCATCGCGTTCGGGATCGAGCGCGCGGCGCCGCGGACGCGCCTCGTGGTCACGGCGGCGCGGGAGGGGACGGAGGCGCGGGTCGAGGTCCGGTTCGCGTCGCGATCGCAGCACCACGTCGATCCGCCGCCCACGGGGGCGCCGCCGGCGCAACGTCGGCGGTACATCCAGGCGGCCTACGGGCGTGGGCTCTCGCTCTACTGCGTCCACCTCGCGGCGACGCTGCTCGGCGGCCGGCTGGACACGACGCAAGAGCACGACGGCCGGGCGCGGCTCTGTCTCGTCGCATCTTGCCCGGAAGAACGCTAGGCTCCGTCGCGATGGACGTCGAGACGGTCCGCGGTTGGCTCGAGAGGCTCGATTACGAGGTCAAGGACGAAGGCCCGAAGACGCTGCGCGTCTTCCCCCGGAGGCCCGGCAACGATTCCTTGCCCCCGTACTTCATCCAGTGCAGCGAGCACTGGCTCTTGCTCTCGCTCCTGCCGGTGCTCTCCTCGCGCATCCAGCCTTCGCCGGAGCTTCCGCGGCGGCTCCTGCTCCTCAACCGGGACATGCGCATCGCGAAGTTCGCGCAGGGCAGCCAGGGCGAGGTCGTGCTCTGCGCGGAGCTACCGACCGAATCGCTCGATTTTCCGGAGTTTGCCGACGCGACCGAGCGGCTGGTGAAGTATTTTCACCATTACCACGATTACCTCGCGTCGCCGTAGCGGGATTGCCGCTCAGTTCTTCTTCAGCTCGATCGAACGCGCGTTTCTCGGGGCAAAACAGATCGGCTCGGCGTACGGATCCGGGAGGTTTCCGCGGAGGTGCGCGACGACGGCGTCGCCTTGCGCCTTGCTCTTCACCATGACGCCGAAGTGCTGGGCGCCGCCCTCGGCGTACTCGACGCCGCTGATCTCGGCGAGGGCGGGGAACGTGGCGAGCGCCTCGATGGCCTTCTGGAACGTGGACTCCGCGCCCTCCGGCGGAGGCACCTCGCCGAGGTAGACGAACGGCATCGTGCAATCGTCGAGGCTCGGCTCGCCGCTCGATGCGCGCAGCTTGGCGGGCCCCGCGTAGCCGACCCAGAACGTCCCCTCGGCGTCCATTCCCATCGCTTTGAACTTCATGGGATGGGGCAGGTTCGCGACGCGGGTCCAATGGCCCGCGTCGAAGCGGAAGATCCCGCGGCCCGCGAGCGCGTGCAGCTTGCCGGTCGGCGAGACGAAGAGCTTCCCGAGCGGCGCTCCGATCGGCGGCAATGCCTCGAACGTCCCGGCCTCGTAATGGATCACGGGGCTCGTCGAGAGCCACAGCTCGTCGCCTTTGCCCGGGATCACGACCGGCACGACACTCGGGGTTTTCGTCAGGGGAGAGAGCTCCACGATGCGCGATTTCCCCCCTTGATCCCAGACCTCCGCGGCCAGCGCCTTCTCCCGGTTGCAGAGCATGCCCACGGTCATGAACGTGCCGGCCCCGGTCGCGCCGATCCAGTTGTAGGGCAGGGCGAGCGGCACGGGCTCTTGCCGGGATTTCGCGACCTCCTCGGGCTTGCAGCCGCCTTTTTCGGCCGTGATCGGCTCGAACTTGCGCGCGGGCCCTCGAAGGGTCGCGAAGTGCCGGCCGGCCACGGGATCCTGCGCGGCCACGATCGTGCTCGCGCCGACGCGGGCCGTGCCCTGGATCCAGGCGCCGTGCTCGTCGTCGCCGAAGGTCCGCCGCGTGCCTTTCCCGGTGAGCGGAGCGATCGTCGGGCGCCACCCGTAGCCTCGTTTGCCCGAGTAATACACATCGACGCCGTCGGGCCAGTGGCCCGTGACGAGCCGGATGTGATTGCCGCCGATGTCGTGGTTATCGTCCGGGATGTCGCCGATCCACGCGACGCGCTCGCCCTCGATCCGGCCCACGTGCAGGCCCTCGGTCACGATCCTCGCGCCGTCGATGACGTAGAGCTCCGCCGATTTGCCTTTCGTGGCCTCGAACGGCTCCGGCACGAGCGTCGGCACCTTCGGCTGCGGAGGCTCGGGCGGCGCGGCGGCTTGGCTCGCGCTCGCCGTCGGCACAGTCGTCGGCATGTCCTCGGGCGGAGGCGGCGGCGACTTGCGACACGCGGCGAGCGCGCCTCCCAGAAGCCACAGCGCGAGGACCTTCTTCATGGTCATTTCTGCGTGATCACGACGCGCCCGTCGTCGCGGTAGGTCACGTTCCCCGATTCCCCCCGACAATCCCAGCACGTCGCCCACGACAAACGTTTGCGCACGTAGCCGTTGAAGCCGAGCGCGATCGGACCCTTCTCGTCCTTCAGCACGAGCGTCGAGGCGATGCGATATCGATCCCCGGGCAAACGATAAAACGCGACGACGAACGAATCCTTGCCGGCGCGGCCCGCGAGCACCACGATCTGCTCGCCGGGCACCGGGTTCCAGAGCAAGGGCGACGTCGTGAGCACCGTGTTCGCCGGCGGCGCGCCCGCGTCGCCTCGCGCGAGCACCACGTTCACGTCGTCCGGCTCCTTGAAATAGGTGATTTCCCGGTCGAGCGTGGAGAGCGACGGCACCGAGGCGAGCATCTCCCCGAGCTCCTTCGCCGGCAGCTCCACCCGCCGGTAGGTCTGGTCCCATTGCGGCGACGGGATCGTGGCCGCGTTCGGCGCGCCGCGGCAGCACCGGAAGCCGAGGTCCTCCGCGCTCGCGCCCGGATCGATCGCGGTCCGATGCGCGCACCGATGATCCGGCCCGACGGCGCTCCCGCGCGCCCCGCGCACGGCCGCCGCGCGCGGCTGCATGTCCTCGATCGGCAAGACCTCGCTCGCCGTCCATTCCCGGTACGCTCCGCCCATCCCGAGCACGCCGAAGCCCGACGCGCACGACGCCGGCTCCTTCGCGCATTTCGCATCCCACGACGCCTGGCCCGCGAACGTCGTCCCCTCGGGCCCCTTGCAGGCGCGCTCCCATTCGAGCTCCGTGCAAAGCCGCCCGCCCGCCTGCTCGCAGAGCTCGGCCGCCTTCGCGCGGGACACGCCCGTGAGCGGCGGCTTCGTCGGGTCGTTCGGGTAGAGGTAACGATCGATCGCGTAGGCGCCGAGCTTCACCTCGAGCTCGGCGGGTTCGAGCACCGGGTCGCGGCCCTTGTCGCCCGGGGTCGAGCCGGCGACGAGCGTGCCGGCGGGGATGTCCACGCGTTCGCTCTTCGCGGCCTCGGCCTTGGAGGCGCCTGCGTCCGGGTCGGCCTGGTTCTCGGCGGCTTCGAGCACCTTGCCCTTCGGCGACAGCACGACGGCCGGCCCGCCGTCCGCGCCGCCCGTGGAGGAGCCGCCTCCGCCCGAGGTACAACCCACGAGGGTGGCGAGGGCGCCGAGGAGCGGGAGGAGGATCTCGTTTCCCGGGATTTTCATGCGGGGACGGCGGTTTATGCCAGACACGGCGCGCCCCGGCAAAGCCTCGCGCTATGCTCCGGGCTCTCGTGCTGATGCTCGGCGATCTGCCCCCCTCGTTCCTCTACGGCTTCGCGCTGGTCTTCGGCCTGCTCTGGGGCAGCTTCCTGAACGTCGTGATTTACCGCGTTCCCCGCGGGATGAGCGTCGTCCGCCCCGCCTCGCGTTGCCCCGCGTGCGAGACGCCGATCCGCCCCTGGGACAACATCCCCGTCTTCGGATGGCTGTTTCTCCGTGGCAAGGCGCGCTGCTGCGGCGCCGCCGTCTCGCCGCGTTACCCGCTCGTCGAGGCGATCGGCGGCCTGCTCTCCGTGGCGATCGTGCACGTGCTCCTCGCGCCGCTCGATCCCACGACCTCGCTCGCCCGCGCCGGAGCCATCTACATCGCCGACCTCGCGCTCGCGCTCGGCCTCGTGGCGGCGGCGTTCATCGACCTCGAGCACATGATCTTGCCCGACGAGATCACGCTCGGCGGCGCGGTGCTCGGCCTCGCCACGGCGTCGCTCCGCGACCTCGCGTTCGTGGACTCGCTCCTCGGCGCGGCCGTGGGGTTTGCCGTCGTCTGGCTCCCGTTCATCGTGATCTACCCGCGTTTGCGCGGCGGGGCGGGCATGGGGCTCGGCGACGCGAAGCTCCTCATGCTGGCGGGCGCGTGGTTCGGCTGGGGAGGCGCGCTCGTGGTGCTCTGCGCGGGCGCGGTGCAGGGGACGTTCGCGGCGATCGGCGTGCTCGCGGTGCGCGGCAAGATCGAGGAGCCGGAGGCGGTGCGGCTCGAGCGCGAGGAGATCCGGAAGGAGCTCGCGGCGATGACACCGGAAGAGCGGGCCGAGGCGGAAAAAGAGCTCGCCGAGGATCCGCTCGCGGAGGAGGCGGGCGAGGGGCTCGGGCAGGCGCGTGTCGCGTTCGGGCCGTTCTTGGCGCTCGCGACGCTGGAGTACCTTTTCTTCGGCCGCGCGGCCGTCGAGGCGTTTTTCGGATGGGCCGGGGGCTGATCCTCGGCGCGCTCCTCTGGCTCGCGGGGTGCGGCGGTTCGCCGATTCCGCTGCCCGAGATCGGCCCGCACGTGCGCGAGGCGCCCGTGCTCGTGCCGTACCCGCCGCCGGCCGCGCGCGTGGAGATCGTGCCGGCGCGACCGGGCAAACAAGAGGTCTGGATCGACGGCGAGTGGACGTGGGAGCGGCGCCGCTGGGTGTGGCGTCGCGGTCGCTGGGAAGTGCCGCCGCCGAATAGCTACTGGGCGCCGCCGGTGACCATGCGGCAATCGGATGGATCGCTCGGGTTTTTCGGGGGCGGATGGCGGACGAAGGGCAGTGGCTTGCCGATCGGCGAGCCGGCGCCGGCTCAACCCGCGCCCACCGCGCCCGCAGCGCCCACCGCGCCCGCTGCGTCCGCCGCGCCCGCCGCGGGCGGCTCGACGTCGAGCGCCCAGCAATAAAAGCTGAGCTCGTCGACGTCCTGCTCGATGAGCGCCGTCAGCGTGGTGCCGCCGCCGTGTCCCGAGCCCCGGAGCGGAAGCAGGAGATAGGGCCCGCCGAGCGTGTTTTCCGCCTGGAGCCGAGCGACCATTTTCAAGGGATCGTACGGCGGCGCGATCCGATCGTTGAGCGCTGGGACGAACGCGATCACGGGGTAGCGGCGATCGGCTCGGACGTTGTGATAGGGCGAATACCCGGCGAGGTAGGCGCCTTCGACGGGGTCGTCGGGCGAGCCGTATTCGACGGTCGCCGAGCTCATGAACCCGAATTTCGGGAATTGCAACATGTCGAGGGTGGGCGCGCGGCAAAACACCGCGCCGAACGCCTCGGGTGCTTGCATCGCGGTGGTGGCGACGAGCACCCCGCCGTTGCTGTTGCCACGCGAGGCGAGCCGGGAGGGCGTCGTGTAGCCTTCCGAGACGAGGAAACGCGCCGCGGCGATGTAATCGTCGAAGGCGTTTTGCCGCCGCGTCTTGACCGCGGCCTCGTGCCAGGCGCGGCCATATTCGCCCCCGCCTCGCACGTTCGCGAACGCGAGCACGCCGCCGAGCAAAAGCCACGCGGCGGTGACCGCCGAAAAGCGCGGCTGGAGCGAGATGTTGAATCCCCCGTAGCCGTTCAGCCGCACGGGCATGTGCCCATCGCGCGGCAGATCCTTGTGGTGGACGATGAACATCGACACCCGCGTGCCGTCGGGCGACTCGTACCAGACCTGGTTCGTCACGTACGCCGCGGGGTCGAGCCCCACGTCGGGCACGTGGTACGGCGTCAGGCGGTCCGACGCGTAATCGTACCGATAATGAGAGGGCGCCTGCACGTACGACTCGAAGCTCACCCACACCTCGTCGCCCTTCCAGGCGCCGCTGACGCCGCTGACGACGCCTTCCCCGTCATTCCGATTGACCGAGCCGAGCGCCGGCAGCACGAGGTCGCGGAGGTAGGCGCCGTCCTCGGCGTGGATGCGGATCCGATGGGACGCCGCGTGGGAATAGACGGCATAAAGCCGGCCGGAGGCGCCCGCGACAGTCTGCAACGTGTCCTCGTTCTCGGGGATCAGCGTCCGCCACTCGGTCGGCGCCGCCAGCGACGCGATGCAAGCACGGCCGCGCGGCGCATCGAGGTCGGTATGAATGAGCAGCGCGTCGCCGATCACCTGCACCTGGTTGAGCGACCGCATGACGGGAGCCACCGGCAAGAGCGCGTCGTCGGCGAGCCGCAGCAGGTAGACCACGTTGGCGTGCACGTAATCCCATTTGTAAAGCACGGCGAAGCGGCCGCACTCGCTGACCTTGACGGAGCACCAGTATTCCTTGTTCTGGTCGTCCCCGAAGACCCGGCGCGCCCCCGAGCCGATCCGGTGCTCGTAAATGGCGTTCCAGTGCGCCTCGTCGCCCGCGGGCACCTCGCCCGGCTCGGGACACGCCGAATAAAAGAAGCCGGTTCCATCGGGGCGCCAGGCCAGCGACGCATGCCCCGTCCCGCGAGGCCTGTCCGGAAGCAGGCGCCCCGTCTCGACGTCGAGCACGTGAATCACCGCGTCGTGCGTGCTCCCCACGGCCTTCCCGAACGCGACCCGCGTGCCGTCGGGCGAAGGCACGGCGAAGACCAGCGCCTCGTCGCTCGGCCACGTATTCGGATCGAGCACCGTTTCGAACGGCGCGCCTTTCTCACGCCGCATCAAAAGCTTCTGCTTCTCGTCGTCCGCGTCTGCCTGCCAGAGGAACTCGCGACCGTTCGAGCCCCTACGAATCGGCGGCGAGCGCCGCGCATACCGCGCGGAGCGAGCGACCGCGTCCCGGAGCCAGTCGCGTCCCGGCACCGCGTCGAGCACGCCGCGCGTGATGGCCTCTTGCGCGGCGATGAAGCCTTGCGTCTCCGCGTCGTCGAGCCGTTCGAGCCAGGCGTACGGATCGTGGAAGCGCCTGCCGTGCAGCGTGAAGCCGCTCTCCGGATCTCGTCGCGTCGGGGGGAATTGCAGCGGGCCGGTCAGGTTTTTCATGCGGGGAGCGCTTCCTCTTCGGGCGGGTGGGGGAGAGCGGGGGCGCGAAGCTCGAAGGTAACCTCGGAGGTCGGTTCGGAGCTCGGCGCGAGGTGCCGATCAAGATAGGCCGTAGCTGATCAAGATTGGCGATCGGCTGTAGCGGGCCGCGATTTCGGCGCGTAGGTTCGGCGGGCCTGGAAAAGGCGCCGCCCCGAGGGACTTAGGCATCCCCCGGGGCGACTTGGCCGCAACCCCGTTTCCGCGAGGTCGCAACCCATGCTCACCCTAGTCCGGCCCTCGTCCGAGGGCCAAGGGGCCGGTGCGTTCTACCGTCCCCCGTCTCGCTTCCTTCGTCTCTCCGAACCCGAGCAAGCCCGTCTCCGCGCCGCCCTTCGTAACCTGCGCCGCGCGTACGGGTCATGGTCCTGTCTGGCCGAAGTCATGGGCGTCTCAGCCCTGACGATCGAGCGGATCGCGCAAGGCGGCAAGCGCGGCTCACATGCCATGGCGATCCGTTCCGCCCGCGCCGCCGGGACGACAGTCGACCGTCTGCTTGCGCCCCTCTCCTCGGCCGACGCCTGCCCGACGTGCGGGCGGAAGGGGGCGTTGTGATGGCCGCCTCGAAATACCGCGTCCGCCCGCTGCGCGGCACGGACCTCATCGAGATCCAGCGGGCGAACCTGCGCGCCCTGCTGCGCCACCTGCACCGCGAGCACGGGACCTGGATCGCCGTGGCGCACAAGCTCGGCTTCCGCCGCTCCTTCGTGCTCGCGTTCTGCGACGGGACGGAGCCGGGAAACATGGCGCTCGCGCGGAGCATCGCGCGCGCCGTGGGGCTCTCGCTCGACGATGCCCTCGTCGGCAAGGCGCCGCCCCGCAAGGCCCCGGCGCTCTCCCTCGTGACGCCCCCGAAGCGGAAGGGAGGCGCCTCGTGACGGAGCACGACCAGGACAAGGCTCCGGAGAGCCTTCCCGCCGTCCTCACGGACCTGCAAGCGGCGCGCGTCCGGAAGGCGCTCGCACCCTACGTCGCCGCACGGACGGCGAGGGAATCGGCGAAGGCGCTTGGGTTCGCGCGGATGTACGTGCGCGCCGTCCTCCACGGGGAGATCGCTTGCACGCTGATCTTTGCCTCGCGCGTGGCGCGCGTGCTCGGCATGGATCTCGATGCCC
This sequence comes from Polyangium sp. 15x6, assembly GCF_029960785.1. GTDB lineage: Bacteria > Myxococcota_A > Polyangia > Polyangiales > Polyangiaceae > Polyangium. The sequence goes on from NZ_JASBQE010000019.1 coordinate 154,041, forward strand.
TGGTCCGGGGTGACGGACCGTGATCCGGCAACGCGCCTCCCCCGGTGGGGGCGCGCCGATCGTCGAAGCGGACGCGGAGGACATCGAGGCCATGCGCCCGATGCTTCTCCGCCATGCCCGCGCGATCGGCGTGGCGAGCGCTCACGCTCCGGACATCGTGCAAGAGACGATCATCACGACGTGGGAGGCCCTGGCCGAAGGACGCGTCCGCGGCGGGGAGAAGACGCCGCCCGAGGCGTCCCTGCTGGGCTTCATGAAGCAGACGGCATGGTATCGGGCGCAAAACCTCTCGCGGCGCGCCTCCACGCTGTACGAGGCTCCGGCGTCCTCGCTTCGGGACGTCCCGATCCTCGTGTCGCCGGACCCGATGCCCGGCATCGAGGCGCGGGACCTGCTCGCGCGGGTCATGGCGTCGAGCCCGAGCGTCGTCCACGTCGTGGAGCTGGCCGCCCGCGGGCTCATCGGTTCGGACGCGGCGCGCGCCCTCGGACAACCGCGGGCGACGTACCACGCCCACGAGAAGCGGCTCCGCGCCGCCCTCCGGAAGCTCGGCGCGGCTCCCCCGAAGCAGGCTCCACGCCCCACCTGGAAGCCGCGGAAGCGCGGGCGCTGAACGGGAGAGCGCTGCCTACTCCGGTGGCGCTCGCCTGCTCCTCCGTCCAGGACCGCCCCGCCTACGCCGTCTTTCACGGCGCATTGCACATCTGAAAGCACGTCACGCGTGCTCGTCCGTGCCCGGCGCATACGCTCCGGATTGCGGCATAGCGTGCCACGTCGGTAGCGTGCGTACACATAGGACACATCCGATGCCCACCTACCTAGATATCGTTGCCGCGCAACAAGAGGCTATACGTGAACTACGCGCGAACGCCGGCCCGACTCTCCAATTCACGCGACGTCTCGTGGAGGCGTTGTGTAGATATCTGGATTGGCCCGAAGCCGATTGGGAACCCACGTTTCGCTTGGATGTCGAAGACCCCACATCGATGCGCGCGATCGTAGAGGCGCGGTTACCAGAAGCCGGATTTGGCGATGGGCCAAGGGACGTTGTTGAGTTGGAGTTACACGTTCGACAAGTCCCTGGTGGTTTCGCAGTCGCTTGCGCTGACGTGCATAGAACGCTGACAGACGCTCCTGGAGCCACGTGGGATATGTTCTTCGATTTCGTCAGCGCGAACCTGCGAAACATTGTCCGCAGCATGTACCTTTGATGCAACACACGGCGGGCTCTCGCAATCACGCTCGCTACAGGAGCGGATCCGAACACGGGTAATGGCATTGGGCATGCCAGCCGACAAGCACATCACGTGCCTATTTGGGCGCCGCCCGGTTCGTCGGTAGGTCGAACATGCCGACCATCTGGATCCCGTCGGCCGTCCCGTGCTCGTTCGAGAACGTGAAGTTGCCCGTCACGACACCGCAGAAGCGCGCCCTGCTGTCCTCCACGAGCGCCCCCGTGTCCCGCAGCGCGAAGAAATGGATCAGGGTCTCGCCGTCCGTCAGTAGCGATCCAGAGGCAACGGATCCGTCCTGAAGACGCTCGACCTTGATCCGGATGATCTGCCCCGGCGCGCACAAGCGTTTCCCCCGCTCCCCGTCAGAGTCTTTGCGCACCATGCCGACGCTCGTCTCGTCGCGTGACGGCGCGAGGTCCGCCCACGTGGGGGGATGAGCAAGCGCCCAAAGAGCGAGCAGCGTCGCGCCTTCGCTCGGCGTGTTCGTTCGATCGGCCATCAGCGGGCGCGTTCGCTGTACGGCTCTGGCAAAAGTCGGCTCGCCCATGAGCGCCCGCATCATGTCCCCAACGGGGTCGATGTCGGGCAGCTTGCGCGGCTCCGTGTACCATGACGTCCCAGGCGTCGGCATTGCTGCCGACGCCGTCGGCGGCCCTTTCGGCTTTTCCTCGCGAAGGAGGCGCACGACGACAACAACAGCGACGCCCACGAGGCTCGTCACGATGGCGGCGGCGAGCCACGTCGGAACCTTCGGTTCTGGCGCTGTCACCCGCACGATCGACGGTTGCCCCTGCACGGGTTGCTGCCCCGGTTGATGCTGCGCGTTCACGGCTGGCCCTCCTCGCGAAGCGATCACGGTAGAGCCGAGGGTTCGTCGAGGTCAACGAAACACGGTCTATCGACCGTTATTCCGCCGAGGACGAAGGCGTAGACCCGCGGGGGTGACGGACCGTTCCGCCCGCGTCGTCGAGGTTCTCGGCTACATCGGGGCGAACGTGCGCCGTCTGCGGCTCTCGCGCGGGTTCACCCAAGAGCAACTCGCCGAAGCCTCGGAACTCGACCTGCGCTTTCTCCAGCGGGTCGAGCGCGGGCAGACGAACGTAGGCGTCGCGGTGGTCGTAGCGCTCGCGGATGCGCTCGGCGTGCCTCCCGCGAAGCTCTTCCGGAAGGCGACGCTTCCCGAGGCCAAGCCCGGACGGCCGCGCAAGACGGCGCGCTCTCAGGGCGGATCGAACAGGTCGAGCTGACGCGGTTTCGGCCGCCACGTGAACAGGTCAAGCTGCGTCCCCGGGGGTGGTAGCGCCTCGCGCGGAGCCTCCCCCGTCCCGACCCTCGCCGGTGGCGCGGCGGGCGGCGTAGGAGCCCGTGGTGGCGCGCTCGGCTTGCTCTTCCCGCCGGGCAGGGCGCGGAGCCACCCTTTGCCGTTCGGCAGTTCCCGCGCCGCGCTGGGCTTCTCGCCCGGGGCCGGGGTGGGCGGCGCGAGCTTCTTCAGCTCCGGAGGCGCGCACGGCTCTGCGGCAAGGGCGCGCTCGACAAGCTCCTGCACGGACCAGACGTGATCCGTGATGCCCGCCTCCATGGCCGGCGTGACGCGCAAGCTCTCGTGGACGCGGCAGAAGTTGTACCAGGCGACGTGCAGGCTCACGGCCGCGCGGTGGTTCTCGATCTTCTTCGAGAACCCGTTGCAAAGCCGCGTGAACCGGCGGACGTGCATCCGGACCGTGAGGTTCGCGCGCTCGACGTGCGAGGTGGAGGCCCGGTCGAGGTTCGGCGCGCCATGCGCGGTCTTCTTCGTGATGAACGGGTCGCGCGGGGGCTCGTAGCGGTGGTCGTGCCGCTGCCCGTCCGCGCGCCCCTTCTTCGTGTAGTTCTTCTGGATCACGGCGTGATCGACGGCGCCCCCGAAGCTCTGCCCGACGGCCACCGGGTAGCTCTGCCAGCCGTCCGTGGACAGTTCCGGGATCGTCACGAGCCGGGCCCGCAGATCGGCGATGAACGCCCGCGTGTTCGCCTCGTCGCGCTTCCCGACGCGGTAGCTCACGAGGAGCTTCTTCGTCCGCGCCATGGCGAGGTACGCGTAGGCGTCACCGAACTCCGCGGGATCCTCCGCGGTCACGCGCGCCTGCTTCTTCTGCACGTAGGACCAGATCTCATCCAGCTCGATCTCGCGGATGTCCAGGTCCCTCACGAGCAGGTTGTGCAGGTTGTCGCACCCCTCGCCCATGCGGAGCAGGGTCGAGAGCACCGTCGGGATCGACACCTCCGTCAGCCGTGACGTGGCGCGCACGCTGGCACCCTCTACGAGGTGCCGAACGACGTTCACGCGCTTGTCGAGCGGCAGGACGTTGGCCACGACGAAGCCCCAGCAAGGGCCGCCACGGGCGCCGCGTCGCGCCCCATGCGCGTCGTCGGCTCGACCGTTTCAGCGGCTCACTTGATGGGACGAATCTATCACGATTCGTCGGGTTTTCGTGGCTATTCGGCGATGGGCTAGGACATGAATTGTCCGAGGTAGGACCGTTTGCCCGCGGAGATCGGAGCGTCGATCCTGGGGTCAACCGTGCCAGCACGAGGGCGGACGATGCCAGTCCGCGCCGCATGTTCAGGCATCGCCGATCGGCTTGCCGGTAGCGCCGAACAACTCCGCAGGGATGTTGACCCGCGCCAATACGCGTTCGCAGTCGACCAACATCGCCGCGAGCCATTCGCGGATCTCGCGCCGTTCTTCCTCCGACACACCGACCACGACCATCGCCTCTTCAAAGCCGGAACGGAGTGCAGTTATGGTGGAAAGGTGCTCCCGTGCAAGTGCTTCGTACGGCTCTTTGGCGCCAGCGATCCGCTCGGGATCGCCGGATTCCATCGCTTCGATCAATGGCTTCGCATCGTGTGCGATGGCACGCAGTCGCATGAAACGCGGCACAACTGCCCGATAGGCAGGCGAATTTGTTGGTAGTGAGAGGATCAGTCGGTCGATCGTGTCGGACACCATGGGACCGTCGAGCGTGCGCCGATGCGGCGCGACGGGCCTAGTTTTTGTCCGCGGATGATGGGAGATCGGCGGCGTGGCGCGCCAGCTCCTGCATGGCCGCGCATGCTTGGTGGGCAGCCCTGACAGCGTCCAGCACTGCCGCCAAGGTGAGCGGCCGCCCGTTCAAGAGCCGAGCGGCCGCTCTCTCGCTCTGCGCGAGAGCCTCACGAGCCGCACGACCCGCGGCACGGACCTCCGAGTAGTCCGTGACCGTGAGACGGTCATCGCCCATGGGTTCCTCCGTGTTCGTCGCGCCGAACCGGCTGATCAAGTTTGATCAGGACCCGGCGCGAAGCTCGAAGGTAACCTCGGAGGTCGGTTCGGAGCTCGGCGCGGAGCTCGAAGGTAACCTCGGAGGTCGGTTCGGAGCTCGGCGCGGAGCTCGAAGGTAACCTCGGAGGTCGGTTCGGAGCTCGGCGCGGAGCTCGAAGGTAACCTCGGAGGTCGGTTCGGAGCTCGGCGC